>CAVAMP010000039.1:0-22212 GCA_963589825.1 Flexilinea sp. | reverse complement strand
GAATGTGAGATAGGGAAGATGGAGCACCACTCCCCCTGCAGAGGGGGTTGGGGGGTGTATGAAAGGCCCTTACTGGGGCCACGAAAAAAGGCTCGCCGAAGCGAGCCTTTTTCGTGGTCCCAGCAGGGCATGATCCTGCGACCCCCTGATTATGAGTCAGGTGCTACTAACCAACTGAGCTATGGGACCGTTTTTTTACTGTCTTTTGCGCGTCTGCCGCGTTGGACTTCGCATCGTCTGTCGGTCATTACCCCAAGGTAACTCCCTCCCTCCTCACTCGTCCGCCTTGCATCCGCATCAAAATCCAACAAAAAAAATAGATTCAAAGAACTTAATTTTGCGGAGCCGGGGGTTTAGTGCCCGGCTTCGCAAATATAAGAAAAAATGCTTAGCAAACCTTGATCTCGACCTCAACGCCGCTTGGAAGCTCAAGTTTCATAAGAGCGTCCACGGTCTTCTGAGTTGACTCGTAGATGTCAAGGAGACGGCAGTATGAGTTGAGCTCAAACTGCTCGCGCGCCTTCTTGTTCACGAAAGTCGAGCGGTTGACAGTGAAAATCTTCTGGTTGGTAGGAAGCGGAATAGGACCATTCACGCGGGCACCTGTAGAAGAAACTGTCTCAACGATCTTCTTGGCCGACTTGTCAATCAGCATATGATCGAATGATTTGAGTTTAATTCTGATTTTTTGGCTCATATCGTTATTGTATAACCAATTAAACTTTCTTTATTACTATTCCTCCTCAGGAGCCTTGTAGCCTGACTTCTCGATGATGTCCTTCGCAAGGTTAGCAGGAACCTCGGCGTAGTGGTCGAAAGTCATCGTGCTGGTTGCACGGCCTGAAGAAATGGTACGGAGGATGGTCACGTAGCCGAACTGCTCTGCGAGCGGAACATACGCCTTGACGATGCGTGCGCCGACCGTTGAGTCCATTGCGGTAACCTGGCCGCGACGGCGGTTGAGGTCGCCCACGATGTCACCCATATAGTCTTCCGGAGTGACAACCTCGAGGCTCATAATAGGCTCAAGGATGACCGGCTTTGCCTTAGGGCAAGCGTGACGGAACGCCATACGTGCGCAGATTTCGAATGAGAGCTGGTCGGAGTCCACAGGGTGGAACGAACCGTCCTTGAGGGTCACCTTGAGGGATGGAACCTCGTAGCCTGCGAGAACGCCGTTGGCCATTGCTGACTTGAAGCCTTTCTCCACAGACGGGATGAACTCCTTAGGAACGTTACCGCCCTTGACCTCGTCGATGAACTGGAGTCCGGTCTGACCTTCGTCAGCAGGAGCGATCTCGACGATGATGTCGGCGAACTTACCGCGACCGCCGGACTGTTTCTTGAACAGCTCGCGGTGCTGAACCGGCACTGTGATAGCCTCTTTGTAGTTAACCTGCGGAGCACCCTGGTTGATGTCCACGCCGAACTCGCGGCGGAGACGGTCAACGATGATGTCAAGGTGAAGCTCACCCATACCGCTGATGACTGTCTGGCCTGTCTCGTGGTCTGACTTGACGGTGAAGGTAGGGTCCTCCTCGGCAAGTTTTGCGAGAGCGATGCCGAGCTTGTCAAGATCCTTCTGGGTCTTAGGCTCGACTGCCAGTCCGATCACAGGGTCAGGGAATACCATTGACTCGAGAGTGATAGGGTTGGTCTCAACGCAGATTGTATCTCCCGTGCGCAGATCCTTGAATCCGACAGCGGCGCAGATGTCTCCGGCCTCTACGAAGTCGATAGGGTTCTGCTTGTTGGAGTGCATCTGGTACAGACGCGCAACCCTCTCCTTCTTGTCGGAACGGGTGTTGAGCACGTATGAGCCTGCATCCAGACGGCCTGAGTAGGCGCGGAGGAATGCGAGACGACCAACGAACGGGTCGGTTGCAATCTTGAAGACGAGTGCGCAGAACGGCTCGCTTGCCTTAGGCGCCCTCTCCTCCTCTTCACCGGTCTTAGGGTTGGTGCCTTTGACGGCGCCCTTGTCGAGCGGAGAAGGAAGGTAACGCATCACTGCATCAAGAAGGAACTGAACGCCCTTGTTCTTGAATGATGAACCGCAGCAGGCAGGAACGATGGACATATCGATGGTTGCCTTGCGCAGAGCAGCGATGATTTCATCCTCTGAGATTGAATCGGGATCCTCGAAGAACTTCTCCATAAGGGTGTCGTCATAGTCAGCGGCAGCCTCGACGAGTTTCTCTCTCCACTCGGCAGCCTCGGCCTTGAGGTTTTCAGGAATTTCCTTCACCTCGTAGTTGACGAGTTCTTCGCCTGAATCGTAATAAATAGCCTTGTTGGCGATGAGGTCGATGATACCCTCGAACTTGTCCTCAGCTCCGATAGGGAGGCAGATAGGAACAGCCCTTGCGCCAAGTTTGGTCTTGATTTCCTCCACAACAGCGAGGAAGTCTGCACCGACACGGTCCATCTTGTTGACGTATGCAATCTTAGGAACGCCGTACTTGTCGGCCTGCCTCCATACGGTCTCGGACTGAGGCTGTACGCGGCCTACCGCGCAGAAAGTTGCGATTGTTCCGTCAAGCACACGGAGTGAACGCTCCACCTCGACGGTGAAGTCAACGTGGCCCGGAGTGTCGATGAGGTTAATCTGATATGTATCCCCCTTGTAATGCCAGAAAGCGGTAGTGGCAGCGGAAGTGATGGTGATGCCTCGCTCCTGCTCCTGTACCATCCAGTCCATAGTGGCCGCACCCTCGTGAACCTCTCCAATCTTGTGGGTTTTACCAGTGTAGTAGAGAATACGCTCTGAGGTAGTGGTCTTTCCGGCATCGATGTGAGCCATAATGCCGATGTTCCTGGTGAATTTAAGATCTCTTGCCATTTTTCTTCGTGGGGATTAGAATCTGAAGTGGGCAAATGCCTTGTTGGCCTCTGCCATTCTGTGCATATCTTCTTTTCTCTTGAATGCTGCACCCTCGCAGTTGTATGCGGCGATGATTTCAGCACAAAGTTTTTCGGCCATAGAGTGGCCTGAGCGCTTGCGGGCGAAGACTATCATATTCTTCATAGAAAGTGAAATCTTCCTTTCAGGACGCACCTCCATTGGCACCTGGAAGTTAGCTCCACCGATACGGCGTGACTTCACCTCGACCTGAGGGGTCACGTTCTCGAGAGCTTTCCTCCAAATATCGAGAGGAGCCTTGTCAGAATCTTTCATCTTCTCGCCTACCATATCAATGGCATCGTAAAAAATAGAATACGCGATACTCTTCTTCCCCTGCAACATAAGATTGTTCACGAAGCGTGTTACCATCACATCGTGAAACTTAGGATCAGGAAGTAGAATCCTCTTCTTAGGCTTCGATTTTCTCATTGTTTTTTGAAAATTAAAGGTAATAAATTAAATAAAATTACTTCTTAGCGGGCTTCTTTCCAGCCTTTGGCCTCTTGGCTCCGTAGAGAGAACGGGACTGAGTCCTTCCCTCGACGCCGGCTGTATCCAAAGCTCCCCTAAGGATGTGGTAACGCACACCCGGAAGGTCCTTTACACGGCCTCCGCGAACGAGCACGATTGAGTGCTCCTGGAGGTTGTGACCCTCGCCCGGAATGTACGCGTTGACCTCTTTAGAGTTGGTAAGACGTACACGGGCAACCTTACGCATTGCTGAGTTCGGTTTCTTAGGTGTGGTTGTGTACACACGCACGCATACGCCCCTTCTCTGAGGGCAAGCATCCAGCGCGCGAGATTTACTCTTCTCGACGATAACCTCGCGTCCTTTGCGAACTAACTGTTGAATTGTTGGCATAAATGATTGTAAATCTATTATTTATGTTTTTAACCCCAATTTTTGGGGCTGCAAATATACGAATTAATTTCCAATAATCAGATTTTTTTCGTGATATTTTATCAGACCCTCCAGCGGAGACTTGAGTATCCGGCCAGTTTTCATTCCGAATTCCGTCGCAACTTCCCCGAGGGTGTCAGCGCATCCGAAGGCCACTGAGCCGACGCAGTTTAGGGCATAGCGCCGATAGTCCGGATAGAGGCTGACTACGCCCCTGAAAAAGTCGCGGAAGGCGGTTTTTACAAGGGCCTCGCAATAGGGACTACGGCTCCGGCGCTCCCCTACCCATCCGGCAAAAGAGGCGCAGTAGCGGTTGGGGGCGGGCTGTCTGTAGACCCTAGCGATGATTTGCTCAGCGCCTCCCCCGACCTTTTCTTGAAGTTCCTTATATATATCCCGGGGCATATTCCCCCTCGCATAGTCCCTAAGAAGCATCCGCCCGATGCAGGCGCCGCTCCCCTCGTCCCCGAGAATGAAGCCGAGCGGAGGGACCCTGCGGGTGATTGCCTTCCCGTCGTAAATGCAGGTGTTCATCCCCGTGCCGAGAATGGCGGCAAAGCCCGGGGTGTCCCCAAGAAGCGCCCTCGCCGCGCCGAGAAGGTCGGAGTCGGCAAAAACGTCTTTCGCCTCGGGGAATACGCCCTTTAGGGCCTCACAGACGGACTGCTGCAGGTCTGGGCTCACCCCGGCGCCGTAAAAGCGGATTTCTTCCACAGAGGACGGTTCAATTTCTGCGGGCAAGTTTTGAAGAATGCCACTTTGAAACTCCTCCAAAGATGCGAAATTCGGGTTGAAGCCAGGGCCGCTCCAAAGGACGGGGTTCGCTCCGGAGGGCGAAAGTGCCGCCCAGTCGGTTTTCGTGGACCCGGAGTCCGCTATAAGTGTCGTTTTCATATTTGCGTATTGCATAGAATGAGGCTTTTCAATTACGAGAGGTAATGTTCGGCAAATATGGGGATTTTTAGCAATATACACAAAGAACCGTTGGAGGCGGGGGACTGCCGGCGTGAAACGCCGGGAAGCCCGAGGAGGGAAACAAAAAAAGAGGATGACCAGGGAAGTCGGAATTGACTTGGGAGGGTCATCCTCTTGGATTTTCTTGGGGCGGGGAGGTTTACTCGCCTGCGGATGAGGAGTCTGCTTCGAAGAGAACTACTGCATCCACGAGCCTGATTGAGTTTGTTTGGGTTTTGCCGGCACTAAATATAAAAGTAGATATCGACTCCGGCCAAGCATACTTCGTATTCGTACTCATTCCATTATAAAAATATTTGAACCCGCCGGATATTGCGACTTCTCCGTCATCCGTATAGTTCAAATTATATGTACCGCACGCCTGCGTACCGCAAGTAATCGTAAGACCGGTATTTGAATTCGGGTTTTGCGGATGAGTATAAAGTTTAATGCCCTTCACCGTCTTTCCAGAAGGGACGGTATATGTAAGGGTTCCTGATGTAGTCGCTTTCGCTTTAAGATAGAGTGAATTTGTATAACCCTGGCCGTCCTCTTTGACTACGGCATCTGAACCCGCAGCCCACTCTGAAGAGAGACTACTAGAAGCAAGATTGTAGTATGCCGACGGCTGCTGCGTGTAGCCGGAGCCGGAAAGGTCGAACGGGATGACGTTGAATTTGCCTTTCTCTATCTTCTGCGCCTTAGCAAGAGAAACTTCCCTTGTGATGGTTTTGGTGTCGGCGGTTACCGTCACTGTAATCTTCGTGGCGGCGGCAACTTCGATAGGATTTACCACATACCAGACGTGGTAGGTGCCGTCGGTGTTTTTGGCGAGGCCACCCGGATAGTGAGCGGTCACTGCATTGCCCGGAGTATTCATCGCATTACGTCCGTCAGAGTAAACGTCGCTGTGGGACGGATAAACGAGGCCTGTAAGTGCAGTGCTATCGGTAACAGCCGTGCTCAAGGCGAAAGTCACCGCGTGGATTTTCTCGTCGCCGAGAACTGACGCGCCGTCAGAAAGTTTAAGCTCAAGATGGGAGAAAAGTCTTCTGAATTTAACCTCAGAAACAGAAGTCTTAGCGCTTACTTCATACTGAGCCTGTCCTACAAGAGCGTCCATATTCGAGTCAAAGGAGTCGTCTGACGGGAACTGAGTCGGATGCAGCCAGAATTCGTGACCTGTGCTTTTGCTGTTCAATTTTACTCTGGCGTTATTCGGGAGTACGAACCAATAGTTGTAGGTGGAACCCTCTGTGGCATCGTGAGTAAAGGCATAGCCGCCGTTCCCGTCAGGAGTGGCAACCACTTTTGCAAGGCCGGAAACCGTGGTCGTTTTGTCGCCGGCATAGTAGAACACGGCCATATCCTCTTTCCCGGTAACTTTGATTCCGTCCTCCTCGGTGAAGGCGGTCTTCGTGGAAGCCGTCCACGGCTCCTCGGAAACGGTGACGGTCCTGGTGACAGCGAAATTGGAAGCCTTGCCGTTTTCTATGTCGGAAAGGTCTTTCTGACAAGCGGAAAATGAAAGGACGCCGGCCGAGAGGGTGAGCATTGCTATAATCGTCTTTTTCATAACTACACCTCCCAATTAAAGCTGATCCCAGAAATTATATTTGGAATAATCGTTCGGAATGGAACCGTCATTCCAAGAGACAGTGGAAGAAGCGGCGAAGCCCTGTTCAGAGGACAACGGCGTCACTTCAATGCGGGGAGAAGCGTACCCCCCCCCATAAGGGATTTTCTTTGTGTCAGTGTTGTGTGTCATAGTGCTATTATTTTGATGATGTTGTTTGCCTTTGTTTGCCGCGGATGCCGCGGGCGGTGGTCCGAGTCTTACTCATTCCGGACCGTGCCCTTGACGCCGTAGACGCAGCCGTCAGAGCAGTAAACCGCCATAACGGTGTCGCCTCCGATGCAGTTGACGGAGTTCCAGTTCGCGTACTTGCTCGTCATATCGATGCCGGCAGGGCGGGAAGGCGAGCGCATAGTGTTGAACACAGCGCCGGACATTTCACTCTTAGGGCAAATCTGAATTTCGAGGTCGGAATTGGAAGCCGTAGCTCCGGATGGAGTACGGTTGGTCTGGTAGGAGATGAGGAAGAAATTGTCGGTCTGTGCGATGTACGGAGCGCCGTTGAAGTATTTCGTAGGCTGGAGGCTCGTCTGGAACGGGTCGAAGCGAGGAGTGCCTTCGGCAAAGTCGCCGACCGGAGATGACCAGCTGTCTGAAACGGAGTTATACACCACAACCGGGTGGAAATCCTCTCCGCCCGCAGGAGAGCGGTACTCCACCGTGAGGTAGATGTTGCCATTGTAAATGGTTGCGGCAGGCATACCGTCGCGCCCGCCCTTGCAGTAGCTGGCTACGCGTGCGGTGCCCCAAGTCTCTCCTCCGTCGGTTGATTCAATCACCGTTACGTTCTGATCGCCGATGCCGCTGGCGGAAGCGTACGGAGTCTCGTCAGCGAAATAGACCTGAACTGTGCCGTCAGGAAGTTCGAGAACGAACGGCTCGTAGCAGCCGGCATACTCGGAAGAAGAGTAAATCTTCACAGGGTCACTCCAAGTTTCTCCCCCGTCATCGGAAGTGAGAACGGAGATGTAGTATGGGAAAGCGTCCTTGTCGGCGGAAGTTCTTACGCGCTCATTGACGGCGTAGATGATGCGGCCCGGCTTGTAGGGGTTGGAAGAGGAGAGCTGAGCGAAATCAGGGTTGTCAATCTTCACGATGAGATTGTTCCCGGCCCGAGTCGTATCGTAATGCTCGTAAATGCACTTCGCTCCGTCCCAAGTGGCGCCTTCATCTGAGCTGAACTTGATGTAGGAGTCCTGCCCGGTGGTGTAGCAGGCCATCAGACGGTCGTCTGAGAGGCGGCGCACACGGCCATACACTGCAGGGTTCGGGGCAATCTGAACCGGATTTTCCCAGTCGACCCACGGCTGCCCCTCGACGTGGGCGGTCTGAGTGAAGGTGATGTCCTTGGTGGAAAGGCCCGAAACGATGGTGAGAGTCGCGGTGCGGGTGCGTCCGTAGCTGTTGTCGGAAGCGGTGAAACGGATTTCGTTCTTTCCGGCCTCGCCCTTTGCGGGAGAGAAAGTGAACCAGGATGCGCTTTTGAAAAGTTTCGCTACCCACGGCTGGGTGGTGGTGAACTCATACACTCCCGGAGCGGTCTCGGAGAAGCCCTCAAGCGGAACGGAAACCGCCGTTGACTCCGCCGTGAAGTCGTTGTAGGCTGCAGCCTTCTGCTCCTTTTTGCAGGCGGAGGAAAGCGCGAGAAGGGCAAGGGCTGAAGCGATTATGATTATGTTTCTGTATTTCATAAAATAAACTTTTTCTTTCGTATGCGATAACCTGTGCGGAGTCTGCGCTTAGAACAGAACTACATTATCTATGTAAACCTGTGCGTAATAGCCTTTTACCACAGTAGTATTATTTACAGTACAGGTAGGATAAATCTTGAGTGTGCCTTCCTGGCTGAAATCCACAGAATATGTAAGCAGGGACCACCCGCCCTTATAGACATAATTCCACGGCGTGAAGTCCGGAAGACCAGAGTCGCCTGTCCCGAGACGGATGGATTCCAGTTTACTTGTCGTATATTCATTGGTGTAATCCGTCTGATAGGCCACACAAGGAGAACGGCGTCCGGTGTCCGAAAGTTTGTCTGCAAACAGACGGCCCTCGAATTTTATTCCCTTGAACTGCTTAAGGTCTATGCCGCATTTGGTGAAATAGTCACTGAGCAGAAGTATGCCGCCGCGGGTTTTATTGTCGGAATTGTTGAACCACTTGAGGACTTTCCCGTGCTTGTCGCCTTCGTAAGGGCTGTCAATGACGGAAAGAGACTCTTTTTTCAAGTACGTAGTGTTTGCATTGTGAAGTTGGAACATATCCGAGAACTCTCCGTCATTAAAATCGGCGAGATACTCGTCGTAAACTATTGTCCACTCCTTCTCCACGGTCTCCCCCTTGGCATTTACACCGTTGTACTTGACATAATAGGTTCCGAATGAAGGAAGTAGGTAGGAGATTTCGTTGGTCTCGGAAACGAGCTGGTCGCCCAGATACCATTTGTGCTGAGCTCCGGCGCCGCCGTACTGGATGTCGGCAGTGATGTCAACAGTGAATGTGAACGCCCTTTTGTGGTGCTCCAGGAAGTCAATCTGCAGAGGACGGTTTCCGGCCTTCACGGTGAAGGACTTGGAGACTGTGCCGGCCGCATTGGTGCCCACATAGTCTATCTTGTGTTCGTCTCCTTCCACCGACACGTTCTTCGGGAGGTAGGTGTCGAAGTAGGCCTCGTTGCCTTTCTCCACTCCGTCGACTTTCCAGGAGTGCGTGACGTTCTGACCCTTGTCCACGATGGCATAAAGCTGAAGACGGCTTTCCTCCATACGGTTGATGATCGTGGAGTCGCCCACTGAAAGGCGAATCACAAGCTTGTCGTCCACTGTGACGGTGTAGCTCTGCTCGACGGAGCCCGAACCGTTGTAGGCCTTGAACGAAACTGTGAAAGTGCCCGGCTCATTGAAGGTGTAGGTCAACTTGTCCGTAGAGGACTCCAGAAGGCCGTTCACTCTCCACTCTTTGGTGAGCTTCTCTCCGGAAGTGAAATTGACGGAGAAAGTGTAGGAGTCGCCCACCGAAAGCGGGATGGTCGCGGGGACATCGGTCGGGAACTCGGCTACCGGCGCAGCATACTGAAGCGGCTGGACTTCAGCTACCGTACACTGCCAGAGACAGAGGGCAGCGGCTGCGGCGAGAAAAATATAGCGTTTCATATCGTGTGTTTACTTTTTGGTCAAAAATTACTACTTGTAGTTCTCCTGATTCTCGTCCTGCCACTCGTTCACTCCGTCGCGTACGCGGTTGCGGAAGGTGAGGGTGTCGGTGGCGTGCCAGAGCTTGCCCTCGGAGTCGGTGTACTTGTATTTGAGGAACACCTTGCGGTCCTGGAGAAGACGGGCGCGGTTGAAGCGGCTCTCGCCGTCAGGCTCCACAGCGTAGGTGGCTCCCGGGACGGACTCGATGGCTACTGAGCCGTCAGGAGAGAGAGTGAGCTTCATCTGCGCGGCTGAGCCGTTGAGTCCTCCCGCCACAGCATTTGCCGTGAGGGAATGAGGAGAAACGGTCGTGAGCGTCCAGACCTTGTTCGTGGACTGAGGAATCTCGGTGGCGTAGGTCGCTGTGGAATCCTTTCCGGAAGCGAGAGTGCAGGTGGCTTTGCCGCCGTGATACCAGTTTCCGAAGAGCATATTCTCGTAGCGGACGCCGATGACGGTGGATTCGTAGCCTGAGATTATGTCAAGCCCGTTGCCGGAAGTGATTCTGAGAGGAACCACAAAGTCCGGGATCATACTTGCAGAACCTGCGAGATAGGCCGCGGAATCCACCTGGACAGTGATTTTTCCAAGATGGGTGTTCTTCCTTATCACTGTAGTTCCGTCCTGTCCTCCCTCATTGATCAGAGAGTACTCTGATGAAGGGAGCGGTTTTAATGCGGTGAGGTCTGCCGCGAGCTCATTGATGTAGCTCAGAGTGTGGTTCTGCATCGCTGCGAGAGCGGTAGTGTTCGCGAGAGACTCGTCCACAGTGTAATCTACGGTTCTGTCCTCGCCGTTATTGATGACTCCGGCAAGAGCCACTCCGGTGGAGAACTTCATCCCCTCGCCGACTACGACCGTCCTCACATCCACATTGTTCGCGAATCCTACCCCCTGAGAGGTGGAGTCCTTGATGTAGCTGCCGTAGCAGGAAGTGAGCGCGAAGAGCGCGGCCAAAATTATAATTGCATTCTTTTTCATATTCCTGTTCTCCATATTTTACTGCCAGCTTTCCCAGCCTTCGTTCTGTACCAGACCCTTTGTCTTGAGCATCTCAGTGTAAGGGATAGGCATATAGGCTGACCTGAATACACGTGACTCGAAGACCTCGGTGCCGTAGGTGTAATCGTCTTCACCGTTCCTGGTGATGGTCGGTCTGTGAACCTCCTTGTTCAGATCGCCCAGGGTCGTGGACCAGCGCCTGATGTCGTAGAACCAGCTGCCCTCGAAGCAGGTTTCGATCCTGCGCTCGTTGCGGAGGAACTTGTCGAAAGCTTCGGTGCCTGCAAGAGAAATCTCGTCGAGATACGGGTCTTCTGTGAATCCCTTATCGCCGTCGTAGGTATTGCGGCTGCGAAGGTAAGAGATGGCTTCCTTCGCTGAAAGTCCGTCAATTTTGGCATTCGGGCCGCCCACCCGGTTCGCAGCCTCGGCAAAGGCGAGAACCATATGCGCCCAGCGGATGTGGAACTTGCAGCGCGGAGCCCTGGTAGTGGTGCTTTCCCTCCAGTCCACGCCGCTGTAGACGAACTTCTTGATGTGATAGTTGGTGCGGGAGTTTCGTGAAGAAATCTCTGCGGCATCTTTTCCGCCGTTCTCCCAGTTCTCGAAAGTGTAGTCTCTCTTGTCAGTATAGCCGGTTGTAATTTTTCTACCGTTGTAGAAGATTATGCTGTAGAACCTCGGATCGCGGTTAACATACGGGTTCTGAGGGTCGTAGGTGTAGGTCGGAGACTTTCCGAGAGGATAGCCGTCAGCCATACCGAAGCAGTCCACGAAGTCCTGGGTGGCTCCCATTGTGCCGTTGCCCTGGAATCCGTTCGGATAGAACATACGCTCCATCGCCTCGTTGTCGGTGTTGTAGTGGCCGGCGAAGATTATGCTCGGGCTGTTGGGGTCGGTCCAGTCGACGGCGCCCTTGAGGGTGAATCCGCCGGAAACGTTCCCGTCAACATTGATTTTGAAGTCGATGACTTCCTTCGCGAACTTCGCAGCCTTTTCCCACCGGGTCACATCACCCTTCGGGTTGAACCTCGGGCTCGCCCAGGTAAGGCATACAAGAGCCTTGATTGCGGTTGCGGTCATTCCGTCCATTCTGCCGTAGTTCCTGGAGCCCATCACACGGAGGTCTTCGGTGTTCTCCACGAGGAAATCCCTGTGAGCGGCAGGAAGGTAGGCGATGGCGGTGTCGCAGTCCTTGAGAATCTGCTCCACGCACTCGTCGTAGGTTGCGCGCGGGAACTCGACGTTCTTAATCTCGTCGGCGTCATAGTCCCAGATCCTTACAGGTTCAAGAACGAGCGGAACTCCGAGAAGCTCTCCGGTGGTCGCGCGGCCGCCGAATTTCTTGAGCAGGTCCCAGTAGAACCACGCTCTGAGCGCGTGAGCTTCTCCCCAGGTCTTGTTCTTGAAAAGTTCGTCAAGATGCTGGTCGGTCATATAGCGGACGCTCAGGCCCTTCCTGTCCTTGATAAAGAGGTTCAGGTTGTAGATGGCCTTGTAGTCACGGGTCCAGTAGGTGCTGAACAGGTCCTGATTAGGGTGGGTAACTCCCACGGCAAAACGCGACATGACGGAAGTCGTGGAGGTCTCAGCGGCGTTGTCGGTGAGGCAGTCCAGATAGGCGCTCTCGTTGTCGTCGTAGTTGGTGGGGATGAAGTCGTAGCATTTGTTCACGAGTCCCTTCATCGTCGTCTGGTTACTCGTCACATAGTCCGCATCGAGAATCTCGGTCGGATACGGTTCAAGGAAGGAGCAGGAGCAGGACAGGCCCAAAACCAGGAGTACGGATATTATATTGTTTCTTTTCATCGTCTTCAAATGATTTAGAACGTGAATTTAAGGCCTCCGACAAAGGTCCTCATCAAAGGGTAATTAGTGAGGCCGGCGCTGATGGACTCAGGGTCGAGATCCTTTATTTCAGAGAGGGTGAGAACGTTGTTCGCCCTGAGATAGACCCTCATTCCGCGGATTCCGCGGGTGATGTTGAGCCTGCGGACAGGGAGTTCATAACCGAGCTCGACTGTCTGAATCTTGAAATACCTGCCGTTCGCTAGCCAGTAGGAAGAGGTCACATAGTTGTTGGTGACCTGATTGTAGGTCAGACGCGGAGTCGACGGGTCGGTCGCGTGCTCGAGGGTGTATTTGGTGTAGTTGCCGTCACCCCAGCCGTTGAAGTAGTAGGCGTTGTTCATCAGAAGGTCGCAGGAAGAGCGTCCGGTTCCGGTGACAAGAAGGTCGAAATCCCTGTACTTGAGATTAAGGGTGATGCCGTAGTAGAGAGCGGAGTTGCTTTCACCGATGACGCACTGGTCGGAAGAGTCGATGTAGCCGTCTCCGTTCATATCCTGATACTTGAAGTCACCTGCCTGAAGCGAGCTATCGAAAGACTGAGGGACTTCGAGAGTCTCCTCGTCGGTCTTGAACTGGCCGATGTAGCGGTAACCCCAGATGGCTGTTGCGGATGTGCCGACAGCGGAACGGTAAGGCTCGCTGTAGCTGAGCTCGTCCACTCTGAGTCTCTTTGAGAACCTTCCTGTGCCCCAGGCATTGATGGAATAGGAGAAGTCCTTTCCGACGGAGTCTTTCCATCCGAGGGAAACTTCATAACCCTGGAAAGCGGTGTTGGAGTAGTTCATATAGTATGAAGCGCTGGAAACGCCGGTAACTCCCGGAATCACATTGGAAAGGGCCGACACAGGACCGTAGTTGAGGAAGTTGTAGTAGGTGAGGGATGTTGAAAGTCTCTTCCCGAGGAAGAGTCCGTCGAGACCGATGGAGGCCTCAGGACGCTTCTGGAGGGTCAGGCTCGGGTTTCCGAGTCTGGAAATGAGTGTGCGGTAAACAACGTCGCTCTGAGTGGTGCCGAACCACATGCTTGTGCCGGTGTACGGTCCGAAAAGAGTTCCGGTGCTGTTGTTGGAGTAGTTGTCATACTCGTAGTTCGCAGAGAACGAAGAGTCGTAGTAGAGAAGTCCCGCCTGGAAACGGAGTTTGAGAAAATCCATTCCGCTGACTCCGCGAAGCCACTTCTCGTTGGACATTATCCAGCCCAGTCCCACTGTAGGGGAGTAGTTCCAGGTGTTATTGACAAGAGCGTAGGTTCCGTGCTCGTTCATCGTGGTGGAAATGATGTAGCGGTCGTCATAGACGTAGCTTGCGTTGAATCCGACGTTCATCTCACGACGGTGCTCGCGGATGCCGGTCTGGGAGCGCTTGGTAATCATATAGTCGGCGCCTGCAGATACCGCGTGCTTTCCGAAGGTGCGGTCGTAGGAGAGTTTCTCCACGAGATACATTCTGTTGGAATAGAAGTCCATAAGCTTGGACTTGCTTGTGGTCTGGATCACGCTGTGGCTCGGGCTCTGGGAGAGGCTTGAAGCGGTCTCGCCGGTAACCTCGTCAGTCGTGTTCGAGATGATGTAGGCGGCATAGTCCTCCTTCGTTCCGAGACGGACGAAGTTGGTGGCGTCGTATGCAGCGTATGTCATTGATTTCAAGCCCTTTGTTATGAACGAGAGGTCCACGTTCAGACGGAGGTTCATAAGGCCCTTTCTGGTGGTCTCGGTGTAGTGGCCGTTCTCGGTGATGTTTCCGATAGGGTTCTGGGTGTACTGAGCTGTGATTGCGTACCACGGAGACTCAAGCTCGGGGTCGTTGTTGGCATAAATCGGGAACGACAGCGCCGGGATGGTGTTGATGTCGTTGAGTATGGTCGGGAACTCGACTCCGTAGGAACTTGCATAGCCGTAGTGCGGAGAGCGGCGGATTCCCATAGAGGAGATGATGCCGAACTGCGCGGTTATGTATTTGTGAATCTTGACGTCAAGGTTGGCGTTGATGTTCACCCTGTTGTAGTCGGCTGTGGAGCCCATCTTGTACATATCGTCCTCACCTGCATAACCGAGGTAGGCGTAGTACTGCACCCTGTCGTTTCCGCCGCCGGAATGGAAGCCGGCCTTGCGGTAGGACATAACGTTCTTGAGCATCATGCTCTTGAAATCCACGTTAGGATGGGTGAGGCTGTAGGCGTCTTTCTTTTCATACTCCTGGATGTCGGCCTCGGAGTAGAGAGGAGTGAGGCCGCTGTTCACCCTTGCGAGGTTATTCAGGCGCGCATAGTCCGCTCCGTCAACATATTCGGCCATCCTGTCCGCCACATTCACTCCGGCCTCGACGAAAGCGTTCACATAACGGTCGTTGGCAACGCCTCGCTTGGTCTTGATGTTGATTATTCCGTTGGCTGCGGAGGCGCCGTAGAGAGTGCGCTCCATAACGTCGCGGATGATTGTGATGGACTCGATCTGCTGAGGATCAAGCGGAGTTTCGTCAATTTCCACCGGAACGTCGTCCACCATATACATAGGTGTACGGCCTCTGGAAGTGACCCCGACTCTGGTGTCTCCCTTTACGCTGACGCCCGGAGAGCCGTAGTTCTCGGTGACGACCACGCCCTGGGCGATTGCCGTGAGGGCATTGCGGATGTCGGTTGAGGAGTATTTCTCGAGTTCCTCGCCCTTGATGATTATCGTGTTTCCGAGGGAGTGGCGCTGGGAAATCTGCATATACGGCAGGTTCAGTTTCTCGGAGTAAACAGCCTGCTTGTAGAGGGTGATTACCTCGGAGTCAGCCAATGCGGCGACTGTGGCATAAACGGGCTGGAAGCCTTCCGCAAGGATTGAGACCCTGTCGCGGGAGTCTGCGGTGAAACGGACCCGGCCCTCGGCGTCGGTGGCTTCGTGAAGAGTACCCTCACCGACGATGACCTCGGCGTATGTGACGGCATTCCCGTCCACATCCACAAGACGGATGGCGACATTGACATCGTTGTCAGTCTTGGACTTTGACTTGGATGATTTCTTGGACTGCGCGTCCGCATTCCATTCGCCCAGAGGCATCACAGCCACACCGCACAGCAGCAATGACACCAATAAACGGAGTATGTATTTGTATTGTTTCATAAAATGCTCGAATTTTAATTGTGCTACCATTCCTGTTTAGGCGTATAGTTCTTCATCTTCCTCAAATCGGCCTTCTTGAATCGGATATAGTACATACCGTCGTTTTTCCAGACAATCTGGCGGTTTGCAGGAAGTTCGAATCTTTCGTAGCGGAAGCCTGTAGGGTAAACTGTGGCGTCATAACCGGGGTTCAGTTTGGTAGCCCTCATACCGTACAGCTTGCTGCGTCCGATTGCAGGAGCGTCCTTCCAGCGGCGGATGTCGCAGTAGTAGTGGTCTCCCTCGAAGCAGAGCTCGATGTTTCTCTCGTTCTTGACGCGGGAGCGGTAGGTTTCCATATCCGTAAGGTATTCTGAACGGACATCAGGCATTCCGGCGCGGGTTCTTACGACATTAAGAGCCTCGACTGAAGTCATATCCGCCTTCGGAGCCTTGCCGGCACTGCCGCCGTAAGCCTCGGCTGCGCACTCGGCGTAGTTGAGATAAACCTCGGCGAGACGGATGATCGGATCAGCAAGCTTGACGTACTTCTGGTTTCCGTCCTTGTACGGGCCGCCGACAGTCTTGCACTCGAAATAATAGGTCCTTGAAGAATTGTCCCTGGCTTCTGAATAAGGTTTCATCCATTCTCCCTTGTTTCCGTCTTCGTCAATGTACATTGAAGCGGGCTCAGAGAAACCTGAGACTTTCTTCTGGTTATAGACCACTGAAAGATCAAGGCGAGGGTCCCTTTTGGCATAAGGATTCTGCTCATAGTAGGAGCCGGCGTCAGTCGCTTTCTTGCGGTCCGCTTCGGTGTTGAGGGCATAGCCGTCGATGGTTTCAAACTTGTCCACGAAATTCTGGGTCGGGCAACGTCCCACGTTCTGGGCGGCATAGTTTCCCTGGGCGAAAATGCCCGGAACGATGGACTGAAGAATCTGGTTGCTGAGCTTGATGTTCGTATATCCATAACCCCAGAGCTGCTCGTTGGTGTGGTAGGTGTCGTGATAGTTCGTTGAAATGTTGGAGAAAGCGAGGAGGTCATAGCCGTTTTCCAAAGCCACCTGGAGAGCTTCCCAGTTAGCCTCGGCGGCTTTTTCCCAGCGGGTGATGTCGTTGTCCGGGTTGTTGAGAGGGCTCGCGGCGTACATAAGGGCGCGTCCCTTCAGGGCCAGCGCGGCGACTCCGCTCGGACGGCTCATATCCGAAGCTTTCAGTTTTCCGTCAGGGTCGCGGCGCATCTTTCCGGCCGTCTTGAAATGGTCGGCGGCAGTCTGGAAATCTTCCGCAACCTTCAGGAGGAATTCATTCTCGTCTATGGCCGGAAGGTCGCAGTCGTCGATGTCAAGCACCTTGTCCACATAAGGAACCGCGCCGTAGAAGCGGAAAATGTCGAAATGTACGTATGCGCGGATGAAATAGGCCTGAGCAAGCATATCCTCCTTCTCGGACTCGGTCGCGTCCTGAAGCATATCTATCTTCTCGATGGTCTTGTTGCAGATACGCAGGATTTTCCAGGCATATACAACCTTGCCGGTCTCCATATTCGAAGTGGTGCTGTAGCCGAACGGGGTGATGGCCTTGGAGCCGTCTCCCATTTTAATCTGATGGGCAGGATTGTCACGGGCCGGGTCGCAGATGTCGGTGAGACAGTCGGTCGTGATTTTTCCGCTGCCGAGATTGAAGCACAGAGGATAATATGGCCTCATCTTGGTATCTGAACCGGTATAAACCGCAGTAAAATAGCTTTTGAAGTTCTTGTACTTGGTGAATACCGCCTCTTCATCCAGGTCCGAATCGGGAGATTTGTCCAGGTACTCGTTCAGACAGGAGGAAGTTGACAATGCGACGAGGAGCATCGCAGCCAAAGTCAAAAATCTGTATTTTGATGTAGTTTTCATTGTCAATCCGTTTAGAAGTTAAGCTGAAGGCCGAGTTTGACGGTTCTCATGTGAGGATATGCGCCCTGCTTGAGAGTCTTGGACTCAGGGTCGCCCTCGAGAAGGTCGGTGAAAGTGAGAAGGTTGTTGCCGGTCACATAAAGCTTGATGCCCTGCATTCCGGTTCTCTTCTTGAAATTGCGCCCGCTCCAGGTGTAGCTGAGGCTGACATCCTTGAGCCTTACATAGTCGGCCCTTCTCCAGGTCTTGCCCGCCATCTGGCCGATGACGTTGACGGAGTAGTTCTGACCGAAGTGAGGGGTGCTGTGGGTGCCGGAAGTGTTTGCCGGTGACCAGTAGTTGAGGGCGGACTGGTGGGTCACGTAGTTGTCCTCGAAGAAAGCGTACTCATAGACGCCGTCGTATGTCACATACTTGCCCGCATAGCCCTGGAAGAGCATACTGAATTCCAGACCTTTCCATGAGAATCCGGTGTTGAATGCAAAGGAATACGGAGGATAGTAGGAGCCTTCGATGAGTCCCTTGTCGTCGTCGTTGATGACGCCGTCGGCGGTGTAGTCAAGATATTTGTAGTCTCCGACCACAACCTTGCCGATGCCTGAAGCCTCAGGAAGGAAGTTGGAGTGGATGTCGTCGATTGAAGTGAGGAAGCCGCCGTCGATGAGATAGACTCCGGAAGTGTTCGCTCCGATCGGGGCGCCCACGCTGCGCTGATGGTCAAGAGCATACGGAGCGTCATCGGCATAGACTACCCTGTTCTCGTTGAAGGAGAAGTTTCCTCCGATGTTGAATCTCCAGTCAGGACCGAAATTCCTGCTGTAGTTCACCTCGACCTCGACTCCGTGCTTCTTGATGGCACCTCGGTTCAATTCCTTGGAAGTGATGCCGAGCCAGATCGGGGTCTGGTTGTCCATGGAGATGAGCATCTTGTCACGGTATTCGTCGAACAGGTCCACGTTCACTGTGAGGTCGTTGTTGAAGAAGCCCATTTCGATACCGAGGTCCATCTTGCGGGCCCTCTCCCACTGAGCGGAAGCGTTGGCCATCTGGTCCTCGATGATGTAGCCGTCGCTGGTAGAGTAGTTGCTGATGTAGAGCCAGCGGTTGTCGGCGTAGTCGTTACCCACGAGACCTGCGGAAGCGCGGATCTTGAGTTTGCTCAGGTACGGCTTCAGAGACTGCATAAACTTCTCGTTTGTGACAACCCAGCCGATTGCGCCTGAAGGGAAGAAACCGAAACGGTTGCTCGGGGCGAACCGCTCCGATCCGGTGTAACCCATATTGAGCTCGAGGAGATAGCGGTGTGCGTAGTCGTAGGTGGCGCGGGCGACGAGAGCCTCGTTATAATAAGGGAAGGCAGATCCCTTGTCCTGCTCCTGACGGTTGAAAAGGAAGAGTCCCGTCACATTGTGGTCTCCGAAACTGCGGTCGTAGTTGAGCGAGAGGTCATAGTAGAGGTCGAGATAGTAGCCGCTCTGGAGGGAATTGCTGGCCGAGGTGGTGAAAATAGGGTCTGAATACACATAGACTGACCCATTCACTCTCTGCCACGGATTTTCTCCTGTGCCGACCTTGTCGAAGTCGATGGTGTAGCTCGGACGGGAAAGGGTGGAGGAGAGAGTCTCATATTTATAGTAGGTACTCAATGAGACCTTACCCTGGATGGAAAGACCCGGGGTGATGAAATCCAGTTTTTGGTTGAGGATTACGTCGGAGAATATCTTTGTTCCCGTGTACTGGGTGGAAATTCCGGACATCAGCACATAGTAAGGATTGTAGCAGTTTGCGTCACCGCCCTTGCTCAGACGGTCCTCCTTTTTGTCGGGATAGTCGGTATCCGGAATAAGCTCCATAAGGCTTGCCGGATAGTATGCAGGGTAGCGGGCAGTGCTGGCTCCGAAAATGGACTTCCAGGTCTTGCTTTCGTCGTATGCGCTGGAATCGGTCCTTATGTCAACGGTACCTCCGAGTTTGAAGGAGAGCTTCGTGCTTTTCGTGAAGTTGAAATCCACGTTGGTACGGAAGTTCAGACGGTTGTAGTTGAAGGAGGTGTTGACCTTGTCGTCGGAGAGACTGCGGAAGATTGAACCTTCGTTGGTGTAGCCGACCGATGCGAAGTACTTGACGAACTTCGTTCCGCCGCTGATGTTGAAGTTGGCGTTGGTTGTAGGCGCGAAAGACTTGCAGAGGAGGTTGAACCAGTCCACGTCGGGGTAGCGGTAGGAGTTGACCGTGCTGGAAGGGTTGCGGTACTCGTTCAGGACCGCCTGCGATTTCATCTCGGCCCAGTCCTGGTCGTTCTTCACTGCGACATTGAAAAGCTGCATGGTGGTGTAGCTGTCAATGTGGGACGGGGTGTTGATAGGATTGGCAAAACCCTGGGAGACGGAAATCTTCATCTTAGGCTTGCCTTCCTTTCCGCTCTTTGTAGTGACGATGATTACGCCGTTCGCTCCCTTGGCTCCGAAGACCGCGGTTGCGGAGGCATCCTTGAGGACTGAGATGTTCTCAACCTCGTCCGGGTCGATGGATGCGAAATCACGCTCCACGCCGTCCACGAGAACCAGCGGGCTGTTGCTTCCGAAACTGGAGACGCCTCGGATGACGATTTCCGCGTCGCTGTTACCCGGCTGGCCGGAAGACTGCATCGTGGTGACACCTGAGAGCTTACCTGAAAGGGCGTTGGTGATGTTGGAAACTCCGGAATTGACGAGGGTTTCGCCCTGCACCTGTGAAATGGCGCCGACTACACTCTCCTTCTTCTGCACGCCGTATCCGACAACGACCACGTCGTCAAGAAGAATCGCGTCTTCGTGAAGGACGATGTTGTAGGATGAGGTGGACTCGCTGAGCGAGACGTTCAGAGTCTCGAAACCGATGCTGGAAACGACCAGACGGCCCTTGGCGGGAACCTTCATCGAGAATTTGCCGTCGATGTCGGTGATTGTTCCGACAGTTTTCGTACCCTCGAGGAGGATGCTGGCGCCGATTACCGGGACGCCCTGAGAATCAACGACAACTCCGGAAATGGTCCGCTGTCCGCCTGCATTTGTCTGGGCCGGAGAGCTGAAACTTCCCAAAAGCAGCAAGAGACTTGCGAGTGTGCCAGTCAGCACATTGAATAAAGTTCGTTGCATTATCTGTACTATATGGTTAATACTAAATTTATTATGTCTTGAAAGCGGGGATAGAAGCGGGCCGGGGGCGGCCGGAATCCTCCGTGTGCGTGCACGACATTCGCGCAAAGATACACAAAAATCTCGAAAACTTTTATTTTTTGAGACAAATTTGTTAGGTAGGCCCGCCGTTTCAGAGGTTTACAACCCCTGTTTTATACTTGATGCGGTAGTCGGAGGAGTCGGCGTCGAGGACGAAAACCTGATAGCTGTTTCCTCCCGGATAGACCCTCACGACGATATGTCCCCACGGTTTGAAAGTCTTCCAGAGATCCTCGCCGAGCTGTGCGCGGGAGTACTCGCCGGTTATGTAAATGTCCCTCTCCCCGCTCCAGATGAAGGGGTCGGTCATCCTCTGGAGGGCGTCCGCGCAAGGATGGTTCTTGTGGCTGGCGTCGATTATGATGACCTGCGGGGAGAGAGTCCGCATAAAGAAGGCGTTGCAGGTGTCGTGATAGCCGTGATGGTCGGCCTTGATTACGGTGACAGGGCCGCAGACTTTCGCTATGTCGGTCTCGAAATCGCGTTCCCTGCACTTATTCTTGCCCCAGTTGCCCCCGGCGACATCACCGCCGTTGTAGTAGGCGAACTTGCCGTAGCTGAGCTTAACTGCGCAGGAGACTATGTTCTCGTCGAAGAGAGTCGGGTCGCCGCTGTACATTTTCCTGGATTTCATCCCCTTGCCGGTCCATACTTCCCCGTTTGCGGCAAGGTTGCGGATCTGGAAATTCCTGGAATATTTCTTCGGCTCATAGCGCAGGCTGAACTGGGACTTGCTTCCCACGCTGAATTTCTCGACCGTGGTGCCCTGCTCCGCGATGTGGTTCACAAAGTTGATGTAGTGCGGAATGAAGCCGCGGTCGGCTGCGAGAACCCTCTCCTTTGAGGGGAAATCATAGTCCGGGTAGTCCCTGTCGACGAATTTGTTGAAATGGAGGTACTCCCCCAGGAGCGTAATTCCGGAAAGGTCGTAGCCGTCGTGACCCGGAAGGGCGTCGCGGATGACTCCGATGTGGTCGGCGTGGAAATGGGTAATCATAACATAGTCAAGCGTATCACAGCCCGGACGGACCTGGGAGAGGAAATGCTTGATGTAGATGGAGAGCCACTCCCCTACCTTTTTGGAGGAATCCGGGTGCTGGGGGCCCCATTTGTCGTTGTCGCCGGCGTCGATGAGCATTGAGGTGCCGTCCGGCATAAGAATGAGGGCCGCGTCGCCCTTGCCGGTTGCTACCGTGTGGATGTCAAGATAGCCTTCCTGCCACGCGGGAAGATACTCGGGGGAAGATGAAGCGGACTCCGTCGGGAGAGTTTGCGCGGAGAGAGCCGCAGGGAAAAGAACCGCAAACGCGGCCAAAGAATAAATATGTTTCATACCTATTATTATATGTATGCGCACGGAAGGGAACAGCCTTAGACAGAAGGGGCGTTTTCCGTGTCCGTGCACGGGAGGCGCAAAGATACACAAAAATCCGCATTTTATTCGTAACTTTGCCCTCCGCGCGCCGCAAGGAAAGCTGCGCCGTTTTTAAAACTCAAGTTTCGCAATGCGAAACTTGACAAGGGCTTCTGCCCGCCGGCCCTGAGGGCCGTAAAAAATCCC
>CAVAMP010000038.1:0-22548 GCA_963589825.1 Flexilinea sp. | reverse complement strand
GATTAGAGGGGAAGGGGTTATATATAAATAAGTTAGATACTTGCGAAAGTTGAATTTCTCTTATGTTTGTATTAGACTCTCATTGTGATACGCCTTCGCAGATTTACCGTCTGCGGGACATCGGTGTGGAGGATTCTCACGCCCAGGTGGACTTTCCTAAGCTGCGCCGCGGGGGAGTCGACGCTTCTTTCTTCGCGGCATACGTTCCCGCTTCGCTTTCTCCGGATGCGGCCACCCGCTATGCTCTGGAGCTGATTGCTTGCACACGGGATGCTGTGGCGGCAAATTCCGACATGGCCGCGATGGCAACCTCCGCCGATGAGGCTCTTTCGAACAAGGCGGCGGGGAAGGTGTCCATTTTCCTCGGTCTTGAGAACGCTTCTCCCATTCAGCACAATCTTGGACTTTTGAGAATTTTCCATTCTCTCGGCGTTCGCTATGTCACTCTCTGCCACAGCCGCGACAATGAGGTCTGCGACTCCTGCACAAGCGGAGAGAGCGGAAGGTGGGGCGGATTGAGCCCTTTCGGACGGAACTTGGTGAAGGAAATGGGGCGCCTCGGGATGCTGGTGGATGTTTCCCACATTTCGGACAGGTCTTTCTGGGACGTTCTGAAATACAGTGAAGGCCCCGTCGTGGCTACACATTCCTGCTGCAGGGCTCTTGCAGCGCATCCCCGGAATATGACCGACGATATGATCCGCGCCCTTGCCGCACAGGGGGGAGTGATTCAGATAAATTTCTATCCGGCCTTTCTTGACGGGGACTTCGCTAAAATAATCAGCGTGGTTTATGACAAATGCAGCGACATTGAGGACGCTTTCATTGCCGACCCTTCCTCCGCTGCGAAGAGGGCGGCCTGGTATGAGTGCCTTGACCAGTTGAAAAAACTCCCGCGGCCAAGCTACAAAAGGGTAGTCGATCACATAGACCACGCCGTCTCTCTGGTGGGGGCTGAGCACGTCGGACTGGGCTCCGATTTTGACGGAATTGCCGTCACTCCCGAGGGTCTTGAGGACTGCAGCCGCCTGGGTCTTATCTTCGATGAGATGAGAGCGAGAGGGTACTCGGAGAATGAGATTGAACTCATCGCCGGAGGCAACTTTCTGAGGCTGTTGAACGTTGTAAATCGCCGCTAAAATGTGCCAAAAGTAATGTAACAAAAATGTTATAGATTAAAACAATTTTGTTACATGCACTGATTTTCAATTACTTGATTTCTTCCTTAAGAGTTTCCCAAAGTAAATGGAGCGCGGCGGCTGCAAAGCGCTCAATGTTGTGACGACGGTCGTTTTTGTAGGTGAATGAGCGGGTTTTCACCCCCTTTGCGGAGGCCACTCCGACCCATACAAGACCTACAGGCTTCCCTTCTTCCGCTCCGCCGGGGCCTGCGATGCCGGTCGTGGAAACAGCGAAATCAGTTCCGAGGCAGCGCCTTACACCCTCGGCCATCGCGGCGGCACATTCGCTGCTGACGACCCCATATTTCCCGATAATTTCCGCATCAACTCCCAGCACCTTTTCCTTCACCTGGGCGGCGTACGATGTGACCGAGCCCTTGTAGTACTCGGAGCAGCCGGGGATGGAGGTAATCATCTCGGAAATCAACCCTCCCGTGCAGGATTCTGCGGCCGAGACGGTTTTTCCGCTGCCTCCCAGAAGCCTTGCAATCTCCTCGGGGAGGCTGCTGTCGGAGTCAGAGTAGATTATGTCTCCGAGAATCCCGTGCAGCTCTTTGCAGAGCCTCTCAAGGGTGGCTGCGTGGGCGGCCTTGTCGCCTCCGTAGATGGAAAGGCGCAGGCGCACTCCTGTGAGGGGATTGGGAAGGTAGGCGAGATGCACATCCTTCGGCAGGGCGTTCTCCCAGGGCTCGATTTTCTTGGACAGGGCCGATTCCGCAAGTCCGAAAGTCATCAGAGTGCGGTGGGAGATGTCTGTAAGGGGGAAATTCTTCTTTATGTCAGCGATTACATCAGGCAGGGCGGCCTCGGTCTCGAATGGCACTCCGGGCATCGAATAGAGCCTTGCGCTGTGGCCGAAACGCTCAGGGGCGAACGGGAACACCATAATCGGGGCGGTGCCGCGGTGATTGAGGATTACCTCGCAGTTTTCCGGAACCTGGGCCTGGGCGAGGTTTTCCGGCAGGGCGTCGAGTCCGCGGGAGTGGAGAATGTCCACCACAATCGCTCTCTGGGCCGCGTCTTCGCGGTAATTGAGGCTTCCGGAGAGCTCCGCAAGGGCGGCCTTGGTTATGTCGTCCTTAGTGGGGCCGAGGCCTCCCGTGACGAGGACTATGTCGTTTTTGCCGAGTTCTTCAGAGAGTGTTTCGAGTATCTGAGTGCGGTCGTCGCCGATTGAAACCATCCCGCTGCATTTGACGCCGATTTTGCCCAGTTCGCGGGCAATAGTGCTAGAGTTGGTGTCCACAATCTGTCCGATGAGTATTTCGTCGCCGATTGTGCAGATTGAAGCTGTTATGTTTTGATTCATAGCTTGTTAACGATATTTTTCACAATGGACGGGCCTTCGCGGAAAAGCCCGGTATAGACTTCCACAAGTGATGCGCCGGCACTGAGCATCGCACAGGCCTGCTCTGCGTTCATAATGCCTCCTACGGCTACAATCGGCAGCAGACCGCGGGATTTTTCGCTTATGTAGCGGACAAATTCCAGATTGCGGTTGAAGAGGTCGCTCCCCGTGAGATCGTCGGTGGCTCTGAGGGTACCTCCGGCCACAACTCCGTCCACTCCGCAGGAGAGGCAGCAGTCAATCAGTTCGTCGGTCTGGGCGTGGCTCAGATGCGGCGTAAGGCGCAGAAGGACAGGCTTGTTCTTGTCGTAGTAGAGCCTCATCGTAAGGATTCTGTCGACTATGTCCGGGATGTCGGAGATGTCCTCGGCGTTCTCGGCTTCGGCAGGCGAGCGGTGGGGGTGGATTACAATCATATCCACGAAGTCGTAGAGCAGCGCAAACGCGTTTTCGTAGTCCTTGAGAACCTCAGGACCCTTGCTCTGGGCATTGCGGGTTATGTTTCCGGAAATGATGCAGTCGGGTTTGTCAGTGCGCAGCCTCTCGATTGCCTTCTTCACGCCGAGATAGTGCTTGGGGGAGATGCTGTAACCTTGATCCACATATGTCAGAGGCCCGATTTCAATGAAGCTGAACCCGAAATCGGAGAGGCTGTTGTAGAAAACGCCTTCGGTGTCGATGTAGGCTGCAAGGCCGACAGGGTTGGGGAATGTGAGGCCGAAAAGCTCGGTTTTCGCTGTGGAGGGAACCCGTCTTTTGTAGAAGATGCGAACCAGAGCGCGTCCGAAAGGCAGTTTGCGGATGGCGGAGAGAATGTCCGTAGCAATCTTGAACGCCTTTGTGGGGGAGTTGTGCCTCAGAAAATATTTAAGAAGAGTCTTGTACATTGTCGTGACCTCATATTCGGGGCACAAACATAATGAAAAGTTAGGATTTTACCCAATCTTTTTAGTCGGCCTCTTCATTTATTTCAGTTCCTGATAGGAACCGTCATCGAACAGAGCCACAATTTTAACGATTTTGCGCTCAGAAGTGCCTGCAGCGGCGTTTTGAGCGGGGGCGGAAGGGGAGAGACGGCTTTGGACTGCACTCCGTTCGTATAGGTTGCCTCCGTGCCCAATCTCATCTGAACCCAGATCTTCACCAGACGCCCCCGCCACTGTCTGTTCTGCCGCAGAGTAGCCCGCGACGAGATTTTGATTTTCGTCTTCAGAGGAATTTTCGCCGCCAAATTCCGCAGGGAAAAGCAGGTCGGATGACGCCGTGGCGAGGCTTACGGATGGGGTAGTGTCGGATGATTTGGCGCTGCTGCGGTACATCTTTCCCTTGCCCAGAATCAGCCACTCGTAGTTGACTTCGGGGTAGTGGGCCATCATAGCGGCGAGAAATTCATAGCTTGGCTTGTTGCGTCCCGACATAATGTGCGAGATGCTGGCGCGGCCGACTCCGATGCTGTCAGCAAACTGGGCCTGAGTGAGGTTTTCTGCGCTCAAAAACTGTGATAAACGGCTATTCATAGTTGTAAACTAAAAGTTCACAAAGGTAAATAGAATAAATGTAAATTGCAAGAAAAATTGATGTTACATTTGTTAATAAGTCGTGGATAAAATGTGCAAATAACCTAAAGCAAAAGAACATACAAACAAGGTTAAAACACTGGGCATTAAATACTTAACTTATCAAAATAACCGCATTTGAGCGCTAAAACGGGCGGAATAGGGCAGTGGTCACAATTTTGCTAATAGTAAAAGTTTAGAAATACGATTATAAATCATTGGCATTTAACTAAATAACTAAAAATAAAACCGTTAAAAATTGGGCTTGAAAATAATTTTGTAAATCGGTGGAAATTGTGAATAAAACCTCCTGTGGCAGGGGTGAAAATTTACAAATGTAATTACAAAAGTAAATAATTGTAGTTTAATTTTGTAAACTCGTAGATTTGAGTTTTGACGGTGCGTTCCTTGGCAAGAGCTAGCCCCAATTCGCCTATCTCGAAAAATATGGTTACCTTTGCGCCGCTTTTAAAAGGAGAGGCAGCGCGGCCTGTGAAGGATTATAAAGCGGCCCGGCTTTCTTCTTGGCAAATTAACGCAAACTTGATATGATACCGGAAATTCACATAGAAGATTTCAATTATGATCTCCCTGACGAACGCATCGCCAAATATCCGCTCGCGCAGAGGGATTCCTCCAAACTCCTTGAATATCGCGACGGAGTGATTTCCCAGCACATTTTCCGTGAACTTCCGGGGCTACTCCCAAAGGAGTCTCCGATGGTCTTCAACGACACGAAAGTGGTGCCCGCGAGGATGCATTTCAGAAGGGAAAGCGGGGCAATAATCGAGGTTTTCTGCCTCGAACCGTCTCTGCCTGAGGAATATAACCTTATTTTCGCCGAGACGGCGCAGTGCCGCTGGAAGTGCATAATCGGGAACGCAAAGAAATGGAAAGGGGACACGCTCAGCGTCCTGAATCCGGAGCAAAACGCTGAAATAGAGGCGATTGGGCTCACAGCTGACCTTATTGAAAGGGACGGTCAGACGGCCATCGTGGAGCTCAGGTGGAAGAACGGGATGCCGTTTTCCCGCGTTCTGGAAATCTGCGGCAACATTCCCATTCCTCCATATCTCAACAGAGAGACGGAAAGCATTGATTTAGAGCGTTATCAGACGCTTTACGCCAAGTATCGCGGCTCTGTTGCGGCCCCAACTGCAGGGCTTCATTTCACGGAGGAAGTTCTTTCCGGAATCCGCTCGCAAGGCATTGATATAGAGAATGTTTGCCTGCACGTGGGAGCCGGTACGTTCCTTCCGGTGAAAGACAGTCTCGTTTCGCACCACCATATGCACAGGGAGCCGTTTTCAGTGAGTCTCGATCTTTTGAGAAAGCTCCGCGACAACGCCGACAACATCACGGCCGTTGGCACCACATCTGTCCGCACGCTTGAATCCCTATATTATATAGGTGTACATTGTCTTGAAAACGGCGCTCCTGAGGATGTGGCGCAGTGGGAGCCGTATGAGAGAGAATATCCGTACAGCTACGAGCAGGCAATCGACGCAATTATCGCTTATCTGGAGAAGAACGGCCTTGACGCGCTGCACTCAGGAACCAGGATCATCATTGTCCCGGGTTTCCGTTTCAGGGTCGTAAAGACTTTGGTGACGAATTTTCACCAGCCTCAGAGCACGTTGCTGCTGCTGATTTCGGCGTTTGTGGGCGGCAACTGGAGACCGATCTACGATTATGCGCTCGCAAATGGATTCAGATTCCTAAGTTACGGCGACAGTTCGCTGTTGCACAGAGCGGTCTCACGGTCCCCTGTCCGTTAAACTGCTTTTGTTATAAAATCTATATTATGTTAACTTGCATATATATTGATTTTATTGGGGATGTCCCCCATTGCTGACTTTTTGATTTCTGAGCGGTTTTAGCGTTCTGTTGCTCTTGATTGGTTTCGGGTTTCGAATTTGGCGAGGATTTACATTGAATACTGAGATAAGTTGCTAACTTTGCAACCCGTTTGGAAATTCGTGCGCAGTTTGCTCCTGAGACGAATTTTCATCTGTCTGGAAAGTTAAACACAATCGAGAGATTATGAGTCGGAAACATCAGGATATCGTTCTTGAAAATGTTGAAATTGAGGCTGTTGCGGCTGAAGGAAAAGCTCTTGCGCACGTTGACGGCGCTGTAGTTTTCGTTCAGTTCGCCGTGCCCGGAGACATAGTTGACATCAAGGTCACCAAAAAGAAGAAAAACTATATGGAGGGCTACATCCTCCGTCTAGTTCAGCCTTCAAAAGACCGTCTGGAGCCTTTCTGCAGCCATTTCGGGCTTTGCGGAGGGTGCAAATGGCAGCCGCTCCCCTATCCGATGCAGCTTCAGGCAAAACAGCAGCAGGTCTATGACCAGCTTGTCCGAATCGGACATCTCGAAGTGCCTGAAATTCAGCCGATTATAGGCTCAGACAGGACCGAATTCTACCGCAACAAGCTGGAGTTCACCTTCAGCCGCAGAAGATGGATCCAGGAGGGAGAAAACCCCGATGAACTCTCTGATACAGAGAAACTTGGACTCGGCTTCCATGTGGGGCGCTTCTTTGACAAGGTGCTCGACATCGACCGCTGCTACCTCCAAGCCTCCCCTTCCAACGAAATCCGTAAATTCATCAAGGCTTACGCTATTGAGCACGGCCTGAGCTTCTTCGACATCCGAGGCCACGAGGGCCTACTCCGCACGATGGTTGTCCGCACGACGGAAAAAGGCGAGGTGATGCTGATTCTCTGCTTCTACTACGACGACCCAGAGGCGCGCACTGCCCTTCTGGATGCAGTCGCTGAGGCTTTCCCTCAGATTGTTTCGCTTTATTACGTTATAAATTCCAAGGCCAACGACTCCATCAGCGACCAGGAGTGCATCCTCTACAAGGGTGACGAGGCGATTTACGAGCAGATGGAGGGTCTCAGGTTCAAAATAGGCCCGAAATCCTTCTATCAGACCAACACGCTTCAGGCTTATAAACTCTATAGCACGGCGCGCGAATTTGCCGCTCTGACGGGTTCTGAGACTGTATATGACCTCTATACCGGCACGGGCACAATTGCCCAGTTCGTTTCCTCCAAGGCTGCGAAAGTTATTGGTATCGAGTATGTACCGGAGGCAATCGAGGATGCCAAGGTTAATGCGGCGAATAACTCCATCACGAACTGCGAGTTCTTCGCCGGAGATATGAAGGATGTGCTGACGGCCTCTTTCATCGCTGAGCACGGCCGTCCGGATGTGATTATCCTTGACCCGCCGCGGGCAGGGATTCACCCGGATGTTGCGAAGGTAATTCTGGAGGCAGCCCCGGAGAGAATGGTCTATGTAAGCTGCAATCCTGCCTCACAGGCGCGTGATTTGGCCATTTTCAGCGAGAAATACAGGATTACGGCGGTGCAGCCTGTGGATATGTTTCCGCAGACGCACCACGTGGAGAATGTCGTCGCGCTCAGAAAGTCCTAAATGGCGAATTGCTGCGTTACGCTTAATTGAATAGAAAAAATAAACAGATATGTTTCAGCAGATTTTGATTTTATTGGGAGGATTGATTCTTATCCTTCTTGGAGCCAACTGGCTGGTGGACGGGTCTTCGAGCATCGCAAAGAAGGCCGGCGTCAGCGAATTTGTCATCGGGCTCACCATCGTGGGCATCGGAACTTCGATGCCGGAACTTGTAGTGAGCTGCACCGGAGCGTTCCAGGGCAACGCCGACATCGCCATCGGCAACATCATCGGTTCCAACATCTTCAACGCTGTGCTCATCCTGGGCATCACGGCCCTGATTTGTCCGCTCATAATTACGAAGACAAACCGTCGCGTGGATATGCCGCTGAACCTTCTCGTGACCCTGTTTCTTATCGGAATGGGCTTCAAGCACACCATTTTCGGAGTCGGAGAAGATTCCCTCACAAGGATTGACGGCGCGATTATGCTCGTCGTGTTTGCAATTTACCTCTATTTCTCCTTCCGCAACGGAAAGGCAGAGGGGGAAGCTGAGGAGGAAGAAAGCGAAGTGAAACTGTACAAGACCCCGGTTGCCATTGTGATGGTTCTCTGCGGACTTGGAGCGCTTGTTCTGGGCGGACAGTATTTTGTGAACGCGTCCGTTGAACTGGCTCATATATTCAATGTCCCGGACAAATTCATCGCAATCACAATTCTTGCCGGCGGCACTTCCCTCCCCGAGCTTGCAACCTGCATCGTTGCGGCGGCAAAGAAGCGTTCTCAGCTCGCCCTGGGCAACATCATCGGCTCGAACATCTCCAACATCCTGCTCATTCTCGGTGCTGCATCCCTGATTTGCCCGCTCTCATTCGCGCACATAACCGTGATTGACATCGCTGCGGTCATCGCTTCGGCTCTGTTCCTTGTCGTATGCGGACTTTGCTTCAGGAAAAGAGCGAAACTCGGCATTCCGGAAGGCATTGTGATGCTCCTGATGTATGTAACATATATGTTTTTCCTGGTGCGCTCAATTATGTAATCCTCTGAAAGACAAATAAATACAAATAAAAAGGCAGTCAAGTTTTTCTTGACTGCCTTTTTAAGTTAGTTAACAATTATTTGTTCAGTTACACGAGCAAATCCCCCTTTGCGCGAATATCCTTCGTCACGATTGGGTTTGCGTAGATGGTGAGGAACCTCTCGCGCACGCCCTCGCGGCTGAGCTCCGGCTCGAGAGTGTCCAGCTGATGCTCCATATAGTCGGTGAACTTCTCCTTGTCGGCGGCATCGTAGCGCTCGGCGAACCTTCCGCCCGGATTCAGGATGTCGTAGGCGATGTAATTGTTCTTCCAGAGCCTGTAGCCGTCCACAACCCTCATATTCACGGCGTGGCGGATGTACTGGTAGCGGTCGTTCTTGTCGCAGAACGATGCAAGCGAAATTTCCTCGATCGTGAGCGGATGGCCGATGTTCAGGTGCACGTCGCCCTTCTGCTGAGTCACGCCCACCAGGATGCTGTTCAAGTCCTCGCCCTGAGCCTTCTCGTAGTGGCCCTGAGTCTTAGTGATGTAGGTTTCGCGTGCCTTAAGAATGTCGCACGGCTCGATTTCGTAGGAAATGCTCATCGGGATTATGTTCAGCTCCTCGAAATTGCCTTTGAAATCGTCAGGCCTTCCGCTCATATCCAGCATCTTGAGAATTCCCTGCTCGGTGGTGTCATATCCGTCCTTGGTTCTCCCCTGCCTCTGCGCGAGCCAGACTGAGCTTTCGCCCGATGTGACGCTGTTGCGGATGTACTTCGAGAGCCTCTGGGAGGAAAGATAGAGCTCCCTGGCCGGCACCCCGCGGATGACTTTGATCATCCTGTTGGAGCGGATGAGATACTCGATGAACTTGTTCTGGATGAGGTTGTCCCCCACCGCGATTTCCGTCAGCGGAATGTTGTTCTCCATCAGCACATACTGGGTGAACGCCGGGTCGAGGATAATGTCGCGGTGATTGGAGATGGCGAGGAATTTCTTCTCCGTGTCGATGTAGGAAATGCCGTCGTAGGAAAAATTGCGGACCGTGCGGTCGATGATCCTGCGGATGATTTTCGCCATCACAAGGTGCTGAAATTCGTCGATGGACTTGGTCTGAAGGATGCTTTCCTTCAGGTAGTCTTCGCTTTTTTCAGGGAAAAAGTATTTCGAAATTTTCGGAAGCAGCGGGTTTGCGGCTATATGCTCGAAAGCGTCAATTGCCTCAGCATCAGTCTTGTACGGCCCGATTGAGTCCAAATCGTTAAAGTCTTCCATATTTTATAGGTTTCTGAGAGGGGAACTCCCCTTTCTATAATTTTTGCAAATTTAATAAAAACGGAGTTGGGCGCAGCCCCCCGCTTTTTAAGACAGTCTAAAATCTATGAGAAGAAAAGGTGTTCAACTACGATCTTGATGCCGATGCAGATGAGAATTATACCTCCCACGAGCTCAGCCTTGGAGGCCATTTTCTTGCCCACAAAGCTGCCGGCCTTCACTCCGACCATAGAAAGAATGAGGGTGACAACGCCGATTACAGCGACTGAGTACCAGATGTTTACATTGTCCATAGCCGCGAAAGACACTCCCACTGCGAGGGCGTCGATGCTGGTGGCGACTGCCGCGATGAACATATCCTTTGGATTGAGGTCGCTCTTGTGGTGGGTGTGAGCCTCGGTTTCCTCCTCATTCTGGAAGGATTCCCTGATCATATTCGCTCCGATAAGGACAAGAAGTCCGAATGCGAGCCAATGGTCCCAGGCGCTTATGAACCCCATAAACTGGATGCCGACATAGTAGCCTATCACCGGCATCAGCGCCTGAAAAACGCCAAACCAGAGCCCTACGACAGCGGCCTGGGCAAGTCCGGCCTTTTTCATCGACAGTCCCTTGCAGACGGAGACCGCGAACGCATCCATCGCCAATCCGACGGAAAGCAGCAACAGCGTAATGAAATCCATAACTTTATAAATGTTTAATCCCTTTTAAGAGACGGAAAACCAATCCTATAGCTCCTAAATCGGGGTCGTTCCATTAAAAAGAGCGGCAAATTTAGGAAAATTCTCCCATTTATTTCTTATCTTTGCGATAATTGTGTTTGAATTGCTATGAGAAACCACATCATCCTTATGTCTTCGCTTCTTCTGCTCGGGGCAGTTTCCTGCGTGCAGAAGGAATACGACCTCAGCAAGCCTATTGACCTTACGATGAACATCGGCGGCAAAATCGAGATGCCTCTTCTCGGAGACAAAAGCTTTTCATACAGTATCGGCGAGGTTCTTTCACCTTCCACCGACGGCCTTATCCGACAGGACGGGGACGGGACTCTTCGCTTCAGAGTGGCTCCTGACGCGAAATATTCCGCACAATACAGTTTTGAGAATGTGGAAGTTGACACCTTCTCGGAAACTAAGTCATATCCTAACGGGGTCTCGGTGTCTCCGTGGGTTCTCAGCGCATTACCTAACAATGAGATGAATATCAAAAACGAGACTTTCGACATAAGTTTTTCCTACTCCGGCATTGATTCCCACATAACCGCCGTCAAGGAGGCCAGTCTCGACGCGATAATCGAATTAGCGATGAAAGTTTCCACCTCCGGAATCGACATTTCGCTCGAAAAGGGTTTTCAGTTCACGTTCCCGGACTTTGTCACAATCTCCCCGAATAATCTTCCCTCGGGCGTAAAGAGAGTTTCGGACAACATACTTGAGCTCACGACTGACAAGAGTCTTCCCCTCTCGCTTAAATGCCACCTTTCAAAATTCGACCTCACCGGTTTCCAAATCAGTAATTCGACGCTTGAGATGAGCGGAGATGTAACGCTAAACGGCGCAGTCAGGCTTGGCAGCTACTCGGTCAGCGCTTCAACTGCGTTCCAGATCGTGACCTCTCTTTCAATTTCCGACATCGCTCCCAAGTCAGTGAGCGTCAAGGCCTATCCGGAGCTTGAGTGCAAGGAGCAGATTTTCTCTGTCGGAGATGTCCCTGAAATTCTCACAGACGGAAGCCTCTCGTTCACTCTCGCAGACCTCGGATTCTTTATGGAAGCCACCAACGGCACTCCGTTCGACTTCAGCCTCACCACCGACCTAAGCTCCCTTGACAAGGAAGGAAATACTCTTGCAAGCGTCAGCGTCGGGGCGGGCAGACAGAAGATTTCAATCGGAGCGGGAGAGACCAGCAAGCAGTTCTGTCTTTCCCACAGCGGAAATCTCGGAGGCGACTCCGGTGTGAAAATCCCTGTTGAAGGCATTCAGAACCTCGTTTCCCCTATTCCGGACAGGATTAAAATCGGCAACACGAAAGTTCAGGGAAGCTGTTCCGACTTCGTGACGGTGGAGTTCGGCAAGAATTACGACATCGCGCTCGACTACTACCTCGACACCAAGTTCTGCTTCACCGACTTCAGGATTAAGACCGACTACAATGTAGCGATTAACACAAGCTGGACTGACGTAAGTTTCAGTGACTTGGAGATTTACGCCAGGGTGGAGAATTCCATCCCGCTCGAAGTCGAGCTTTCCTGCGACGTCCTTGACGCTGAAGGGAAGGTTGACGGCAACATAAAGGTCACTCCTATCGCCGAAGACGGTTCCGCTCTGGAAAAACTCGTTGTTCCTGCCGGAGAAGTGGGCACTCCTGTAAGTCAGGATATTGCGTTCCGCATCACCGGCACTGCCCCAATCTACGAGCTGCACTCCCTCGCTCTGCATCTTGACGCGCGCACCCCGGAAAATTCGACGGTGACCCTCAATGCAAACCAGAAAATCACAATTGACGACCTTACCTTCGGCACAGAAAGCGGAATGATCGTCGATCTTAACTCAAAATGACCCGGAGGGCAGCTATGAAAAAGGCATATTCCACTATTATAACAGGTATGGCGGCCCTTGCGTTTTTCGCAGCGGCGCCTAACGTTGATGCTCAGAACCTGCGCTCGGGCTATTTTATGGACGGATACACCTACTCGTTCAGAATGAACCCCGCTCTCACCCCTACCCGCGGCTTTGTGAGCTTCCCGGTTCTCGGAAATGTCAATCTCGGTGCGACGACTTCCCTCGGCGTTTCGGACATTCTCTACCCGAAGGCTGACGGAAGTTCCCTTACGACTTTTCTTAATTCCGAGGTGGATGCCGCAACAGCTCTCTCCCGCTTCGGAGAAAGGAACACGGCGGCCGTCAGCACCGACCTTCCGGTGATGGCATTCGGCTTCTGGGGCAAGAAGGGAAAACTTTTCCACAGCGTGGACCTTTCCGTGAGGGCGGATGTTAACGCATCTCTCCCCTATGACCTTTTCCGCTTTGCGAAGGAAGGGTCTGTGAACGGAAATACCTATGACCTCAGCAATACAACCGTTGGCGCAAACTCCTATCTGTCACTCTCTTACGGAATTTCAATCCCGATCGGGAAATATGTGCGGCTCGGACTGAGGGCAAAATTCCTCTATGGGGTTGCCAACGCAGCCCTTTCCCTCAAGGGCACCACTCTCACTGCCTCCGGGGAGCTATGGACCGCCACCACCGACGGCTATCTTAACGGAAGCATTCCCGCTATGGGCACCCCTGCAACCGACTTGGAAGGCAACATTGATTTCGCGAAGTTCGGCGACAATTTCAGCGCGGAGAACATCAACGCCACCTCTATGGGCAACTACGGGGCGGCTTTCGACATTGGGCTCAGCGTGGATTTTCTGCGCTACTTCACGTTTTCAGCCGCTGCAACCGACCTCGGAGCCATCTCATGGGGCAATTACTTCACTTCTGAGGGCGCCAAGCACCCTGACGGAACGGCGAAGACATATGTTATAATGGACAACTCCTCCGCTTCATCGTCCGATGTTTCCGACCTCGGAAACCGCCTGCTGAAGTGCCTGAAGTTCCAGAGCAAGGGCAGCGCGAGGAAAGTCACCCATCTCTCCCCTACTGTCTATGCGGGGCTCGAGTTCAGGATGCCGTTCTACGAGAGGCTTTCTCTGGGCGCGCTCTCAACGACAAAGCTTTCCTCAGAAAAGGTGTATTTCTGGACCGAGGGACGCTTCTGCGTCAATGTGGAGCCGACCAACTGGCTGAGCATCAACGCAAACTACGCATATTCCACCTACGGACACTCCGCTGGTTTTGCACTGAGTTTCCACCCGAGGGGATTCAATTTCTTCCTCGGCACCGATTCATATCTGCCGTTTACCAAGATTACCCCGCAGGGAGTGCCGGTGAACGCCGTGAACAGTTCCGTCGTTATGGGCATCAACTTTATGATTGGAGAGTACAGAGGGAGATTTACAGCAAAATAGGAGGTATGGGGTTATATATAAATAAGTTAGATGCTTGCGAAAGTTAAATAGGATAAGAATATAAACAAAAAATCATAATTATGTCAGTAGAAATCAGAAAGGTAAAGACAAAGAAGGAATTGAAGGATTTCGTATATTTCGCCAACAGGCTGTACAAGGGCGACAAGTATTATGCGCCGAGTATGCCGTCGGACGACTACAACACCTTCAATCCCAAGAAGAACGGAGCGATGGATTTTTGCCAGTGGGAGTTTTTCCTCGCCTACAAGGACGGAAAGCTCGTCGGAAGGGTGCTCGCGATTATTAACCCCCGCGCCAACGAGAGCTGGAAGGTGAAGCAGGTCCGCTACGGCTGGATTGACTTCATCGAGGACATCGAGGTGGCAAAGGCCCTGCTGGACACTGTCGCTGCGTGGGGAAAGGAAAGAGGGATGGACGAGATTGTCGGACCTCTCGGATTCACCGATTTCGACCCTGAGGGTATGCTCATCGAGGGTTTTGACCGCCTTGCGACTATGCCTGGCATCTACAACTACCCTTACTACCCGAAGTTCCTCGAGCAGCTTGGCTACTCCAAGGAAACCGACTGGCTCGAATACAGAATAACCATTCCGGACGAGCTCCCGGAGCGTTACTACACCTACGCAAAGCTCGTGATTGACAAATATCACCTCAATGTCCGCAAGGTGACCCGCCGGATGATCAACAAGGAAGACTACGGAAAGAAATTCTTCAAGCTCATCAACGAGACCTATTACAAGCTCTACGGCTTCTCCCTTCTGAGCGACAAGCAGATAGACGCCTACACGAAACTTTACCTGGGGCTTCTGGACGTGAGGATGGTCAGCTTCATCGAGAACGACAAGGGCGAGCTTGTGGCGGCTGGTGTGACTATGCCGGACCTTTCGCTCGCGCTTCAGAAGACGGGTGGGGAGCTTTTCCCGTTCGGTTGGTACCATCTTCTCAAGGCCATTTTCTGGAAGCCTTGCGACACCCTCGACCTTCTCCTTGTGGGAGTCAGGGAAGACTACCGCGACAAGGGACTTAACGCGGTGATTATCACCGACTTGTTCCCGCGTCTGAAGGAAATGGGCTTCAAGTATGCCGAGACCACCGCAGAGCTTGAGACGAATAACCACATCCAGCAGATGTGGAAGAATTTCGAGAAGGAGCAACACAAGAGAAGGCGCGTTTACGGTAAAAAGATAGAATAGAATGCCAGCTCCACTTCCGGAAAGAATGCGTCCGCACAGCCTTGACGGCTATGTGGGTCAGAAGCACCTCGTGGGAACGGGGTGCATTCTGCGTAATATGATTGAGAGCGGAAATCTCTCCTCTTTCATCCTTTGGGGGCCTCCGGGAGTGGGCAAGACCACGCTCGCCTACATTGTGGCCAAGTCCGCGGGCAGGGAGTTTTTTACGCTTTCCGCAGTGAGTGCGGGCGTGAAGGAGGTTCGCGAGGTGATTGAGAAGTCTCGCTCGCAGGGCCTTTTTTCCGGCGGAGCGGCTCCGGTGCTTTTCATCGACGAGATTCACCGCTTCAGCAAGAGCCAGCAGGATGCGCTCCTGGGGGCTGTGGAGGACGGAACGGTGGTGCTTATCGGCGCCACGACAGAGAACCCGTCGTTCGAGGTCATCACTCCCCTTCTCTCCCGCTGCCAGGTCTATGTGCTCAAGTCTCTCGAAGAGAGCGACCTGCAGGAGCTTCTGGACCGCGCCATCAAAACTGATTCAATCCTCAAGACTCTCAAAATAACGGTCAAGGAAACGGGTGCGCTGTTCCGCTACTCGGGGGGCGACGCCCGCAAGCTTCTCAACATCCTGGACATCCTCGTGGCGGCGCAGCCCGCCGGAGGCGAGATAGTGATTGACAATCAAACGGTTACTTCCTGCCTTCAGCAGAATATGGCCATCTACGACAAGAGCGGCGAGATGCACTACGACATAATCTCGGCGTTCATCAAGTCGGTGCGCGGCTCAGACCCGAACGCGGCGGTGTATTATCTTGCGAGGATGCTCAAGGGGGGCGAAGACCCGCTTTTCATAGCCCGCCGGCTCTGCATTCTTGCCGCCGAGGACATAGGTCTTGCGAATCCGAACGCGCTTCTGCTGGCGAATTCCTGCTTTCAGATTGTCCACAGCATAGGGATGCCCGAGGCGCGGATTCCGCTTTCGGAGACGACGATTTATCTTGCCAGCTCGCCCAAGAGCAATTCGGCCTATAAAGCAATCAACTCTGCGCTGGAACTTGCGGACAAGACCCAGACTGCCGGGGTTCCGCTTTACCTTAGGAACGCGCCGACAAAGCTGATGGAGGATCTTGGCTACGCTGACGGCTACAAGTACGCCCACGACTATCCGGGGCATTTCACAGATCTGGAGTTTATGCCCGAAGGCCTTTCCGGAACGGTTCTGTACGAGCCCGCCGACAACCGGAAGGAAGCGGAGCTCTCCGATAGGCTCTCATCGCTTTGGCCTAAGTATTACAAGAAGTAATTCAGGGAAGGGCGGGAGCGAGCCCGCCTTTCCTTCCCCTGTTGGTTGTACTTCTCATCGGTGCTTATTGTTAAAATCAAGACGGGCGGAGGGGTCAAAAAAAGAAAAACATTGAAGAAAAATTAAATGAGTTCAAAAAAAACAAAAATCTGCTGTATTTATTTTTAATCCTTGCAATCATACGGATAATTCTGCTTAACATTGCACCGTTCCGACTGGCCAGCGGGACAAGAAAATTTATTAACATTAAAACTTATGTTTACGCAGACAAAGCAGAATTACACTCCACCCTCCATCCAGGATAGGGATTACAGCGACAAAGGCATTTTCGTTGATTTAAGTTACGATAGTGGCTTTAAAGCCGTCTTTGCCGACAAGGCCAACAAGACAATCCTAATCAGCCTACTCAACCACGTTCTGCCACCGGAAGCTCACGTGGACGACATCGTGGAGTTCCAGCGAAGCCGCGAAAAGGCTTTCTTCCAGAGGTGCATCTACTACGCCGCGGGGACCTACCACATCACGCTGAAGAAACGGGAGCAATATGATGTGCTCCGCCCGGTCTATTCCATAGGCTTTCTTAACTATAACCTTGAGCACACTGACAAAACCCTCTGGGACAGGGATCATCTCGTTTCCGAGTACATTTTTACAGAAAAACGCACCGGGGAGGTTGCACCTCCGACAATTTCCGCTATCTTTGTGGAGTTGGCGCGGTTCGACAAGACCGACGAGGAGTGTGAAACAGAAATGGACTGGCTCTGCTACATCTTCCGGCACAGCGTTTCGCTCGTGGAAATCCCGGATGAAATTCGCAGGAAGCCGTTTTTCAACAGCCTTCTCGAAGCCTGCCGCATCGCCGCCTTCAACGAAAAGAAAAAACTGCTTTACGAACGGAGTATTATGAAAGAGAGGGACATCATCGCTCAGCGCGAATACGCTGTGGAAGAGAGCTTCAACGATGGTTACGACAAAGGAGCAAGGGAGACTGCGATAAACACAGCCAAGAGCGCTCTAATGAACGGGCTTGCTCCAGAATTAGTCGCAACAATTACCGGACTGGATATTGATGAGGTTCTGAGTTTAAAAGTCGACTGATAGTCAGTTCTTCACCTTATTTTATTATTTCGACTTTCCAGCCTAGGTGGAAAGCGTTTGAAATAGTTTCAAGATAGCCTTTTTTCATCTTGTTGTTTGAGTGGGACTATTGCATTGAGTTCAATGTGTTGTGATTACCGCTCAGTTCAGTTGTCAAAATTTCTTTGACAACTGATGGTTTGTTAACTCCCTGCTTGTATCTGGGTGTGGGCACGCTCGCCTCAGTCCCTGCCTTTCTGCTTCCCCTCCCCTGCTATTCGATGCTCGTCATCTGGTCCAGAAGATCTTGATAGCTTGTCACCTTGTGATACCTTACGTGGGAGGTGGAGACGTCGTTGAAGAGTTTCTCCGCGCACTCTATCTTTGCCTTTTCGATGGCCTTGAGCTGCATCGAATCCATTGACCCCTTGGTCTCAGCGATGAAATAGATGTGCTTCACCGTACCCTCCTTGAAGGCTATGGCCCAGTCCGGAGAGTAATTGCCCACAGGGGTAGGGATCTGGAATGTGCGAGGGAGCTTCGCATAGACGCACACCTCTGTCGCCTCATCGAGAGCCTTGGCGAATTTCTTCTCGGTACTTTCCTCTGCATAACCGTCCGGGAACACATAGTCCTGGATATTCTTCTTGGAAAGATATGCCTTGCTGAACGGCTGGCCGTGTTTTTCCTGAGTAAAGATATTACTGTCGTAGGTATCGTCAAGCTTGTTGTAGCGGATATGGTTCACAATCATCGTGGCCTTCTCGTCCTTTATCAGCTTGCTGACATTCTTGATAAATTCCTCAGGATTGTTCCTGAACATCGCGAGCTTTATCGGGCGGATGCCCTTCAGGATGGCGCAGACGGTCTTTCTGGTCAGAGTCGTCCTCTTGGCGATTTCTCCGACAAGGTCATATTTCACCGTCGAGGTGCTGACAGTACGAAGCTGTTTGGTCGCGGTCTGCGTGTCGCCGAACTGGTCCACTTCTTCCTGTGTGCCGGTCGTCATTATGTACTTGAGCTCTGCCACGGAAAGATTCGCATCGATGGAGATGATGGCCTTCCGGATGAGTTCTTCGCTGTCATAGTGTACGGTATAGACATACTTGCTGTTGATGCTCTTCCAAAGCTCCTGGAACTCCTTCTTCTTGAAGTTTTCGTTGAGTTTGTTGTCTGAGATGGTCGTGGCGTGTCCGTCCTCAACCATACCCTCCAGAGCGACACTTTCATCAAAGATTGCCTGAACAAGTTTGTGAACTTCTGCTTCGATAGGCTTCAGACCAGGGAATACCGGCTGAAGCGTGCCGTTCTTCAGGTCATCCTTGTAGAGTTGGGAAACCTTGTTGTCTTTGTCCAGATAGCCGTAGCCGGTCAGGTAGCCCATAATCATCATAGCGTCCTGACTGTTAATAACATAGTTGGTTCCGCCTTTCTCAACCACTTTGCCTTCGAAGTAATTGAGGTCGGCTTTGACAGGCCTTGCACGGAGAGCTTCCTTGGTCTCTGTCTGGAGGCCGGAGACGAAAGTATTGTAGCTCTCATTGGCGATGACGGTCAGCTTGTTGATGTCATGAACCTCCTCACCCAGCTCCTCGACGTCCATTCTGTTGCCCCACTGGTCCACGCATATCCTCAGACCCCTTCCGACTTCCTGCCTCTTTGCGATGGCGGAGTTGGCGTGACGCAGCGTGCAGATCTGGAACACATTCGGATTGTCCCAGCCCTCGCGCAGCGCAGAGTGAGAGAATATGAACCTGGTCGGCTCATCGAAGCTCAGGAGCCGCTCCTTGTTCTTGAGAATAAGATCATAAGCGGAAATATCTTCACAGAGACCTGATTTCTTGTCCACCTTGTCACCGTTCGAGGCGTGGCCTTTCTTGTCAATCGAGAAATACCCTTTGTGTACCTGGTCAGCTGTAAACTTCCTCAGATACTGCTGGTAGTCGTCATCAAAAAGGGAAAGGTTTTCATTCAGCAGATTAGTGTATTCCTCCTCGAAAATCTTCCAGAACGGGCCGTGGATTTCTTCACCGCCAGCGCCATAGCTCTTGTAATGGGCGACCTCATCGATGAAGAACAGGGACAGAGTCTTGATGCCCTTTCTGATGAGTTCACTCTCCTTCTCGAAATGCGAGGCGATGGTTTCCCTTATCTGCACTCTCTGCATAGCCTCCTCGGAAGTGTCCCCGAAGACTTCACCCTTGTGCAGAACAACTCCGTTGAGGAAAGTTACGCTGTCCCGCAGAGGGTCGATTTCAGAAATGGTAAATCCCTCATAGGCATTGAGTCTGGCGACAGCTTTAAGGTCATCGTGGATGTCGAATCTGTGGGATTCGCGCCGTATTCCAGATGCGCCCTGCACCTGCAGCTCTATCTTCGCCTGAGGCGGAGCGTTCTTGGAAAGAAGTATGTTATCCAGATACAGATAGGCGGAGGTACCTTTGATGTTTTTCACCTCAAATCCCTTCACCTGAATCTTCTTGACGAGTTTCTGCTTATAGGCATCCAGCGCATCCAGCGCATAGATACAGTTATGGCTGGTCTTGTGGGTGGCGGAATAGTACAGGACAAACAGCGGCTTGAATCTCTTGAGCGCGGTCTGGGTGGCTTCACCCTCCATCTTCTGCGGCTCGTCCATTATGATGATTGGACGGTTTGCAGAGAGCACATCGATAGGCTTTCGGCTGCCAAAATCGTCACGTTCGGTGTAGATGATACGGGCTGCGGCGTTCTTTGCGCCCTCCTTCATTGACGAAGCAAAGGCCTGGGTGTTGATGATCATCACATTGATGCCGGCATCGGAGCTGAAGGAGTCCAACTGCTGGAGATTGGAACTGTTGTAGATGAAGTACCGGGCTTTCTTGCCATAGTACTCCATAAAGTGATCCTCGAGAGTCTTGAAGCTCTTGTTCACGCCTTCACGGATGGCAATGCTCGGAACGACCACGATGAACTTGCTCCAGCCGTAAAGCTTATTGAGCTCAAACATCGTCTTGATATAGACATAGGTTTTGCCTGTACCGGTCTCCATCTCGATGTCAAGCCCCACACGGCCGAGGTCGTGCGAGAGGGCTTTCGACTCAGGAATGTCCCAGCGGCTCTGGATATCCTTGATGTTTTTGAAGAGCTCCTGGTCAGTGAGTTCTATGTCGGCGTTCTTGTAACCGGCATACTCGTCTTCAAATACCAGAGTGCCCGCACGCTTCCGACCCAGGTCGCGACGGTAAGTTGAGACATCGCGCGACGGCTGTCCTGAGAATACCTTTACGGTGTTCTCCACAGCATCGGTCTGATATTGCTGTATTTTGAACTTGAATTTCATAGCTTACAAGATTCTGCGGATGGTGTCTTTGCTGTAGGCATTGAAAATCTGCTCGAAGTTGTCGGCCACGTTGTCGGAGCTGAGGGAGGCGTCACGCATAACGAAATAGTATGGCTTCTGTTTGGCGACTTCGGTGATGACAGTTTCATTGACATCCTTGTCGAAGCACGCGATGAGATAACCGTCGTTTACGTTGAACACTTCTTTGCCGGCTATGGTCTTCGTCTCTATCTTGGCAGAAAGAGGAAGATTGCATTCTAACATTACCTGGAAGAGGAGGTCTTCCGCGCTGCGGTCCGGCTTGACATTGTCCTCGAAGAGAGTGTTTTCGCCGAAGTCCTCCGGTGTATAATAGACATCCTGCATATTGCTGCTGTCGAGTTTCAGCACGCGGAAGCCAGTGTCGAGGGAGTTGGGCTCTACATCTTGACTGAAGAGGTCATTGCCGGACGACTTTGCCGCCATATCCTCCTTAATCTTCTTACCGGCCCGGCGGATACGCTCCTTGCCGATTTCGCAGATGGTCTTGTAGCCTGCCTTATAGGCTTCGCTCTTTTCGTCAGTTTTTTCCGGAAGCTGCACCATAATGAACTTGCGCTTGCCGCCATCTTCAGCGTTGAGCTGCATCACAGCGTGAGCTGTGGTGGCTGAACCGGAGAAAAAGTCGAGAATGAGGGCATCGTCTTCCTTATTTATATAAAAATTAATTAGATAACGAATTAGTGACACAGGTTTAGGATAATCAAATATTTTTTTACCATCAAATAATGTCATTAAATCCTTTCCCGCATTTTCTGTAGTGTCCACATTAACAGAAGAGTCAATAAGATTTGGTGGCACTTCTGCTCCGTAATTATTCTTTTTGTACGAAATAACTAAATTATTTGAAAGATTTATTCTTGTTCCATTTGCTATTTCTTCATCCAACTTCGCTTGAGTCCAAATGAATTTATTACGAAAAGTCACCATATTCGTATTCATCCCATCCTTGATAATTAAGTCTGTCAATAGCTCATTAGGGAACTTATTCGTCCCATATATTCCTTTTGGTATAATTCCATCAGCGATTTTCGTATGAATGGTATTTGGAGCGAAAATTAGTTCTTTTATTGAATTTTGCGGTTTTGTGATAGGGTCATCACTAGGACTAAATTTTTGAATCCCTGTAAAAATAGAGTGGTTGTTGCCTTTCTGAAACGCAATAATATATTCTATGTTCTTTTTGATTTTTTTTGACAGGTTAGGTGGAGTTGCTGATTTAAACCAATTCCACTGTCCAATGAAATTCCTTTCTCCGAAGACTTCATCGCAAACCTTTCTAAGGTTCTCTACCTCATTATCATCAATCGAAATGAATATCACTCCATCCTCCGTAAGAAGGTCACGGGCGACCTTCAAACGTGGATAAATCATATTCAGCCAGTCGGTATGGAAGCGGCCGTTGCTCTCGGAATTGACCGCGTAGCGGTCGAGAATCATATTCCCGTCGGCATCGAACATTCCGCTGCGGTCGCGGAACTCGTCGGAGGTCTGGGAGAAGTCATCCTCATAGACAAAGTCATTACCGGTATTGTACGGCGGATCAATGTAAATCATCTTCACCTTGCCGAGGTAGTCTTCGCGAAGGAGCTTGAGGACTTCAAGATTGTCGCCCTCGATATAAAGATTCTCGGTCTTATCAAAATCCACGCTGCTCTCCCGGTCCGGACGCAGGGTCAGATTACTTGGAGTATTCGCAAGCCTTATAGCCTCGCGCTTCCCCGGCCAGGTGAATTGATAACGCTCCTGGTTTCCTTCCACGACCTCCCGTGAGAGTTCCTGACG
>CAVAMP010000037.1:0-22580 GCA_963589825.1 Flexilinea sp. | reverse complement strand
ATAGGGAAGATGGAGCACCACTTCCCCTATAAGGGGACGGGAGGGGTTAATATAAGGGTGCAGGGGGTTCAGATAAAAATGAGGGGAGGTTTGTGCGAGGGGAAAAGTGCGTGGGACTTAAGAGTTTGATTAGAGAAAAATGGGTTATATAGGAATAAGTTAGATACTTGAGAAACAATAGTTATGGAAAAATACAGTCTGAAAATTAACGGAAAGCCCTTCGAGGTGGAAATCGACTCTTTCAAGGGGTCGGAGGCCACAGTGAAGGTTAACGGAGAAAAATACAGCGTGGAAATCGCTCAGGATGAGCCGAGGGCGGAAGATGCGGCAAAACCTTCTGCTCAGATGGGCGCAGCTCAGAAGGCCGCGGAAGGCGCAAAAGCCGCTACGGGCGGCGTGGAAGTAACCTCTCCCCTTCCGGGCGTTCTTGTGGACGTCAAGGTTGCGGTCGGAGACAGCGTCAAGGCCGGGCAGACCGTAGCCGTGCTGGAGGCGATGAAGATGGAGAACGAGATTGAGGCCACCGCATCGGGAACAGTCACAGCCGTGTGCGCCGCGAAAGGCGACTCGCTTCTTGAGGGCGCGGTAATCGTGAGGATAGGATAAGGACAAAAAACCTCCCCTTAGAGCCACAGAAAGAGGATTCCGAAAGGAAAAACCTATTCAAGAGCACAAAAAAGATTTACAAAAAGGCGCATTTTTGAACATACGGGCCACTTTTTACAAATTTAAACTTACAAATCGGCTCACTTTTTGCAAATCCCCCACCTCGGCAAATTTGAACATAACTAATTAAAATTCAAATATATAAGTAAATAATAATTAATCGATAACACAATGAACAAGTTGCAGGAACTGACAGACAAACTCTACAATGAGGGACTGTCGAAGGGAAAGGCCGACGGCGAGGCAGTGCTTGCCAAGGCAAATGCGGACGCCGAGGCCATCATTGCCCAGGCTCAGAAACAGGCCGAAGCCATCATAGCCGAGGCTCAGAAACAGGCCGCACAGCTCAAGACTAAAACCGAGGGTGACATTGCGCTCGCTTCCCGCGAAAGCATCTCCAAGACCCGCCAGGCCATCGAGACTCTCGTAGTGGCCGAGGCTTCAGACGCGAAAGTAAAAGCCGCCCTTTCAGACACCGAATTCATTAAGACCCTTATCAAGGAGGCCGTGAAAGCCTTCGCAGAGGGCAAGGACTGCGCTCTTGAGGTCTGCCTTCCTGAAAGCGCCAAGGAGTCTCTCGAAGGCTATGTGAAGAACGAGGTCGGAAAGGCTCTCGGAAAAGAGGTAAGCGTTTCATTCTCGAAGAAAATCGGTGCGGGATTCACCATCGCTCCGAAGAACGGCGGCTACTACATCAACTTCACCGACGAGGCGTTCAGCGCCATCATCGGCGAGTATCTCCGCCCTACCACCAAGAAAATCCTGTTCGGATAGGAGAAGCCGAATAAATAGGGATATGAAAAATTACGAATACATAATCGCGGGACTTCCTGTCGTTGACAGTTCGTTTTCCTTCTCGGACAAAACTCCAGCGGAGTTCATCGAGGGGATTCGCGAACTTCTTGACGAGAGGGACAACGCCCTTGTGGACTTCCTTCTGAAAGGTTACGACGAGGCGAACCTCACTCCGGACTTCTACCGTGAGGCCCTCCGCCACCGCAACCGCTTCATCCGGGAGTACTTCAAGTTCGACCTCTGCCTTCGCAACGCCAAGGTCCGCTACCTCAACAAGGCGCTCGGCCGGCCGGCTCTGAAGGACGTGATGACGCTCCAGGAAAAGGAGAGCGGACGTCCGGAGATTGTCTTCGAAGAGGCCGATGCTGTGGAGGCTGTCCTCAGGGGTGAAGACCTTCTCGCGCGTGAGAGGGGCCTTGACGACCTTGTCTGGGACAAAGTTTCGTCTCTTACCGTTTTCGACTACTTCGACATCGACGCCGTGCTCGCTTTCATCGTGAAGATGCAGGTTGCCGCCCGCTGGTTCGCCCTCGATGAGAACGAGGGAAGGGAGCGCTTCCGCCGTCTTGTGGATGAAGTGCGAGGGACCTTCAAAGGAGTTGAATACAATCTTCCATAAAAAGCGCCTTACTGCGTTGTTCTCCTTGATAAAATCCTCACAACCCCAAGGTTGCTCCGGTTTTATCTTCGTCGAGAGCCTTGTAATGCATCTTTTTATGAAAGATTGTCAATTGAATGTAAAAACTTACAATTCTTTTTGAAAACTGCCAGTTGAATATTATAACAGAAAAATAAAATATAAAAAGTAAACGATATGAACAAGACAACAGGAAAGGTCACCGGCATCGTTTCCAACCTTGTCACCGTAGAAGTCGACGGACCGGTTTCGCAGAACGAAATCTGCTACATCGACGTTGACGGAACGGCCCTTATGGCCGAGGTCATCAAGGTGAGCGGAAAGAATGCCGCCGTACAGGTCTTCGAAAGCACTCGAGGCCTCAAGAACGGCAACAAGGTGACATTCGAGAACAGGATGCTCGAGGTCACTCTCGGCCCTGGCCTTCTTTCAAGCTGCTATGACGGCCTTCAGAACAACCTTACCACAATGACCGGCGTGTTCCTCAAAAGAGGAGAATACACCGAGCCTCTCGACCACGAAAAACTCTGGGACTTCACCCCTATCGCCTCCGCGGGCGACAAGGTTGTTGCCGCAGACTGGCTGGGCGAAGTGAAGGAAGGCTGGCTGCCTCACAAAATTATGGTTCCGTTCGCTTTCAAGGGCGAATACACCGTAAAGAGCGTCGCAAAGGCGGGACAGTACAAAATTGACGACACCGTCGCTGTCCTCACCAATGAAGACGGAGAGGACGTTGCAGTCACTATGACCCAGAAATGGCCGGTGAAAGTTGCCGTGAAGGGATATAAGGAAAAACCTAGGCCGGACAGGATTATGGAGACCGGAGTCAGGGTAATCGACACCCTCGACCCTATCGCTGAAGGCGGTACAGGCTTCATCCCGGGTCCGTTCGGATGCGGAAAGACCGTGCTCCAGCACGCAATCGCAAAGCAGGGTGACGCACAGGTAATCGTGATGGCGGCCTGCGGAGAAAGGGCGAACGAGGTTGTGGAAATCTTCACCGAGTTCCCTGAGCTCATTGACCCGCACACCGGACGCCACCTTATGGAAAGGACCACCATCATCTGCAACACCTCAAATATGCCTGTCGCCGCACGTGAGGCATCAGTTTACACAGCGATGACAATCTGCGAGTACTACAGGGCTATGGGACTGAAGGTTCTCCTTCTTGCGGACTCCACTTCAAGGTGGGCGCAGGCCCTGAGGGAAATGAGTAACCGTCTGGAGGAGCTTCCGGGCGCAGACGCATTCCCTGTGGACCTTTCAGCCATCATCTCCAACTTCTACGCTCGCGCCGGAATGGTCATCCTGAACAACGGCCAGAGGGGTTCCGTAACCTTCATCGGAACCGTGTCCCCTGCGGGAGGTAACCTCAAGGAGCCTGTCACCGAGTCCACGAAGAAGGCTGCGCGCTGCTTCTACGCCCTTGAGCAGAAGAGGGCCGACCAGAAGAGGTACCCTGCAGTGAACCCTATCGACTCATATTCAAAGTATCTCGAATATCCTGAAATCCAGGAATATCTTGAAAAGACCATCGCACCGGGCTGGGGTGAAAAAGTGAACAAACTGAAGAACCTTGTCCGCAGAGGCCGCGAAGCCAACGAGCAGATTAACATCCTCGGAGACGACGGCGTTCCGATGAACTACCACGAGCTGTTCTGGAAGTCAGAACTCATTGACTATGTGATACTTCAGCAGGACGCGTTCGACGCTGTCGATGCACTCTGTCCGCTTGACAGGCAGAAATATATGGTGGAGCTTGTTCTGGGAATCTGCGACCGCAGCTTCGAGTTCGAGGACTTCGAAAAGTGCCGCAATTTCTTCAAGGAAGTCATCAACATCCTCCGTCAGATGAACTACTCCGTCTTCCACAGCGAACAGTTCAAGGATTACGAAAACCAACTTAATACTCTTCTCAACAATGGCAAATAAAGCATATCAGAAAATCTATACGAAGTTGGAGGCCATTACAAAGGCCACCGTCTCCCTCAAGGCCGACGGGGTTTCCAACGATGAGCTTGCCGTTGTCGACGGCAAACTCGCACAGGTCGTCAAGACCAAGGGAGATACTGTGACTCTGCAGATTTTCTCCGGTACAGAGGGCATTCCTACCGACGCCGAGGTCACATTCCTCGGCACCGCCCCGACCCTTAAAGTGAGCGACGAACTCGCCGGAAGGTTCTTCGACGCATACGGCCACCCTATCGACGGCGGCCCCCAAATCGAAGGCGAGGAGAGGGAAATCGGCGGACCGTCAGTGAACCCTTACAAGAGAAAGCAGCCTTCAGAGATTATCCCTACGGGTATCGCGGGCATCGACCTCAACAACACCCTTGTCTCCGGACAGAAGATTCCGTTCTTCGCCGACGCAGACCAGCCGTACAACAATGTGATGGCACAGGTTGCCCTCCGTGCGGATGTTGACAAGATCATCCTCGGAGGTATGGGTCTTTCAAACGACGACTACCTCTACTTCAAACACGAATTCGAGGGAGCGGGCGCGCTGGACAAGATTATTTCCTTCGTGAACACCACCGAGCAGCCGCCTGTGGAGAGGCTTCTTATCCCGGATATGGCTCTTACGGCTGCGGAGTATTTCGCAGTGGACAAGAACGAGAAGGTGCTTGTGCTCCTTACGGATATGACCCTTTACGCCGACGCGCTCTCAATCGTGTCTAACCGTATGGACCAGATTCCTTCAAAGGACTCAATGCCGGGCTCGCTCTACTCCGACCTCGCGAAAATCTACGAGAAGGCCGTGCAGCTGCCTGACGGAGGTTCAATCACCATCATCGCGGTGACCACCCTCAACGACGGAGACATCACCCACGCCATCCCTGACAACACCGGTTACATCACCGAGGGCCAGCTCTACCTCAGGGCAGACGCCGATTCAGGCAAGGTCATCATCGACCCGTTCCGTTCACTTTCCCGTCTGAAGCAGCACGTTCAGGGCAAGAAGACCCGCGAGGACCACTCCCAGGTTATGAACGCCTCAGTGCGTCTGTACGCCGACGCGCAGAACGCGAAGACCAAACTCGAGAACGGTTTCGACCTTTCAGACTACGACCACCGCTGTCTCGACTACGCGAAGGAATATGCCACAAGGCTTCTTTCCATCGATGTCAACCTCTCTCTCGACGAGATGCTCGACACCGCCTGGGAGCTCTTCGGCAAGTACTTCAGCAAGGCTGAGACCGGCATCAAGCAGACCCTCATCGATAAATACTGGAAGAATTAAGAATTACACAAACATATTTGTTAAAGATTTTTGAGGATAGATTCATTTTGGAAGAGGGAGTTTAGCGGGCTAAATGACCGATGAAAAATGAATATAGACCAAAAAGATTAACAAATCTACAAATTATGGCAATCAAGTTTCAATACAATAAAACCTCGCTGAATGAGACTACGAAGCAGCTCAAGATGCGTCAGAACGCCCTCCCGACCCTGAAGAACAAGGAGAGCGCGCTGAGGCTCGAGGTGCGCCGCGCGAAGGATTATTCGGAGAAGTTGATTGAAGACCTTGAAGCCTCCCTCAAAAAATACGACTATCTTGCAGCCCTCTGGAACGAATTTGACCCGGGCCTCATTTCAATCACGGACATAGAGCTCGTGACGGTGAAGGTGGCGGGAGTGAAGACTCCGGACCTTCGGGGCATTTCCTACGAGATTCACGACTTCAACGCTTTCGCGAAACCGGCCTGGTACGCTGACGGTGTGGCGATTCTCAAGGAGCTTTCGCGCCTGGGGATTGAATCGGAAGTCTATCGGGAAAAGAGCCGCATTCTGGACTACAACCGAAAGAAGACCACCCAGAAGGTGAATCTTTACGAAAAAGTGCAGATTCCGGGCTACCAGGAAGCCATCCGCAAGATAAAAAGGTATATGGAGGACGAGGAAAACCTCACCAAGGCTTCATCTAAAATCGTAAAGCAAAGGCACGCGGAAGAGGAGGACGCAGAGAATGGTAATTAAAATGACAAAATATTCCTTCATCCTGCTCAGCGGGGAGACTGAAGGATTTTTGGAGAGGCTGCAGAGCCTCGGGGTTGTGGACATAACCCGTTCCCTCAAGCCTGTGGACGACGAGTCCACGAGGATGCTCGGCGAAGCCTCCGACGCGAAAAAGGCCCTTGCGATTCTAAATAAGTGCAAGGAAAACTCCGAAGGCAAGGCCGCAGTGGAGGACTGCCCCGTAAAGGCCGTGCTGGATGCGGATGCGAAAATATCCTCACTTTCAAGCGCAGTTGCAGCCACTTCGAAGCAGGTGGACGCCCTCCGTCCGTGGGGAGACTTTGACTCAGAAAGCGTCGCTTCTCTTAAAGACCAGGGACTTACACTTCGCTTCTACACTTGTCTAAAGAAGAAATTCGACCCCGCGTGGGGAGAAATCCAGCCGCTTCAGGTCATAAGCGAAGACGACTCCAAGGTCTATTTCGTGACCGTAGCACCGACCGACGGGAAATACAGTTTCCCTATTGAGGCAGTCAGTGCACCGGAAAGCAGCGTAAACGAAGCCGAGGAGAAACTCCACACTGAAGAAGCGGAACTCTCCTCCGCAAAGGACTACCTTGCTTCACTCAAGGACTGCAAAGCGCAGATTCAGGGCATCTACGACGAGAAAGTCTCCGCCCTGGACCTCTACCTTGCAAACGCCGCGACCGAAAAGGCCGCCGAAGACCACCTCACCGTTTTCACGGGCTTTGCCCCGACCGAGGACGACGAGAGACTGAAAAAGGAATTCGACACCCTGGACATCTGGTACAGCAGCGAGCCTGCCACCAAGGAGGACAATCCGCCTATTAAACTGAAGAACAACTGGTTCGCACGCAATTTCGAAGTCCTCACCGGGATGTACGGAATGCCGGTTTACGACGAGTTCGACCCTACCCCGGTCCTCGCGCCGTTCTTTATGCTCTTTTTCGCAATCTGCCTCGGAGACGCCGGATATGGACTTCTGCTTCTTCTGATTGCGATCTTTATGAAGCACAAGATGGCGGACTCGAGTCTCGGAAAGATGCACCGCCTCATCGCATTCCTCGGAATTATGACGATGATTGTGGGTTCGCTTTCCGGAGTCTTCTTCGGAGTTCAGCCTCACCAGTACCTCACCCTCGAGAAGTACCCGGATATGCCGGGGTGGCTCCTGAGCATCAGGAATATGTGGGCTTGGCTTCAGGACGGCAAAATCGCCGGCTTCCCTACTATGATGGTTCTTGCAATCGGCATCGGAGTCTTCCACATCTGCCTTGCGATGATCATCAAGACGGTGGGCTACACCCGCAGGTTCGGTTTCAAGGAGACAATCAGCACCTGGGGATGGACGGTTCTCATCGTGGGCGGCATCATCGCTGCGGCGCTTCTTATGACGGAAGTTCTCTCCGCAGAGGCGTTCAAGTGGGTCATAATCGTGCTTGCCGTTGTGAGCGGACTTGGAATCTACATCTTCAATAAGCCCGGCCGCAACCCGCTACTGAACATAGGCTCAGGCCTCTGGGACACCTACAATATGGTCACCGGCCTTATGAGCGACACTCTGAGCTACATCCGACTCTATGCCCTCGGGCTTGCGGGAGGAATGCTCGGAAACGCGTTCAACCTTATGGGCAATATGATTCTTGAGATTCCTGTTCCGGGACTCAACTGGGTGTTCTTCATAGTCATCCTCATCTTCGGACACATTCTCAACCTCGCGATGAGCTGCCTCGGAGCATTCGTGCATCCGCTCAGGCTTACCTTTGTCGAGTACTTCAAGAACTCCGGCTACGAAGGCACCGGACTCAAATACAACCCTCTTAAAAAGTAATTGACCAGGAGACGGTTGCATTGCCTTCGACAGAAAAGAAAATAGTAACAATAAAATTTATAAAATTATGAACGAAATTCTCGGTTATCTCGGCCTCGGCCTTATGCTTGGTCTCGCCGGCATCGGTTCCTGCTACGGAACAACCATCGCTGCAAACGCTGCAGAAGGAGCACTCAAGAAGACTCCTGAAAAATCTTCTACCTATATGGTGCTTTCAGCACTTCCTGCTACCCAGGGTCTTTACGGTTTCGTAGGCTTCCTGCTCTGGCTGGTTGTCTTCAAGCCGGACTTCGCAGTTATGGGTCCGAAGCTCTTCGGAGTGGGCCTTGCAGTGGGTCTTGTCTGCCTTCTTTCTGCCATCCGTCAGGGTCAGGTCTGCGCAAACGGTATCGTCGGTGAGAGCCAGGGCCACAGCGTTATGACCAACACCCTCATCTACGCCGCTCTTCCTGAGTTCTATGCTATCCTCGCCCTTGTCGGTGCAATTATGGCTGTATTGTAGAAAGCTAACAATTCTGTTATTTTTAAAGAATAACTGAAAATTCTTAAATTTGCGGAGCGTTTCCTTTTTGGATATGCTCCGTTTTTTATGAATGCGACTAAAGTTATACTGATTACCGGGATTTCTTCGGGGTTCGGGCTGGAGGCGGCAAGGCTCCTTTCGGAAAAGGGATATACCGTCTATGGGACCATTCGGAGGGAAGTGGAGAGGATTCCGGGAGTGAACTACCTTTTTGCGGATGTGACCGACTCCGGAGCGGGACAACGGGTCGTCCGGGAGGTCATTGAAAAGGAAGGAAGAGTTGATATGCTCGTTTGCAACGCCGGGATGGGCATCGGAGGTCCGATTGAGTTCTGCCCCGACGAGGACATTGAGCTTCAGATGAAGACCAATTTCGGCGGGATGGTGAACTTTTCAAAGGCTGTGCTTCCATATATGAGGCAGCAAAGGAGCGGAAAAATCGTTTTCCTCAGCTCCATCGGCGGCCTTATGGGACTCCCCTTCCAGGGCTTTTACTCCGCAAGCAAATACGCGGTTGAAGGGTATGCTGAGGCGCTCAGAATGGAAATGCACTCGTCGGGCGTGAGCGTCAGCGTCATAAACCCCGGGGACTTCTCCACAGGATTCACCGCCAAGCGAAAGAAAGTCTCCGAAGAGGCCGCCCTCGCCTACCCCGCCTACGCACGCGGAATGGCGAAAATCGAGAATGACGAGGGAAGCGGGCTCAAGCCTGCCAAAGTGGCACGGGTAATTGCCAAAATTGCAGAAAGCCGGGCGCCCCGCTGCCGCTACATAGTTTCAACCCTCGAACAGGGCCTCTCAGTGCTGCTGAAAACCATTTTGCCGACCCGCCTTTTCGAGAAAATCCTCCGGGACTACTACAAAATGTAGCCGCGATTAGCCCAAAAGGCCGCACAATAAGCCCAAAAGGCACATCCGGGAGGCTTTGGCACAGAAAATGAGCAAACGGCAAGGACTCCTGGAAAGTATAAATAATTAAATGATAATATAATGGGAAACGAAAAAGCGACAAGGATTCAGACATCCATCCTCAATGCTGCAGAAAAGAAGGCTTTGGTCTATCTGGCAAAACATCTTCCGAAATGGGCGACCTCCAATATGCTCACATTCATCGGGACAATGGGCGCAGTGATGTGCGCGGCGGGCTTTGCCCTTGCAAATCTTAATCTCCAGTGGCTCTGGCTTGCGGTGGGCGGCCTTGCAGTGAACTGGTACGGCGACAGCCTCGACGGCTCGATGGCCCGAGTAAGGCACACCCAGAGGCCCGTTTACGGCTTTTTCATCGACCATAACATCGACATTTTCACTATAATCCTTATGTGCGTCGGTGCAGGTCTCTCCCCTATCGTGAGGATGGACGTTGCGCTTTTCGTTCTCGTCGCATACCTCGCAATCTCGGCACACACCTACATCGGGACAATCCTCAAAAATGAATTCAAACTCACCTACGGCAAGCTCGGACCTACCGAGTTCAGGATTATCGCCGCAGTTTGCGTTGTGTGCCTCATCTACATCCCGTGGCAGAACTACATCGTCGATGTGAACTGCTTCAGCGGCGGACTTGAAACTCTCAACGGCGCTTACACTCCGTTCGACTGGGTGGCAATAGGACTGGGCTGCATAATTTTCGCACTCCTTATCCACTCCCAGTTCAAGGACGAGAGGCTTCTTTCGAAGCTTGACCCGCCGAAACCTTTTGACGGACATATAGAAGACTAATTCACCACAGGAAAACTCCGCTGATGACGCAGATGCAGAATGCCCCGCAGGAGAATGAAACTCCTCAGGGAAAGAAAGGGAAGAAGGACAAGACCCTGAGTCTTAAAAAATGGGTTGAGTTCGTGGTGAGCAGAGCTCTCGGGACGGTCGTTGACACGGCTGTCCTTTGGTTTGTAGGATGGGCCCTCAAGCAGATGATGGCCGCCCACCCCGCAAGCGGATTCTGGAGCGGATTCTCCTACTGGGGCGAATACTGGATCGGCCCTGCGATTTCCTTCGAGGTGGCGACCTTCGCGAACTTCCTGATGTCCTACTACTGGATCTGGAAGAACAGGGTGAGCGACCTCAGCTCCTCAAAAAGCTTCTCACGCCATTTCTGGGGCTTCAATGTTTCGTGCATCTTCGGCTTCATAGTGAAGATGGTTTTCCTTGTGCTTTTCGAGAAACTTTTCGGCTGGGACGCGTGGCTCTGCAACCTTGTCGCAGTCTGCATCTCCGGCATACTCAACTACTTTCTTGCGGAACTGGTGGTTTTCAGGAAAATCAACCGCCGCCCCAAGAACGAAGTTCTCAGCATCGAGGAGCTCGGCGAGATGGCCCCGATTTTCAAGGGAGCATGGGGACAGTGGTTCGGAAAGGCGCTTATGTCCCTTGTGGGCATTGACAAGCTCAACCGCCTCTACGACAGCGTGGCGGACTGCACAGATGCCGCCGAGTGTTCGAGCGAGATTCTGAAAAATATGGGCTGCGACTACCTTATCGGCAACCCCGAGCGGCTCGAAAACCTTCCCGAAGGAGCGTTCATCACAATCAGCAACCACCCCTACGGAGGCCTTGACGGCATCATTCTCATTGATATGTTCCGTCACATCCGCCCCGACTACAAGGTGATGGTGAACAACATCCTTTCGAGAGTGAAACCCCTTCTGCCTGCCTTCATCACGGTGAATCCGACGACAACCAAAAAGGGCGAACCCACGAGCACCACTCTGCGCGGAGTGAAGGAGACGCTTCTCTGCCTTATGGACGGGCATCCGGTGGGCTTTTTCCCTTCAGGCGCTGTTTCGGACCTTCATCCAAAGACCAAGGACATTTCCGACAGGGAGTGGCAGGAGAGTATGATCCGGCTCATTAAAAAGGCCCGCGTGCCGATTGTCCCGGTGCACTTCATCGACCATAATTCCCGCCTCTACTACTCTCTGGGGCTCATCGACTGGAAAGTGCGGCTTCTGAGGCTCCCCCGCGAGCTTCTCAACAAGCACAAGGGAAAGCACCGCGTGGTGATCGGTGGAACAATAAGCGTCCAGGCACAGGACGCCATCAAGGACCTCGGCGAATACAGGGCGTTCCTGCGAGGCTCGGTTTATCAGATGCCGACCCCGTCAGAGTTCACTCCGAGGGACTTTGCGAAAGACTAGCGCTCTGGCCGGGAGAAGAAGACAATATTTAGTTCTATATATTATGAAAAAGATTTGGACAATGATTTTTCCTCTCATTGCGCTCTGCTCCTGCGGGAACGGGGCTCAAAGCGGCGAAGTCGTCCCGGGAATTGACCCTACGGACCTCGACACCACAGTTTCACCGAAAACGAATTTCTATGCCTACGCAACCGGCGGATGGCAGAAAAAGAACCCGCTCAAACCGGAATATGCACGCTACGGATCCTTCGACATCCTCGGGGAGAACAACGAAAAGAGGCTCAACGAACTTTTCCAGTCTATGACCGAGACGAACGCTCCCAAGGGCAGCAGCGACCAGAAAATCGCCGACCTCTACAAGATGGGGCTCGACTCCCTGCGCAACAACGCCGCCGGGGCTGAACCTCTCAAGGGAGACCTCAACGCAATTCTCGCAATTCAGGACAAGGCCGCTCTCATTGACGAGGTGGCTGCGCTTCACCTTTGCGGCGACGACGTCCTCTTTGCCGGCGGAGTGTCTTCGGATATGATTGACAGCAACACCAACGTGTTCTATCTCAATCAGTCAGGCCTCGGAATGGGCGACAGGGACTACTACGTAAAGGGCTGCGACACTGCTCTCAAAGAGGGCTACAAGGCTTTTCTTGCAAAGGTTCTCACTCTCGCGGGGCTTGATAACGCCGAGCAGAGGGCCGCTAACGCTCTTAAAATCGAAGACCAGATTGCAGAGGCTTCCTGGACAAGCGTGGAGTGCAGGGACATCCAGAGGCAGTACAACCCGACAACTTTCGGGGAGCTCAACTCCACCTACCCGTACCTTGCCTTCAGCCGCTATTTCCTCGGTCTCAAAGTCAATCCTAACTGTAAAATCATCGTCAGCCAGCCTTCCTATTTCAGGGCTCTGAACAACATCGTGGCAAACAACGACCTCGAAGTCCTGAAGGACTATCTTCTCGCTCAGACGGTGAGCGGAGCCTGCGGAGCGCTGAGCGATGAGTTCAGCGAGGCAAGCTTCGACTTCTTCTCACGCCAGATGGCGGGCGTCCAGCAGCAGAAACCGCGCTGGAAGCGCGCTATGGCCGTTCCAAACGCCCTTCTTTCAGAGGCTGTGGGCAAGATGTACGTTGAGAAATACTTCCCTGCAAAGGACAAGGAGAAGATGGCCCAGATGGTCCGCAACATCCAGACAGCCCTTTCAGAGCACATCGACTCTCTCGATTGGATGAGCCCGGAGACCAAGGCGAAGGCTCAGGAGAAACTCGCCGCCTTCACAGTGAAAATCGGCTACCCGGACAAGTGGAAGGACTATTCCAGCCTTGAAATCGATCCGGCTCTGAGCTACTACGCAAACATCAAGAACGCCTCCCAGTGGTATGTGCGCGACAATCTGGACCGCCTCGGAAAGCCGGTGGACAAGGACGAGTGGCTTATGAGTCCGCAGACGGTGAACGCCTACTACAACCCTACCACAAACGAAATCTGCTTCCCTGCCGCCATTCTTCAACCGCCGTTCTTCAACCCGAACGCTGACGACGCAGTGAACTACGGAGCCATCGGAGTGGTTATCAGCCACGAAATGACCCACGGTTTCGACGACCAGGGCCGCCTCTTCGACAAGGACGGCAATCTCGCCGACTGGTGGACCGAGGCTGACGCGAAGGCGTTCAAGGCAAAGACCGAGAAGCTCGTTGAGCAGTTCAACGCGGTGGAAGTTCTTCCGGGCGTGAAGGCGAACGGCGCTCTCTGCCTGGGAGAGAACATAGCCGACCAGGGCGGCCTCAGGGTGGCCTACACGGCAATGCAGAACTCATTCGGAGGGAAATATCCTGCAGACATCGACGGCTTCACGGCAGACCAGAGGTTCTACCTCGCATACGCGAAGCTCTGGGCCGACAACATCACCGACGAGGAGATTGCCCGCAGGACCAAGCTCGATGTCCACTCCCTCGGCCGCAACAGGGTCAACGTAACCCTTCGCAACCTCGACACCTTCTTCAAGGCCTTCGACATCAAGGAGGGCGACGCGATGTACCGCGAACCATCTGACCGCGTTGTCATCTGGTAAGTATAAACTGACAATATAAAAACGCAGAGCCGTAATCCCGGGGAATCGGAGTTGCGGCTCTGCTCTTTTCTGACAAAAAACGAGGTGACTAACTTTCGTTAATCACCTCGTCTTGTCGGTGGAGATAGACGGATTCGAACCGACGACCCCCTGCTTGCAAAGCAGGTGCTCTAGCCAACTGAGCTATACCCCCGAGTTTTGCGTTTCTTTTTGGCGTCTGCCGCGTTGGACTTCGCATCCATCCAAAAATAAACTGCAAAACCTAAGTTTTACTTCCTGGATTTCTGCCGCGTTGGACTTCGCCAATGATTTAAAGAACTGGTGGGAGCAGAGGGAGTCGAACCCCCGACCCTCTGCTTGTAAGGCAGACGCTCTGAACCAACTGAGCTATGCTCCCATTTTTGTTTTGGGACTGCAAAGATAGGGACTTTTTGTTTCCCTGCAAATTTTTTCTGACTTATTTTTCAGAATTTTCCGTCTGGCTCTTGATCGGTTCGGGGTTGACCGTGTATTTCGGCCACTGGAGGATTATGGCTACGGCTACCATCGCGCCGATTAGCATCGGGTAGTAGAGTTTGGGGACTATTTCCAGCGGGGAGAGGCCGGAAAGACCGGCTGCCATAAGGAGCTGGGCGCCGTACGGGAGGATGCCCTGGACAAAGCAGGAGGTGGTGTCCATCAGGCTGGCTGAGCGGCGGGGAGAAATGCCGAAACGCGTGGAGATGTCCTTCGCTATGCCGCCTACCGTGATGATGGCTATGGTGTTGTTTGCCGTGCAGATGTTCGTCAGGGCCGTAAGAAGCGCAATCGTGGCCTCCCCTCCCCGGCGGGTGCCGATGCGGCGGGTCATAACCCGGATAAGGTAGTCGAATCCGCCGGCGGTTTTCACTATGTTCATAATTCCGCCCGCAAGAAGGGTGACGATGATGAGTTCATACATCGACTGGAGGCCGCTTCCCGCAGCTTCAAAAAGCGAAAGGGCCGGCGTGCCGCAGCAAAGGGCGATGGCGTCAGTAAAGACAATTCCCAGAAGCAGGACCTTCAGAACGTTCATTCCGCACAGGGCGCAGACGATGACCGCAAGATACGGAAGGGCGAGATACCACGGGGCGTCGAGAGACGAGGGCGAAGAAACATAATCTGCGCTCACGCCGCTGAAAATGTAGATTCCGAGGGTCGCGAGAGCCGCAGGGAGCACGATGAGAAGGTTCGTGCGGAATTTGTCCTTCATCCGGCAGCCCTGGCTCTGGGTGGAGGCTATGGTGGTGTCGGAGATGAACGAGAGGTTGTCGCCGAAAAATGCGCCTCCCACGACTATGGAGACTATGAAAGCGAGGTCCGCCCCCATCTGCGAGGAAAGTCCTATGGCAACCGGAGCAAGGGCCACAATCGTTCCCACGGAGGTTCCTATGGACATCGATATGAAGCAGGCTGCAAGAAATATCCCGGCAGGGAGGTAGGTTTCGGGGACGAGCCGCAGGGTTATCGCCACCGTCGCGTCAACCGCCCCCGCTGCCTTCGCGCTCGAGGCGAATATCCCCGCGAGTACGAATATCCATATCATATACATAATATTGGAATCCGCCGCCCCCGCCGAGAACAGGTTCACTCTCTTTGAAAATGGGGTCTTTGGGAGGATGAATATGGAATAGACGGCCGCAACCGCGAAAGAAACGCCTATGGGGATGCGGTAGAAGTCGCCGGCAAGAAGCGAGGAGGTGAGATAGACCGCGAGAAGGACCATCACCGGGGAGAGCGCCAGAAGTCCCTGACGGTGGGTTATGAAGGGGGCCGCCTGGAGGTTTTGAGCCCCGGTTGGCTTTGGCGCGTCCTCCTCCCCAGAAGGTTTCAAATTGTTAGCATTATGATTGCAGGTACATTCGTCCATATCTTGGTATGTGTCAATTCATTGCCCTCTGGGGCAGAAAAGATGTTGATAAAGTTGTTGATAAAATGTAAGGCAAAGGTAGGAAATAATTTTGTAGAACAGGAAAATGTGAATACCTTTGCAGCCCGAAATTCAGTTACATTCTTATGTCAAAATCACCAAACCAACCTCAAGCGGTCTACGACGCAAGGACATTGGGCAAACCTAAGATGCTGACTCTCGGTCTGCAACATATGTTTGCAATGTTCGGCGCAACCATCCTGGTTCCGGCAATCACCGGTCTTCCAGTCGCCACCACGCTTCTCTTCGCGGGAATCGGTACTCTCCTCTTTCACTGCATCACAGGCTTCAAAGTGCCTGCATTCCTCGGCTCATCTTTCGCATTCATAGGGGGGTATCTCTCCGTAGTGGAAATGGGAAAGGGGTTGGGACTCTCAGCTGAACAATCACTGCCATACGCCTGCGTCGGTGTTGCCTGCGCAGGTTTTTTGTATTTCGTCCTCGCCGGCCTCTTCGCTGCGTTCGGCGCCAAGAAAGTGATGAAATACTTCCCGCCCGTCGTGACAGGTCCTATTATTATATGTATAGGACTTATTCTTTCTGGCTCAGCAATCGCAAACTGTCAAACCAACTGGTGGATTGCGCTTCTTGCAATCACAATCATCGTCGTCTGCAACATCTGGGGACGCGGAATGATCAGGATCATCCCTATTCTTCTCGGAGTCGTGGGCTCATACGCCGTTGCGGCCTGCTGCGGAATTTGTGACTTCACAGCCGTGAAGGAAGCTGCCTGGATCGGGCTTCCTGTGCACAAGGCCAACACAGCCCTCGCAATTTTCGACACCAAGGAGTGGGGGCTTCTTACCAGCGCAATCATCACCATTATGCCTATCGCACTCGCTACGATGATTGAGCACATCGGCGATATGTGCGCCATTTCCTCAACCGTCGGAGTGAACTACCTCGCAAAACCGGGTCTGCACCGCACGCTTATGGGCGACGGTCTCGCAACCGCTCTCGCAGCTCTTTTCGGAGCCCCTGCGAACACCACCTACGGCGAGAACACAGGAGTCCTGAACCTCACGAAAGTCTATGACCCGAGGGTCATAAGGATTGCAGCCGTTTTCGCAATCATATTCTCCTTCTGCCCTAAGTTCGCGGCCATCATCGGCGCAATGCCTGCGGCCACAATCGGAGGCGTTTCCCTCATCCTCTACGGTATGATTTCCGCAGTCGGTGTGCGCAACGTCGTGGAGAACAAGGTGGACTTCACCTCCTCACGCAACGTGATCATCGCGGCCATAATCCTCGTACTCGGAATCGGCATCAACTACGGCATCCCGGGCGGCAGCATCGACCTCGGCTTCACCAAGCTCTCAGGCCTTGCGGTTGCGGCTCTTGTGGGAATCATCCTCAACGCAATCCTGCCGGGCAAGGACTATGAGTTCGGCGAGGACCTTAAAGGAGACACTGCCGTAAATTTTGACGGCAATACGAACAGAGTCACAGAAGAGTAAAAGTATAAAGGCTGCACGGGCGAATAACCTTGCAGCCTTTAAAATTAACAACTCACCAAGTGGGACTATTCAATAGTTCCACCTGGATGGCATTTTGATTTTCAAAGGTTTTTTACCTTTTGCAGCGTGATATTTACAACAGCAAACTTTTTATTAATTTATAAATAATTTCAGGTATGAAGAAATTACTTCTTGCGGGCGCTTGCGCCCTCCTCTCCCTCGGAGCTGTCGCTCAGAACGTTCAGTTCCACTATGACTTCGGTCACAACATCTACAACGGCAAAGATGCCGACAAAGACCTTTCCAGCCGCGGCCACATCACCACAACCGTGGAAATGTTCCGCCCGGACTCCTGGGGTAGCACCTACTTCTTTGTGGATATGGACTATCTCAGCAGCGACAAGGCTCTCAACGCAAAGTATGCAGGCGTACAGGGCGCTTACTGGGAGATTTCCCGCGAATTCTGCTTCTGGCAGGACACCAAGATGGACTGGCTCGCAGTTCACGTCGAGTATGACGGCGGTCTGAACATCTCATCCGGCACATACAAAAATGCCTGGCTCGCAGGTCTCGCCTACAACGGCCACTCAAAGGACTACAGCAAGACCTGGTCACTTCAGGTTATGTACAAGGGCATTCCGGAGAGCACCAAATTCAGCGGAGAGAAGAGGGGTTGGGAGCACGGCTTCCAGATTACCGGTGTCTGGGGAATCAACTTCGCACACAACTGGTGCACATTCTCAGGATTCTTCGATTTCTGGAAAGAGTACCGTTCCTGGCAGGACACCCGCTACATCTTCCTTTCAGAGCCTCAGTTCTGGGTTAATCTGAACCAGATCAAGGGTATGGACAAGTTCAACCTCAGCGTAGGTACAGAGGTGGAGCTCTCCGCAAGTTTCGCGGCAAAGGGCTTCTGCGCCATTCCTACGGCTGCCGTTAAGTGGACATTCTAAGTAAAATCGAATCTCGGGCGCGTCTGACTGCGTTATACGGCTTGCTCAAATCCTCACAACCCAAAGGTTGCTCCGGTATTGAGCCGCGCCGCAAGCCTTGCATCCGCATCCCGATATTCAATTTTACAAGGTTATTCATTTTATTTTTACATTATCGTTTTTCCGGACTTTGTCCGGAAATAATTGAATCGATTAGCAATGAACAAGTTTAACGCTTTCATAAACAAGGCTTTCGGCCTGGACCCGAAAGTCACCTCAGTTAAAACTGAGATTTTGGCGGGAGTCACGACCTTCCTCACGATGTCCTACATTCTCGCAGTCAACCCGGGCATTTTCTCAGCCCTTCCGGGAATGAGAGGCGGCGCAGTCTTCACTGCAACCGCTCTCGCAGCCATCCTCGGTACCGTCGTTATGGCATTCTACGCAAAGAAGCCTTTCGCACTCGCTCCGGGTATGGGTCTTAACGCATTCTTCGTTTACACCGTTTGCCTCGGAATGGGCTACACCTGGCAGTTCGCGCTCACCGCAGTGCTCCTCGAAGGTATCCTTTTCATCATCCTCACGGTCACCAATGTCCGCAAACTCATCGTCGATTCCATTCCTAACTCAATCAAGAAGGCAATCGGCTGCGGTATCGGACTTTTCATCGCATTCATCGGTCTGAAGAACGCAGGCATCATCGTCCCTAGCGACGCCACAGTGGTTTCCCTCGGCGACATCACCCATGGCACTGCCCTTCTCGCCATCATCGGAATCATCCTCACCAGCTTCCTCGTTGTGAAGAAAGTCCCGGGAGCTCTGCTCATCGGTATGATTGCAACCGCCGCCCTCGGCCTCATTATGAAGGACCCTGCAACCGGCGAGCACATCACCAAGTTCAACGGCGTGGTTTCAATGCCGGAGAGCGTCGCACCGATTTTCTGCCAGTTCGAGTGGAGCCAAGTTCTGAGCCTTGATATGTTCGTGGTTGTCTTCACCTTTATGTTCATCGATATGTTCGACACCATCGGAACCGTTGTCGGAGTGAGCACGAAGGCCAAGATGATTGACGAGAACGGCAACATCCCGGGCATCAACAAGACCTTGATGGCCGATGCAATCGCAACAGTCGGCGGTGCGTGCCTCGGAACTTCCACCACCACTACATACGTCGAGAGTGCATCAGGAATCGCACAGGGCGGCCGCAGCGGTCTCACAGCGTTCTCCGCTGCCGTATGCTTCGCAATCGCTCTGTTCTTCTCCCCTATCTTCCTCGCCATCCCGGGCGCCGCTACAGCTCCGGTTCTCGTGATTGTGGGCGTGTTTATGATGTCCCCTATCCACGACATCGACTTCGAGAACTACTCAGAGGCCATTCCTGCATTCATCACCCTCATCGCAATGCCGCTCTGCTACTCAATTTCTGACGGTATTATGCTCGGTATGATTTCATACGTTCTCATCAACGTCCTCGCCGGCAACTTCAAGAAGATTTCTCCTGCGGCATACGTTCTCGCAGCCATCTTCATCGCGAAGTACATACTGCTCTAATTTTAGAGAATTCTTTCATTAAGCGGTCTGTCCCGTCCGGGCGGGCCGTTTTTGTGTTTTTTGGAGGATCGGCACAGGAGGGATAGCTTTATAATCGGCTTTTCTGACAAATAGTCAGAGAAAGTGGCCAATTTGTCCGGAAAATCTGACAAAATGTCTGATAATCAATACTTTAGATACAACGGCATCTAAATTGAATATCTTCTTGTCGTGTTCGGGTAGGTCCCACGGAGGGACCGAGGGGCACAAGGAAAGTCCGCCAATGCGGCGGGGGTCAAAAGCCCTGCGGGCGGCGGCGGATAAAGTTTGACAATTAAAAAATTTAATATTATGATGCCTATTATGAAAACTCAGAACTGGTTGCCTGATTTGTTTAACGACCTTTTCGATGACAATTGGATTGTCCCACAGTACAAACACGCAAGTTCAACACCTGCAATCAACGTAATCGAGCGTGACAACGAATACGAAGTCGAGGTTGCCGCTCCGGGAATGACCAAGGACGACTTCAAAGTCAACCTTACTCCTGACAACGAGCTTGTCATCTGCCTCGAGAAAAAGTGCGAGAAGAACGACAAGGAGTGCGACAAGAACGCAGAGAAGAAAGAGGAGTGCAACGCCAAGAAACACGGCCAGTACCTTCGCCACGAGTTCTCCTACACCTCATTCCGCCAGAGCTTCACTCTTCCGGAGACCGTAGATACCGAGAAAATCGGCGCACAGATGGAGCACGGAGTCCTCAAGATCAACCTTCCTAAGAAAGAGGTTGTAAAAGAAGTCCCTACAAACAGGAATATCGAAATCAAATAATCTGCTCATAGCAGAGAGTAATTGAAAGAGGCGGTGACCCACAAAAAGGTCGCCGCCTTTTTTCGTGCAGATATGTGCCGCAGATTTTGTAAATTTGCCGCTCGTTGCGCCGGAGGAGACTTCAGGCGGAATGACTGAAACCGATATTAATGTAAATTGCTATATGGACACGAGAATTTTGATGAACATTGCGGCGACGCTTGCTTTGGCAGCGGGATTTTGCCTTGGAGCTGCGGCTCAGCCGGGCGTTTTTGCCGTTAGGGAAGCCGCCTCAGCTGACGGAGGGCACAATCTCACTATGGAGGAGGCGGTCCTCGGAAAAGGGCTCAGGACCCGCTTTCCGCATTTTGAGTGGATGGACTCTCCCGAGGGAAGGGAAAGAGCCGTCAGCGAAAGAGTCGGCGGACTCTCCCAGATCAACGTTGACGGGAAAATAATCGCCAAGGCTGAAGAGGCCGGCATAGTTTACGGAGAGACCGTCAGCCGCAACGAGTTCGGCATCGAGGGCGGACTTTTCTGGTCGCCGGACAGCCTGCGCCTTGCCTTTTACCGCAAGGACGAAAGGGCGGTGACGGATTTTCCGCTGCTGGACATAACGACCCGCACGGGAACTCTCCGCACGATAAAATACCCGATGGCGGGGATGGCTTCCGAGCACATAAGCCTCGGGGTCTATAATCTTCAGGACGGGAGCACGGTGTATATGGATGTGACGGATTTTACCGATGAAAGGTATCTTACCAACATCAGTTGGAGTCCGGATTCCAGGGAGATTCTCATCCAGGTTCTGAGCCGCAGCCAGAAGGATATGCACCTTAACCGCTATGACGCCTCCACAGGCGCATTCCTCGGCACGGTTCTTACCGAGCACAACGACCGCTACACCGAGCCCACGGACCCAGTGTGGTTCGTCCGTGACCCCAAATCCACGACAGGGCGCTCCTCTTCTCAGTTTATCTACCGCACCGACAACCGCGACGGCTTCCGCAGCCTCTACCTCTGCTCCCTTGAGGGAAAGGTGGAGAGGATAACGCGGGTGGACGCCGACGTGGAATATGTAGGAAACGACGGGAAATGGGTTTACTATTTCTCCTCAGAGGTGAGCCCCATCGAAAGGCATCTTTGCAAAACCGCCCTCAGAAGGGATTCCAAAGGCATTTTCACTACGCCCAAGAAATTTTCTTCCGTAAGGCTCACGACGGAGAGCGGCTGGCACGAACTGATGAGGATGGAGGATGATTTCAGCGCGTTCTACGAGTACTGGAGCAGCCTCACCCAGCCTTACACCATCCAGAAATGCTCAACGGAAGGCCGCACAGGCAAGGACGGGGTTTTCACGCCTAAGAGCAAGGAAGTTCTTTTCACAGCCCCCGACAAGGGCGAGGAGTTCAATTTCTGCGAGATTGACCTCGGAACGGTTAAGAGCGCGGACGGGAAATATGACAACTACTACCGCCTCATTAAGCCGCAGGGCTTCGACCCTTCGAAGAAATATCCTGTAATCCTCTATGTTTACGGAGGGCCCCATTCCCAGATGGTGAACAACTCCAATCTCGGGCTTCTGCGTTACTGGGAGATGCTTATGGCCCAACGCGGCTACCTTGTTTACATCCAGGACAACCGCGGCACGCAGTATCACGGAGCGGCCTACGAGAAGGAAATCTGGAGGCAGTGCGGAAAGGCGGAGATGGAGGACCAGATGGTTGGAATCAGAATGCTGCAGAGCCTGCCATACGTAGACAGCGAGCGCATCGGGGTTCACGGCTGGAGCTACGGCGGCTTTATGACGATTTCGCTTATGACGACCTATCCTGATGTGTTCAAGGTGGGCGTTGCAGGAGGACCGGTCATCGACTGGAAGTGGTATGAGGTGATGTACGGAGAGAGGTATATGGACTCTCCCGAGGTCAATCCAGAGGGCTATGCGTCCACAAGCCTTGTCGGCAAGGCGGAGAATCTTCGCGGCAAGCTGCTTATCTGCCAGGGCGCAATTGACGACACCGTCGTCTGGGAGCACAGCCTGAGTTTCATCCAGAGGTGCATCGACCTGGAAATCCCGGTTGATTACTTCCCGTACCCCACAGCCAAGCACAACGTCTTCGGCCGCAACCGCATCCACCTGATGGACAAGGTCACGCAATACTTTAATGACTATCTGTAATATGAGGGGGAAGGTGACAGGTATCACTCAAAAAACCTATCCCCTGCTTTCCCCCTCATCTGCTATACACAAAAAAGCGCAAACTGCTT
>CAVAMP010000036.1:0-23249 GCA_963589825.1 Flexilinea sp. | reverse complement strand
AGCGCATAGCGAGAATGCCCTCGCGCATCCGCATCATTGCGGGGGCGCTGTGCTCGAAGAAGCGGCGGTAGCCACGGCACAGGTAGTTCAGTCCGCGCTCGCCGTCATCGGCGGTGGCAAAGCGGTTTTTCGGACATTCTCCGTTGCAGGCGAAAAGAAACTTGCATTCGCGGCACTGGCGGGGAAGTGAAGTGTATTTTGCCGTGCCGAAATTTTGCTGCTCCCGGCTGTACATCATCTCCACGAGGCTCTTTTCCGCCAGATTCCCCAGCCTGTATTCCGGGAAAACGAAGTGGTCGCAGGAATACAGGTCTCCGTTGTGTTCCAGCACTCCGGCGTGTCCGCATTCGCGCGCAAAAGTGCACAGCCCCGGCGGCTGCCCCATCCATCCGGCGAGGGTGGCGTCGAAAATCTGGATGAACTGTTTTCCCACATCCCCGCCGTTCCACCACCGGTCGAAAACAGCGCAGAGAAAATCCCCCCACTGGTCAGGGGTTATCGAGAAGTCTGTCAGAACGGCGTCTGTGTCGGCGGGCGTGGCGAGGCACCGCCGCCCGTCCGGGAGAGTGCGGAACCGCTCCACCACAGGGGTGAACTGCACATAGCGGCAGCCGATGTTTTTGAAAAAGTCATAGAACTCCGTAGGGTGGGTGACATTTTCGGAGTTCACCGTCGCCATAGCGTTCCACTGCACCCCGTAGCGGTCCAAAAGTTCAATTCCCCGCATAACCCGGCGGAACGAAGGCGCCCCGGCGCTGTTTCGGCGGAAGCGGTCGTGAAGAGGCTCTGGCCCGTCGATGGAAACGCCCACAAGAAATCCGTTGTCCTTGAAAAACCGGCACCACTCCTCGGTGATGAGGGTCCCGTTTGTCTGAATGGAATTGTCAACGGCCCGCCCGAAGGCATATTTCTTCTCCAGCCGCAGCGCCTTCCGGTAGAACTCCAGCCCCCGGAGCATAGGCTCGCCCCCGTGCCAGATGAAAAGCACCTCGGGGGTAGTCTGAGCGGCAATATATTCCCGTATGAACTTCTCCAACAGGGTGTCGTCCATTTGCTCAGCGGACATCGTGCCCGCCCCCGCAGAAGGCTCCCCGCTGCCGCCCGCAGAAGTCTTCCCGCTGACGCTTGCAGAAGTCTCCTCCCCACCGCCCGCAGAAGACTTCCCATCTCCGCCTCCTGTCAGAGCGGATTTCTCCAGATAGTAGCAGTACTCGCAGCGAAGGTTGCACCGCGCCCCCGCAGGCTTCGCCATAACATACATCACCCTTGCAAAGGGCGCTGCGGTGATTCCTGCGGGGGACTGTGTGCTGTTCATATCGGGTTTTCTTAACCTTTTAGAGCCTCTCCGGTTCCTTCTCGAAGATGGTGATGGTCATCTCGTGGTTCTTGGTGGAGCTTCCGGCGTAGTTCGAGTTCGTGCCGGCGAAAGTCACCGTGTAGGTGCCCGGCTCCGTCCAGGTGTACTCGAAACTGTGCAGATAGTTCTGCAGGTTCTTGATGACCTGTCCCTTGTCGTTGTCCACCTTGTTGAGCGGCGTAGGCTTTGAAACCACCCAGCCGTCGATGGCGTAGGTGAGTTTGTTCGCCCCGATGCCCTGGAAGATTATGTCCGCAGTGGCCGGTTTGTTCAGGATGATTGTTCCGTTACCGTTGTTCTTCGTATACGGGTCAGCCACCTCTTTGTTCATCATCACGCTCACGAAATCCAGCGACGAGAAATCAATCGTCTGGGGCTCAAGGCCTTCGAGATCGAGATTGAGGGAACCGTTGATCCAATATGTCCTCTGGGTCTTGGTGCAGTCCTTCGGACACCAGTGCAGAGCGATGCAGAAACTTTGCAGATAGTCGCTTACTGCATATTCCTGAGATGTCCAGGTCGTGCTTTTGCCCTCGTTGTATTCGAGTTTTTCCCAGCCTTCCATTCCGCCATTGACTATGGACTTCATAAGAGTCGTGTCAGCAGCAGCATCCTCTCCGGAGAGTCCCGCGAAAGAGTTGGAAACCCACACCTCAAGCGCTCCTGCGTCCCCGTACCTTGCCTGATATTCCATCTTCAGGGTTGCCGCCTTCACGGACTCCTTGTCCACCTCGTAGCGGTTGCGGTACTGGTACTGGTGCCCGGTTTCGCCGCTGTAGAAGACAATGTTGTCCACCGAACCGTTGAAATTGAACTTCACCGGGTCGCCGGCCCTGTAGGTGTTCTCCTTGTCGAGCGACACCGTGTAGTCAATCTCATAGACGACTTCCTGCGTGCAGGAAAGCGTCAGAGTCGCCAGGGCCAAAAGTATATATATCCTTTTCATATCGTTTCTCTTTTTTTAATTATTTGGACCACAGGGAGTTCTGTTTGAGAAGCTTGTTCACTCCCAGCTCGATGGAAGGAATCGGCAGAAGGATATTCTTCTCGCTGACGTTTCCTCCGATGGTCGCTGCGCGTGTGGATTTGACATTCTCCGACCACCTGCTGTCTGCCGCCCACTGGGTGTATTCGTTCATACACTCGACATAGATGCCCCAGCGGATGAGGTCGAAGCGGCGGATGGACTCGAAGCAGAGTTCCCTTCCCCGTTCGTTGCGCACCAGCTCCCTGAAGGAGTTCTGGTCGTACTCGGAGAGAGGTCTTGTGGCGATTCCCGCCCTGTCGCGAACCTGCTTGAGGCAGTCGTAGGCCGTCTGAGTCGGTCCTGACAGCTCGTTCTCCGCTTCGGCGTACATAAGCAGCACGTCGGAGTAGCGCAGAAGAGGGAAATTGATGGTGGTGTAGAGGCTCTTGGAGGTCTTCTGTCCCTCATACTGAACCTCGCGGCGGAACTTTCCGCAGTTGCGAATCGCCTGAGCGGCCGTAGGGTCGGCGGTGGTGGTGACGCTCTTGTAAACATACGGAGTCTTGTCGATGCCCGCCACGCACTTGCCGGTAGTCTCTCCGTAAGGCGGCTGGTTGGCGTTGCCCGCGTAGTTGTACGGCGGAAGGTTCCAGCTCTGCCGCTTGTCGGTTATTGTGGAAAGTGCAGTCTCTTCTGTCGTGCGGTCCGTCTGCCAGTAGAGGTCCCAGAGCTTGAGCGAGCCGTCGTACTGCCCGTAGGCGTAGTTGCAGTTGAACTCGCTGAATTTCGACGAGCTGCTGTCTCCGCTCTGAAGCCCCAGGAGGTCTCCGATTCGGCCGTTGGACCAGCTTTCGGCGCTGGAACGGTCTCCGAGGAACTCGGCCTCCCACATAGACTCGTGGTACTCCGTGTCATACTCGTCGCAAATCATATTGATGAACACCTTCGAGTAGTCCGGATTGAGCTGATGCTTTCCGCTGTCGATGACTGCCTTCGCATAGTCCCTCGCCTTTGTGATGTACGCCGTTTTGTCTCCTCCCTCTACGCTGTCGCCTGCGAGGAAGAGGTAAACCCTTGCGAGTATGCCCTGAACGGTGGTTTTCGTAACGCGGGAAGGCTGAGAGGTGAGGTCATCGTCGATTACCTCGAGGCACGCCTCCATCTCCGCCGCGGCCCAAGTGAGCACCTCGAATTGGGAAGTGGCCGCGCACATAACCTCGTCAGGGGTCTTGGTGGCCTTGTCCTTCAGAGGAACGTCTCCCCAGGACTGGGCGAGAAGGAAGTGGTAGTAGGCTCTGAGGAACCTTGCCTCATTGTAGTATTTTCCGTCCTTGTCGAACTCCGTCGCGCTGACGGCCTCCATAAACGCGTTGGCGTTGCGGATGCCCTGATACATTGCAGTCCAGATGTTGTAGATCTGCACCGTGCCGGCGTCGTGGGAGTTGTACTGGAGGAAGTTCGTGCTTATGTCCCTGTTGAAATAGCAAAGGTCATCGTTGTTCGCGTACATCAGGGAGTAGTAGTTGCCGTAGAACGCCTCCTTGTTCATCACTCCGTACACTCCGGCGAGCCCGTAGCGGACCTCGTCCTCGGTGTTGTAGAAAGTGTCCGAGCAGATGACTTTCGGGGTCTGATCAAGGAAGCTGCAGGAGAGGGCGAGCGCCGCTCCTGAGATGGCTGTCAGTAATCTGTATATCTTTTTCATTTTGTCGAACCTTTAGAATGTGAATGATAAACCGCCGGTGATGCCGAACGCTCTCGGGTAGGCTGACCAGTCGAAGCCAGGGGTGAGCACGGAGTTGCGCGTGGACACCTCAGGATCCGGTCCGGAGTAATTCGTGAGCGTGAATACATTGTCGGCCGACAGGTACACCCTCATCGTGTCGAAGTGCATCTTTCTCAGCGCCTTGCGCGGAAGGGTATATCCGAGCGACACATTTCTCAGCCTCAGGAACGAACCGTCCTCCACAACTCGTGAGGAGTAGAGGTAAACTCCGTTCGCCTGCACTCTCGGAATGTCGCTCTGAGGATTGCTCTCTGTCCAGCGGTTCTTGTATGTCGCCCACTGGTTGGTGTTGCTGACATTTCCGTTCTCGAAGTAGAGGCGGTTGGCATTGAGGATGTCGTTGCCGTAGCTCCAGGAGAAGAACACATTCAGGTCGAATCCGTAGAAGTTGAATGTCGTTCCGAATCCGCCGGTGCTCAGAGGCTGTCCGCAGCCGATTACAGTGCGGTCATTGTCGTCTATGACTCCGTCGCCGTTGATGTCGCGGTACTTGGGGTCTCCAGGTCTCACAGCGCTCTTGCCCACGGATGAAAGGTAAGGAACTCCGTCCTTGAGGGAAGTGCCCGAGTTGAAGTCGTCGTATTTGTAGGTTCCTTCATATATGAAGCCGTACATCAGTCCGGAAGGTTTGCCGACCTGGGTTATGTACGGGTACTGGCCGTTGAATTTCTGGTCCCACGACACGCTGCTCAGAAGCGAGTACTGGTCGTTGGTGAGCGCTGTGACCTTGTTGCGGTTCAGAGCTATGTTGAAGTTCGCGCTCCAGGAGAAGTTCTTCTTCTGAATCAGAACTGCGTCCAGAGTGATTTCACCTCCCTGATTGCGCATAGAGCCGATGTTCATCATCGCGCTCGTGTATCCGGATGAGGAAGGGATCGTCGCCTGAAGGAGAAGGTCGCGGGTGTTCTTGAGGTACCAGTCGGCCGTGAGCTTGAGCCTGCTGTCAAAGAACGAGAGGTCAAGACCCACATTCCACTGCTCGGTGGTCTCCCACTTCAGTTTGTCGTTGGACATATTCGACGGGAAGTAGCCGGAGACCGTCTGCCCGTTGAACACATAGTCGTATGAACTTGCGTCTCCCGGCAGCGTCGAGATCTGCGAGTAGTAGTCGTACGGGGTGGTCGTGCGGTTGTTTCCGGTGAGTCCCCAGGAGGCGCGGAGCTTTCCGTTGGAGAGCCAAGTGGCGTTTTTCATCCAGTCCTCCCTGTTGAAGTTCCACGACAGTCCGGCGGAAGGGAAGTAGCCCCAGCGGTTCTCGGTCGGGAACTTCGACGAACCGTCGGCTCGGAACGATGCCGTGAGATAGTATTTGTATTTATAGTTGTAGTTGAGCCTGAACAGGCCTGACATCATCGTCCAGTCGTACTCCCACGGCTTTACCGTCTGGTAGTTTCCGGTGTGGAGACCGTTCAGACCGAGGGCCTCGGTGGTCATCTGGGTGGCCGAGGTGCCCTTGTAGTCGTAGTTCTCGCCCTGGAGGGTGAATCCTCCGAGAAGCTGGAGGTGGTGCTTGCGGGCGAAGGTCTTTGTCCAGGTGAGGGTGTTCTCGTTGAGCCACGATGTCCTGTCGTACCAGTAGATGGCTCCGTTGATGCCCTTTCCGGAAGGGGAGCCGGCATATCCGGTGTAGGTCTGCGTGCCGTTGAACTCCTCGCGGCGGCGCTTGTACATAGTGTAGCCTCCGGTAATCTTGAGCTTAAGCCCGTCGATAATCTCCCAGGTGAGTCCGGCGTTCGTGTTCAGGTAGTCCACGATGGTCTTGCGGTATTCGTTCTGCGCGGTCTTGACCGGGTTGAAGCGGTAGTCGTTCGCTCCGGTGACCTCCGAGTCGACAAGGTCGTCGTAGAGATCGTCGGTGTTGCCCGAGCGGATAGGCTTCACCGGACGGTAGCCCCAGACCGAGTACATAAGCCATCCGGTTGCGGAAGATGAGGCCTGCGCGTCCGTAGGGGTCACTCCGTTGGTTATCGCCCTGGAGTAGTTCCCCAGCACGTCGAGAGTCACCCTCTTCCCGAATTTCTGCTGGAAATTGATTTTTCCCTGATACCTCTGGAAATTGGACTGGATGATTATGCCGTCCTGATCGAGAGCCGAGAGGCTTATGTTGTAGCGGTTTCCAGCCTCCTTGCTTCCTCCGGAAACTGAAACTGAGTAGTTCTGGGTGAGCGAAGTGCGGTAGAGCTTGTCCTGCCAGTCTGTGGAAGGGACATTGAGGTAGTCGTCAACGGTGTAGGACGTAATCCCGGCCGCCGCATCGGCATCGGAAGGCTTGAGGTAGGCGTTGGTGTTGCCGGTGTAGTTGTAGATTTCAGTCTGGAGGGCGACGAAGTCGTAGCCGTTCATAAGGTCGACCTTGTTCGCAATTTGGTTCATCGTCCAGGTGGCGTTGAAGTTCACCTTGGGCTTGCCTTCCTGTCCCTGCTTCGTCGTGATGACTATGACTCCGTTCGCGCCTCTCGCTCCGTAGATTGCGGTAGCGGACGCGTCCTTGAGAATGTCGATTGACTCGATGTCGGCGGAGTTGAGCGCCGTGGCCATAGAACTCTCGGTAGGGAATCCGTCAATCACATAGAGCGGAGCGCTGCTCTGGGTGAGGGAGTTGTTGCCTCGGATGGTGATGTTCGCCTCTGTGCCGAGCGCACCGTCGGAGGTGGAAACCACCACTCCGGCGATTTTACCGGTGAGGGCCTGGTCGAAGTTTGTGACAGGGGTCTTCATAATTTCGCCCATATCGACCTTGCTCACCGAACCTGTGAGGTCGCGTCTTGCCACGGTGCCGTAGCCGACGCTGACGACTTCAGCGGCGTCGAGGGAGAGCTGCTCCTCGTTGAGTGTCACATTGACAACGCTCCGTCCGCCGACGCTTTCCTTCACTTCGGCAAAGCCGAGGCAGGAGAAGACGACTGTCGCCTTTGAAGAAGAGACGCTGAGGCTGTAGTTGCCGTCCGCGTCCGTGGCAGTGCCGTTGGAGGTCTTCCCGTCCTCAAAAACGGTGACCGCCATAAGCGGAACGCCTGAGGCGTCGACCACACGGCCGCTTACCTTCACCGTCTGTGCCGATGCCGCGAGGACCGGGACGACGAGAAGGATGAGTGTGAAAATTTTTCTCAGATTTTGCATAGCGCAAAGATTTAGTGGTTAATATATTTCTCGTGGGATTGCTCCCTTTTTTATTCATTTTTTCAGCAGGACTTCGACCGGCTGTCCGTTAAGGCATTCGACAGAGAGAGATGTCTGTCCTTCGTTTTTGCTGAGGCTCACCCCGGATGTCTCCCCTTCAAGGCTCCATTCCCCGTTAAGAGTGACTGTCCGCAGCAGAGGCTGGCTCGGCTGCGCGGTGGTGTAGCCCTTCTCTGTGATTCCGAGATCCGGTGTGCAGACGCTGAGGACCACCGTCCCGTCTTCCTTTGTCCGCTCCATCACAATCGTCTCGGCAGGAACCTCGGCCGCGAGGGTGGAGGCTGAGCTGTAGCCGCCGTAGCTGATGTACGCAGTGATGCCGGTAGGAGTGTCTTTCACTACGTGTGCGGCATTGTCGGCCTGAATGACCTCGTACGGCAGTTTCTTCGAGTATTTGGAAACCTCTTTTCCTCCAGGTCTTACCAGCATAAGGTACTCGTACGAGGCATCGGTTGGAGCCGCCCCGTGGTCTATCCACGCCGTGATGAAGTCTCCCTCTCCGTTTTTCTTTTTAGTGTCGGAAGGGGAGCTCTGGTGCTTCTTTTCCACATTGAGCCCGCGCGCGTCCTTTATTATATATGTGTTGGAGTTGATGTCGGTAAGGACGACCTGTCCGCTCCCTGACTGTTTCCACGAGTAGGGGAAAGTCCCGGAGTAGTCGTCGTTGATGTCCACTTCAGCGTCCCTGTCCTCAAGACGGAGCTGGTAGAGGGTTGTTTCCGTAGGGTATTCGGAGCGGTTGGTGATGCCGGTCCCGATGAACACGATGCGGTTGTCAAAGCAGAACACGCTCTTGGTGGCCGTCGCCCCGGCGCAGAAATTCGGCCGGTCCTTCTCCATATACGTGAATGCAAGGCAGCCGTTCCGTCCCTCCAGCGACGAAACGCCCGGGAAGCGGGAAGTGTTCCTCTCCATAAGAGTCCCCTTCAGAGGGTTCTCAAGTTTGTCGAATGGAAGATGGACCGAAGTGACTCCAGGGTAGCGGTTCCAGTCCCAGCCTTCCTGAGAGTAGCCGCTCTGTTTCTCGCCTTCGGGGAAGATGATCTGCGCTGAGCCGTAGCTGAGATAGCGTCCGTAGCGGTTGTCGGCGGCATAAATTTCCGAACTCCAGACGTCGGAATTATAACCTTTGAGGCTTATCATCCACCCGCCGCGCCTGTGGATGCCGAAAGCGCCGTAGTTATAGACCCTGAATCCGTCCGGGGCCGCCGTCGCCTTGATTCCGGCTTTCTTGAAGGCCGCTGTGGCGCTCTTGTCCTTGCCTCCCATCGCAAGATATGCTCCTGCAAGGTCAGGGTCGGCGGAGAGTCCCGCCCCGGTCTGGTCTCCAAGCAGGGCGAGGCGTGCGTAGGCTTCGACATCCCTGTCGGGGATGGTGCCGCTGAACGGATGCCTTCCGCAGACCGCGATGCCCCAGTTGCGCCCGTTGGTGTAGTCGTACAGGGCCATCAGCGCTTTTTTGAAGTCGGCGCGTGCCGTGCCGTCAATTTGGAACGGTGTCCCTTCGCAGAATCCGATGAAGTCCCCGAGGCTTGCGAATGCGCCCACGGAGTAACCGGGATAATGCCCGCCGTGATGGAAAGAAGTTCCGTCCACCTTGAGTCCTCCGAGAGTGCCGTCGGTGAATCGAAGCGCGCCGCTTGTCCACTCTCCGAGAGCCTTCAAGTAGGCATATTTCGCGCTGTCATCCTCCTGAAGAAGGGCGGAAACGACTCTTGCGTTGTGAAGAGTGTGGAAGGCGTCGAGAACTCCGTCGCGGGTCTGTTCGTACGGCCTCCTGACTTCCTGAAGCCCTGACCAGTAAGTGAGAGTTTTTATGTAATCCTTCAGTTTTCCCTCCTTTGCGAGCGGAGCGCGGAGAATCCAGATGCCTTTGTAGAGGTCGCGCACCTGGTAGCCGTAGTGGTGGTTCGTTCCCTGTCCGCTTCCGTAGGCGAAGCCCTGGTCGATGGCGTGGTCCATCGCGTCTATGACCTTTTGGAGCTGAGCCTCGCTTCCCGTGTAGAGGTACTCGAGGGCGCACCAATAGACGATTTCCTGGATGAAGCGGATGCGCATCTCCCCGGCGGCGTTGTTGAACTCGTCGTCGCTAAGAAGCGGCGCTCCGGTGATGCCCCCGTCCGGCAGTCTGCGGATTCCGTATTTGTCGAAATAGCCCTGCACCCTCTTCATTAGGGTATTGTGGGTGTATTCCGCGCCCGGGTTGCCTGTGGCGGCCCACTCGTCAACTCTCTTTTCTATCATTCGGAGCGTTTCCTTTCCGTTTTCATCCACGGGGACGAACTTCGGCTCGCTGTACTGCTCCCACTCCCAGAGCCTGCACCACTGCCACATATCCCTCTGAAGGTGGCAGTTGTTGTCCGGGATCTGCTTGTCCGGGGTAATCTGGTCGTGGAGCTTGACTCTGGAGAAGCTTACCCTGTCTATATATATGGTCCCGTTCTGCGCTCCGTCGGGAGTGGTGATGACCATTTTTGCTGCGAGAGTGTTCCTTTCGGCGGGTTTTCTGTCGCCGTAGTAGCCGTCAGGGGTGAGCATATCGTTGTATTTTATCCAGATTGCCCTCCATCCGGTGTGGTCCATATTGAAGTTGAAGTGGCAAATTTCCTTTCCCAGCCAGTCGAAAAATGTGAATGTGAGCGGGGACTGCGCAGGAGAGGTGTTATAGACCCACATCATAAGCCCTGCTCCGTTCACTTTCATCGAGGCCTCCAGGTCGTCGTGGTTGGAGAACACCAGTTCGGAGGGAGCTTCCCAGCTGAATTTCAGCGACTGTTTCCCGTCCTTGAACTTGTCCGTCGATGTGCTCACGGAAGCTTCCCCCGAGGCTGTGACGAAGGAAGGAACCCCCGCTCCCTCGAAGTTGTATTGGGAATTTATTGCGGCGCGGGCCGCGGATGAAAGTGCCAGCAGAGCCAGCAGTGACCATAACTTCTTCATAAACACTATATTACGCGTAAAAACCTCTATAAAGGTCCGGCACGTTTACTTCGCAAATTTAATAATTTTCTTAAATTTGTCGCTGTTATCCGTGAGCGTGCACGGAAATTTATTTTTGAACCCGTAATTATGTCTTTTAAACTGAATATATTTCTTGCCTTCGGGGCGGCTCTTCTCCTCTCCGCAGGGGCATCCGCAGGGGTCGTCGACTACGGCCCGGACAAGGGCGTCCTTTCTTTCGAGCAGGGTACATCTCCGGTCGTTCCGGAAAAAGGCTCCTCGGTGAGCACATCTGAGCTTCACTATAAACTCGGTTCCCGTTCGCTCCAGTGGAGCTGGAAAAGAAAAGGCGCGACAATCTCAATCCCCGGGGCGATTCCTTACCTTAGCGAAAACCCTGACCCGAAGGAGACTTCCGTCTCAACTTTCGTCTTTTGGGTCTATGCCGACAAGCCCGTCGAAGGGAGCCTGACATTTTCGTTCAGAAAGGCCGGACGTGAGTGCTGCCGTTTCAGCTACGGACTTGGTTTCACTGGCTGGAGAGGCGCCTGGGTGGCGTTTGACAGGGATATGGAGGGGACTCCCGAGGAGGGGATGGATGAAGTCGTAATCACGGCTCCGAAAAATGTGCGGCGCGGTAGGCTGTGGCTGGACGGGGTCATAACCTCGGCTTTCGAAGACGTCCGCTATCACACCGCCGACTGGCAGGCTCCGTTCATAAACCCGGAAACCACCGTCCACTGGCTCGTGCTCAACCGCAGTTGGAATCTGAAACTGGACATCCCCGAGGCTCCGCTCACGCCCTCTGACATTGAGGATATGCAGACTGTCTCCGACCGCTTCATCAGCCTTGTGACCCCTTCGAAGACCCTCCAGTTGGATTCGCTCCGCAGAATGTATGAGAGTTACGGAATAGGGACCAACCCCGACGGCACCCCCGTGGGCAAGCCGATTTATTTCACCCGCTACGGCGAGACGTTCCTCAATCTCGGAATCAGGGATGCTTCCGCCTCCTTCAAGAAAAACGGGCAGCTTCTCTGGGACTACAACGACAATCTTCTGGATGTCGCGGCGGCGTATCTAAAGGCCTCCGACAAGGCTGAGAAGGATGAGCTTGCGCGGATATATGTCTCTATGACCCGCCATCTTCTCGACCAGGGTTTTGCTGCAGGCAGCGCCCAGGGCACTCTTCATCACCTGGGCTACAGTATGAGGAATTTCTACATAGCCCCGATGCTGATGAGGGATGTGCTCCGAAAGGAAGGCCTCCTCGATGAGGTGCAGGCGGCGATGGAGTGGTTCTCCGGAGTGGGGGAAGTTAAAGTCGCGCCCGAGGCTCCCGGGATGGACATAGACGCTTTCAACACCTCCCTTATGGGAAGGATGGCTTCGGTGCTTATTCTCGACCCTTCGCCCCGCAAGTACGCCTACCTCAAGGCGCTCTCCCGCTGGATTGACAACGGGTTCAAATATGTTGACGGAACACTCCCGTGCTTCAAGAGGGACGGGTCTATGTATCACCACCGCAAATCCTACCCGGCCTACGCGGTCGGAGGGCTGGACGGAGCTGTGAACGCCGTCTGGATGCTGAGGGGGACTTCGCTCGCGGTCTCTGCTGAAAGCCACTCCGTGCTGAAGGAGGCGCTGCTTCAGATGCGCTTCTGGTGCAACCTGCGCTCGTTCCCGCTCGCGATGTCCGGACGCCACCCCGACGGAAAGGGCGCGCTCTATCCGAGGCATTTCGCTCTTCTTTCCGATGCCGGCACCCCGGACGGCTCCCTTCCGACTGACCCCGAGCTTGCCGCGGCGTTCCTTCGTCTCACTCCGGACCGCCCTGCAAAGACCCTGAAATGGAACCGGAAGTTCGAAAGCGAGGGGATAACTCCTGAGGCCACCCCGCAGGGAAGCCGTGCCTACGGCTACAACTGTTCGCTCTCCCACCGCACGGGCGAAACCCTTGTGACCTTCGCCGGGCACAGCCGCTACCTTTGGGCCACCGAGACCTACAACGGCGCCAACCACTACGGGCGCTATCTCACTCACGGAAGTATGCAGATTCTCTGCGGCGGCTCTCCTGTAATCGATTCCTTCGGCAGCGGCTATCAGGTCGCGGGCTGGGACTGGTGCCATATCCCGGGGACGACGGCGGCCCAGATACCGATGAGTCAGATGAAGGCCAATGTCCTCAATGTCGATGAGTACTCCGGCTATGAGGAGATGCTCCTTTCCGACGAATGGTTTGCCGGCGGAGTGTCACACAAGGGGCTCTATGGCGCATTCTCCATGAAACTCCACGAACACGACAAATACAACGGAAGCCTGCGGGCGCGGAAATCTTTCTTCGCCTTCGGGGACAGGGTGGTGGCTCTCGGCTCCGACCTTGAGAACGCTCTCCCGGGCTCCGAACTCCATACGACTCTTTTCCAGAACACCGTTACTGCCGAGACCCCTACAGGGGTGGACGGTGAAGATGTGTCTTCGCTGAATTATTCCAAGGAGACGGACTCGCCGCTTGTCGTCCTGAAGGACCGCCTCGGCAACTCCTACCTTGTGAGAAATGCCCGAGTGAGGGTTTCCCGTGCCCTTCAGCACTCGCTCCACGAGGAGACGGACGCCCCGACCGAAGGCCTCTTTGAAAAGGCGTACATCTGCCACGGAACCATTGTAGGCAGGGGAGCGGTCGCGGGGGACATATATATGAAAGATGACTACGAGTATATGGTCGGCATCCTCGCACCGGAGGAAAGAGTAAGAAGGTGGAAGGCATCGAAGCCATATATTGTCGTGAGGAAAGACTCCAGGGCCCACATTGTGAAGGACCTCGAAAGCGGAGTGACGGGTTGCGCGGTTTTTGAGCAGGGTGCAGTTGATTCTCTCATTCTAAGATCCACTCCGTCTATGATAATGTACTCGTCGGAGGCCGGTGTTCTGACCCTTAGCGTCTGCAACCCTGACCTTGCCCTTTACAGGGGAGAGGCGGACGAGGTTTATGACACGAACGGGAAACGGATTGAGCGCAGCGTATATGGCCGCAAATGGATAGACTCCCACTGCCTCCCGACTTCTGTCACATTGACTCTCATGGGGTTATGGAAGATTGCCGAAAAGGGAAGCAGCGATGTGACGATGACATTCGGGGACGGTTGCACGACGCTTCTTTTCACTACCGGAGAGGCCCGCACTGAAGAAATTCATCTTGAAAGGATAGAAAAATGAACATTTTAGAGAAAATGAAACTGGGGTTGCTCCCGCTCTCCGCCCTTGCGGCTTCGTCCTGCACTGAAAGTCAGAGCGCGCATCCCAACATAATATATGTATTCCCGGACCAGTTCCGCAATCAGGCTCTTGCCTTCTGGAACGAGGATGAGTATAACCCATACGTCCGCTGGACTGCGGACCCGGTCGAGACTCCGAATCTCGACGGTTTCGCCTCGGAGGGGGTTGTGCTCTCCAGGGCAATGAGCAACTGCCCTCTGAGCAGCCCATACCGCGGAATTTTCCTCACCGGGATGTACCCCGAGCGGAGCGGAGTCACGCTAAACTGTATGTCTGACCGACCGGAGAGCAGCTTGAGGCAGGATGCAGTCTGCATAAGCGATGTCCTCAAGGCGGAGGGCTACAGCTGCGGCTATGTGGGAAAACTCCACGCCGACTGTCCATCGCCGAATGACCCTGCCAACCCTGGGCATTATGTGAGCGATGCAGTTCCGGAGTGGGACGCCTACACCCCGCCCGAGAGGCGCCACGGCTTTGACTGGTGGTATTCCTACGGCACTTTTGACGAGCACAAGAATCCGCACTACTGGGACACTGACGGCGTTCGCCACGACCCTCACGAGTTCTCGGTGAAGCACGAGACGGACAAAGCTCTGGAGTTTCTCCGCAACCGCAGCGGCGAGAGGCGCCCTGACGCCCCATTCTTTCTTGTCGTCGCCTACAACCCTCCGCACAGCCCATATTCGGGCCCCGAGGACTGCCTGGAGGAGGATTATGCGTTGTATAAAAACAAGTCCTACAGAGAGTTGTATGTCCGTCCTAATGCAGACACTCTGCTTCCCAAGGCTCCGTCGGTGAGGTATTACTTCTCGAATGTGACGGCAGTGGACAGGGAGTTCGGACGCATCCTGAAGGAACTGAAGGCTCTCGGACTGGAGAAAAACACCATCGTCGTCTTCACTTCCGACCACGGCGAGACTATGTGCAGCCACTCCACTCCCGACCCTAAGAATTCCATCTACACCGAGTCGTTCAATGTCCCGATGATAATCCGCTATCCGGAGAAAATCCGCCACCGCGTCGACACGACCCTTCTTGCGAGCGTTGACATAATGCCGACCCTGCTTTCTATGGCGGGACTTCACGAGTCCGTTCCCTGTAGCGCCGAGGGCCGGGACCTTTCTCCGCTTTTGATGGAGACCGGGGAAGAGTGCTCCGCTCCGACATCCGTTCTATATCTGAGAAATGTAAACGGAGAAACCGGCCCCGACGGGAAGGTGAAGGGATTTTTCCCAGTGGCCCGCGGCATTAGAACGGCCACCCATACGATGGAGATAGTCATAGGCAGGGACAGAAGCCTTAAAAGCGTAACCATCTTCGACGACAGGCTTGACCCCTACCAGATGCACCCGCTGGATTACAGGGAGTCTCCTGAGCTTTTCGCCTCTCTCCTAAAGGAGCTGAAGACAAAACTGGAGGAGTCCGACGACATCTGGTACCGGGACGATATAATATCCGGCTTAAATTTTTAACTTTGCCCCAAACCGCAGATAACAATGAAAAGGTATAACTTTAAATATTCGGCTATGAGACGCTTCGCCCCCCTTGCAGCCATCGTCCTGAGCGGGACCGTGGCGCTTTCCTGCAGCCTCACCAAGATTGAGGAGCGGCTGGACTCTCTCGAAACACGCATCGCGGATGCGGAGAAATCGGCCGGGCAGGCCTATCAGAACGCCACCTCGCTGCGCCGACTTTATGAGGAGGATGTCTGGATTGAGAAATACGAGGAGGTCCTTGATGACAGCTCGAAAGTCATCGGTTACACTCTTACACTCAACGACGGCTCCACGATTGAGGTAATTTACGGCCTTCAGGCGAAGGCGCTTGTCCCGCTTGTCGGCATTGACGCCGAGGGCTACTGGATTGTCTCGACGGACGGCGGGAAGACCTTCTCGCGTCTGGAGGGCGCTTCGCAGGCCCTTTCCGAAGAGGGCATCACCCCGCAGCTGAAGGTGGACTCCCTCGGCTTCTGGCTGATAAGCACTGACGGAGGGAAAAACTGGAGCCGCCTCTTGGGCGATGACGGAAAGCCGCTGAGCGCGACGCCTTCTTCTTCCGGGGAGGGTTCAAGCAGCATCTTCAGTGACGTTAAATACGACTCCGAGACCGGGAAAATGGTCTTTACCCTTGCCGACGGGCAGGTTCTCAGCGTGGATGTTGTCGAGGACTTCATATTCACCGTGGAGGGATATGAGCCCAAGGCGACGATATTCCTCGGAAAAACTCTTACCTTCAACCTCGCTGAATCCGGAGTTTCTGATGCTGTTCTCAGGGTCCCTGATGGCTGGGCAGCAGTCATCTCTGACGGGAAACTCGTTGTCTCGGCTCCATCTTCAGGGGAAGCGGGAGAATACACGCTGGGCATAACGGTCGTCTCCGTGGGCGGACGTCTCAAGACTGTGAGCCTTGTTTTCACTCTCTCCGACCTCGGCTCCGGACTTCTTGACTTCTCTTACGCCGGGTACAATCACGGAGAGAGCGCCCCGCCGGAGGCCGACGACTGGGGATATAAAGTCTATAATGTCTGCGACTACGGGGCAGTTCCGAATGACGGCAAGTCCGACAGGGAGGCTTTCCTGAAGTGCCTTGAGGCGGCTCTCGGAGTGACCTACACTGTGAATTCCAGCAATGTGATCTGCTTCAACCACAAGGCCAAGGCTAATGCGATTGTGTATTTCCCGGAAGGGGAGTTCATTCTCCATACGGCTGACGATGACGTGACCCTCGCGGGGAAGAGCCCGAGCCAGACAATCCAGATTCGCGCCGGCAACTTCATCCTCAGGGGAGCGGGCCGCGACAAGACAAAACTCGTGATGCAGGACCCGAACCAGCCGTCCGATGCCTCGGTTCTCTACAGTTCTCCCGCTATGATTGAACTAAAGCACAACAGCGGCCTGTCAAAAGCGGCTGACGTTGCCGCCAATGCCGCCAAGGGCTCGTTCAGCGTGGAAGTCTCCTCCGCCGCGGGCCTCTCCGAAGGCGACTGGGTTTGCCTAACGGTTGTGAACAACGACCCCGCTTTCATCGCCTCAGAACTCAGCGCCGCTTCTCCGACCTCCTCGGAACTTTCAACGATGACCAACATAGTGTCCACTGGCGTGCAGGTTTACGACTATCATCAGATAAAGTCCATCGCGGGGAACAAGGTGACATTCTATGAGCCGATTATGCACGAAGTGGACCTGCAGTACACCGCGAACACCAACTCCGGCGGCTACAACTGGAGGATTGACTCCTACCCGCACTATGAAAACGTCGGCGTGGAAGACCTTACATTCAAGGGCAACGCCAAGGCGGACTTCGTTCACCACGGCAGCTGGCAGGATGACGGAGCCTACAAGCCGATAAATTTCACGCGTCTTGTTAACTCCTGGATGAGAAGAGTTGGGTTTGAGAGCGTGAGCGAGGCAAGTTCGCTCATCTGGTGTGCCAATGTGTCAGCCTACGACATCACTTTCGGAGGCAACCGCGGTCACGCTGCCGTACGCTCCCAGTGCTCTTCACGCGTATTCATCGGAGCGACGACCGACACCTCTTCGGGCTATCTCGTGGATGACTCTTCCACTTATTCGGCCGGGGCGGGGCAGTACCACGCAGTCGGAGTGTCAAAACAGAGTATGGGAACGGTGCTTTGGCGCAATACTTGGGGTAGTGACAGCTGCTTCGAGGCTCACGCCACGCAGCCGCGCGCAACGCTCATCGACTGCTGCAAGGGAGGCTGGATGAAGTTCCGTCAGGGCGGCGACCAGACCCAGGTGCCGAACCACCTCGACGACCTTGTCATCTGGAACTTCTGCTCCCTCACTCCGCAGAGCACGACGTTCACTTTCTGGGACCATTCCAGCCTCTGGTGGAAGTTCCTCCCTCCTGTGATTGTCGGATTCCACGGCGAGGCGGTGACTTTCGACGAGACTCAGGTGAAACTCCTCGAGAGCAACGGCGCGGCGGTGAGCCCGGAATCACTTTATGAACAGCAGCTTAGGGCCCGTCTCGGAGCGCTTCCGGCGTGGCTTGCGGCATTGAAATAAAAAAACAACATAATAATAAGACAATTATGAAACGCATTTCTGCATTTTTGGGGGCTATACTGCTTGCGGGCCTTTCTGTGGCCTGCTCCGACATCTCCAAACTGGAGAACCGTTTGGACTCGGCGGAAAGCCGCATAGACGCTCTCGAGAAGAATCTCGGAACTCTGAACTCCAATGTGGAGGCCATCAGTAAACTCGTTGAGGGCGGAACAGTGAGCAGCGTCACGGAAAAAGACGGCGTCTACACCATCACCTTCTCCGACGGCAAGGTCATCACCCTGAACCAGGGCAGCACAGGCGTTGCAAACGCGCCGATAGTCTCAGTTGACTCGGAAGGCTACTGGACTGTGGACTACGGCAATGGCCCCGAGTACATCCTCGCCTCCGGGAATAAAGTAAAGGCCGCAGGCTCTGACGGAATCACTCCTAAATTCGGCGTTGACGCTTCCGGCTACTGGACGGTAAGCTACGACAACGGGCAGACCTACTCCCAGGTCAAGGATGCGGACGGCAACCCGGTGAAGGCCGTTGCAGAGAGCGGCTCCTCCTCCGGCGACTCCTATTTCAGGAGCGTCAGCGTGAACGGAGACAAACTTGAGGTCGTGCTCCAGGACGGTTCAAGCTATTCTCTTCTTATAGTGAAAGGCTTCTCCTGCGTAATCAAGGGCGCTGAGGACATAGTGACCTTCGCATACGGCGAGACAAAGACCTTCGCGGTCGAGACCGCAGGAGTGCAGTCCGTTATGGTGACCGCTCCGCAGAACTGGTCCGCTTCCCTTGAGGGCTCAGTGCTCTCGATTACGGCCCCTGCAGCGGAAACCAAGGCCCTTTCTGCCGACAGCAAGACCGATGTCTGCCTTCTTGCCATCTCAGAGAGCGGCATATCTTCAATCAGCAAGGTAAGGGTTCAGGTATCTTCTTCAGTCGTTGTGACTTATCCGGGTCTGTACGGCAAGTACCTCGACGGAGAGGATGTGACTGTGGGTGGCGTGACCGTGAACAAGACCACATATCCGAGTGTCAACTACATCAGCGCCTCAAGCGCGGACAAGACTCTCAAGGCCGGAGTTAACTTCGTCGATGCCGACGCGGTTGCCGAGTTCCCGACCGCTGAAATCGCCCTTCCGTTTATCGTCGCCGGCAACACCGAGGGCAGCAGGACCAAGATCGCGGCTTCGGCTCAGGTGAAGTTCGCCTCCACAGCGACGGTCGCTGACAACATAGTCGAGTTCCAGAATGTCAGCATCAGCACAGACGGAATTTCGGACGGCTATCTGCTCTCCAACATCAACGACAACGCGATGCAGCGCATAGGTTTTAAGGACTGCCGCATTGACATCGTCGGGGACAAGAACCTGAGTTATATGCTTTCCACAAGAAATGTGAACTCCTTCGTAGTGAAGGACTGCGATGTGAAGGCAAACTCTTCGAAGGTGGTATATATGTTTCAGGTGCAGGCAAATGAGTGTACGGTGGCTGAACTGACCTTTGACAACAATGTGTTCTGGTCCGAGGACGCTGTCAAGGGCTTCTGTCTCTACCATAACAGGCAGTCTGCCGTTTCCACCGTGACGGTTACCCACAACACCTTCGTCAATGTCTATCCTCCTGCTTCATACGCCTACTGTCAGATGAACGACCTCGTCGCGGGCAGCATCTCAAACAACCTGTTCTATTTCACCGACTACACGACCAACTGCAACACCAGCTATACCGGCATAGTGAAGGAGGAGACGAAGACCAATGTGGATGAGACGCTTTATGCGACATTCGTCTCCAACTACGCCATTTACGCCGAAGGGTCGGTGCCGACAAAGAGGATGAAGGTGGGACAGAACACGAACCCGGGCACAATCTACAACAAGGTTCCTGCCGACGCATCCGAAATTTTTGATTTCGGAGATGACTCCGCGAATTTCAACATAGCAAAGGGCATCTTCAAATCCAAGAGCACGGTGTACGGCGCACAGAGATAAAAGTAAAAAATCTATAAGTAATGAAAAACCAAACAATTACATTGGGGGGGGCAGAATATGTAGCCCCCGCACTTGAGATTCAGACGGTCCTGACCGAGGAGGGGATGGCCGCGAGCTTCGAAACTCCGCAGGAGGACAGCAGAATAGTATATTTCGAATAGTCAGAGGATTATGAAAAAAAGTACGATTCTGTTGCTCGCCGTAGCAGCTATGGCGGCATCCTCCTGCGCGAAGGAAAATCTTCAGGAAAACTCCGCGGCGGACCTTTCCCCGATTACCGTTTCGGCTTCGTCCGAGGTCGGAGTGAAGGCAGCTTTTGACTCCGACAATTATCCCGCTATCGTCTGGACAGGGACCGAGTCCATCAGCGTTCTCGGCGCCTCCACAGGCAACCAGACTTTCTCCACCACTTCCTCCGGCTCATCTGCCGAGTTCAGCGGCCTTGCAAGTCTCTCAGATGATGTTCTGTATGCCGTATATCCGGCCGATTCTGATGTGTCGCTTAACAGCGGCGAGACCGTGACCCTTTCGGGAGTCACCGTTCCTGCCGTGCAGACTGCCACTGCCGGAAGTTTTGACCCTAAGGCGTATGTCTGCGTCGCTTCCACAACGGCGGACAAGCGCGACTTTACCTTCAAATCACTTGTCGCATTTCTTAAGTTCCGTCTTGACGATGCGGAAAATGTGGCGAAGGTCGTTTTCGTCGGGAATAACGGCGAGAATATGGCCTGCACCGCCTCCGCGGTGACTCTTGATGGTTCTCACGGGGGCACTTACACCTCCGTCAGCAAGAGCATAACGGTAAATGGGCCGTTCAAGTCAGACTGCGACTATTTCGCAACCACCCGCCCGCAGTCATTCACAAACGGCATCACGATTTATGTCCAGTATTCCGACGGCACCGTGAAGTCCTGCAAGACCACGGGTCAGCTGTTCGAAACGGGAAAAAGCCGCAATGTCATCAGACCTCTCGGAACCATTCCTTCTGACAAACTCAAGGAAGTGACCGACCGCTATGAACTTTACTCCGCAGGATTTGACGTCACCGTGGGCTCAACCACGTTCAACACTGCAATGGAGAACGCCCCTACTGCCTCTGTTCTTGAGGCTACGACGGCGGATGTAAATATTCAGCCTACAATCAACGGCACGAAGAAGAATATAATCGTGTTCCTGTCCAGTGAAGGAGACTATAAATTCACCTTGTCGACAACTGCAAACCTTGTGGAGAGGGTCGTTCTGGTAAACAGGTATTCAGACAAAACTGTGAGCATTGACGCAAGCGAAGGCGGCAGGGTGTTGGCGAAGACCGGTTCTCTGTACTTTAAAGATCTAAATGTAATCTGCGCGGCATCGTCAAAATACACATTCTTTATCTATAACTCCGCTGACAATGTTGATGCTCTTGTGTTTGACGGCTGCAAAATATCGAATATCGACTTGAACATTCTAGCGCTCACCGGAGCAGGAAATGTAACTGATATTGAGTTCGTTAACTCCGACTTGAAGTTTAATGCCGCGCCGTCTTCAACGACTGCGGGTGCTGCGGTTATCAAGACAAATCAGAGCCTAACCTATCCGAAGGTTGTGTTCACGGAGAATGTTCTCTATTGCGCTGACAACTCTGACCGCCAGGTGGCGATGTTCTCGAACAGTAACACAAACAGGAATGCCAGCATCACATCCCTGACTTTCACAAAGAATACAATAGCGGGTCTGTATCCTACAAAGAATTACTCCTATTTTATGGTGAACTCTTTGGGCTCATACACCGAGGGCAAGAACTATTATCATCTTCCTAAGTATTCCGACAGTTCGTACGCAGGCACGGCGAACTACCTGTCGATAGTCAAGGCAACTACCAATCCTGAGATTGCGAACTTCAACCTATTAAGCCGCGATTATCTTTGGTATGATTCAACATCCGGTACTGCAAAGACACTGAAGGCTTTCAATGCCAATATAAGCTCAGATTCGACAACCGAGTCAGGCTACGCGCCTTATATGAAATCGGGTTCAGACGCAAGCCTTCTGACCATTGACTGGGATGCCGAAACATTCGTAAGTTCCAACAAGAACTACGGAGCGACAAGGTAGTGTATAACTACATATCCAAGAAAGGGAGATTGAACGGCAAATTCAATCTCCCTTTCTTAGTATCTGCGCACAAGACTCTATTCCAGCGGGTCAACGGCGGTGTCGGCGCTGTAAAGCGTCCCGCTCAGCTTCAGGAACTCGTCTTTCATACTGCGCAGCAGCTCCGGATCATTCATCGGAGCCCCCTGCGCGGGGTCAGCCGCTAGGTCCCAAAGCGTGTCCCCGGCATTGTTCCCGAGTTCAATCCCCGTGGAGTTCACCTTCGCTCCGGTGTAGGCGGGAATCATAACATAGTGTCCCTTCCTGTAGGCTAGGCGGCCCTGCGCCTCGATAATCTGAGCCTCTCTTCCGCCTTCCAGTTCGCGCCCCAAAAGCACGTCCGTGTGGGCCTCGCTGTCAAGACCGTCAGCCACTTTGCCTCCTGTCAGCTCTCCGAGCGTTGCAAAAAGGTCCAACTGGCAGAGATATGCCCGGCTGACAGCGGGACTTATGTGCCCTTTCCAATAGACGATGAACGGGATGTGCGTTCCCGCGTCATAGAGACTGTATTTTCCGCCTCTCAGTCCGTTGTCGGGGTCGTGGCCTTTCGCCGTCGCAATCTCCTCCGCCCCGTCGTCATATCCGTCCTGAAGCACCGCGCCGTTGTCCGAGGTGATGATGACGAGGGTGTTCTCAAGCAGACCGAGCGAGCGGAGCTTCGCTATGACCTGCCCTACGCACCAGTCCGCCTCGACGACCGCATCCCCCCTGCATCCGAGCCCGCTCGCTCCCTCAAACCGCTCGGCAGGGACTCTCGGCACGTGAGGCTCGTGCAGACCGTAATAGAGGAAGAACGGCTCCCCCTTGTGCTCCTCAATGAAGGCTGTGACTTTCGAAAGGAAATAATCCGCCATAGTAGCGTCGTTCCATCTCGCGGCGTGTCCGCCTTTCATATATCCGATTCGTGGAATGCCGTTAACGATTGCCCCTTGATGCCCGTGCAGCCATTTCATCTCCATCATCTCCGGATTTGTCAGCGCCGTCGGCTCTCCCTCGAAATTCCGCTCATAGTCAACAAGCAGAGGGTCGTCGCTCTCAAGTCCCACAACCTTCCCGTTCTCGACATAGACGGTAGGAACCCTGTCGACGGTCGCCGGAATCAGGTTGGTGTAATCGAATCCGACGGTATTTCCCGAAGGGGCAATCTCCCGGTTCCAGTCCAGTTTCCCGTAACCCATCCCAAGATGCCATTTCCCGATCGCCCCAGTGGCATAACCCTCCTCCTGCATCATCTTTGGAAGGGTCGGCACCGAAGGGTCAATCAGCAGGGGAGCGTCCCCGGGGAGAATCTTCGCCTCGGAGTTCCTCCAGGGGTACATCCCGGTAAAGAGAGCATAGCGGCTCGGCGTCGAAGTGGCGGAAGTCGCATAGCAGTTCTGAAACCTAAGCCCGGCACCGGCGAGCGAGTCTATGTGAGGCGTGTGAATCGTCTCGGAACCATAGCAGCTCACATCCCCAAGTCCGAGGTCATCCGCCACGATGAGCAGAATGTTAGGCCGCAAGTTTTTCTGCGCATTCCCGGAGCATCCTGAAGCAATTCCGGCCAAAGCCAGAAGCGATGAAGCCTTGCCAACTTGTGCAAGGACAGATATTTTTCTTATTC
>CAVAMP010000035.1:0-23328 GCA_963589825.1 Flexilinea sp. | reverse complement strand
GTCACCGCCGGATGCGGGTAAGCGTATGTAAATTCAGCTTTCTTTTCCATATAAATTCAAACTCTCGCAAGTGTTCAACTTATTCCTCTAAACCTCCAATATAAGTAGGCCGTCCTTTCCTCAAAGAGGCCGCCCGGAATCAGTGCGCAAAATTAACACATAATTCCGAAACAGCAAAGCCCCCAGCCCTCACAAGAAATTTTATTCGCCGCCACAGAATAAAGTCAGATGGACCTGTACCCGGCGGTGCCCGGGCCTTGACATAACTTTTATAAATTCACAGAAAATCGGGTATATATTTAGTCACGAATATACAATTCGCCATTGCCCCGTATCTTTGCAGTCAAATTAAAACGAATATTGACTGGATAGCACCAAAATGAACATCCATTTACCAATTTCGACTTTTGCACCGCTAACTCAAATATTTATGAGACACTTCATGAGACAATTCACTCCGGTCTTTCTTTCACTCCTTTGCGTCCTTGCCATATCCTGCAAATCAGGGAACAGGCAGGCGGAAGGAGACAGGGCAAATCATACAGCGGACACTACGGCCCGGGCAGACGCCATAGACCGTCTGAAGGCGTCACGGCCACACAGGCTGTGCGAGCAGAGGCTCACCTCGGCAGAGGCCATCGAAGCCGCGTTCACTCCGGACACCTCGGGGGCCGTCATCGCCGAGAGAACGCCGGTGCGCGATGGCTTCTTCTTCCCGGAGGAGGACATACGGGAGTCGGAACTCGCGAACAAAGTCAGGCTCCGCTGCAATTTCGCCACCGTTTACAACAAGGTTATTCAAAGCTATGAGCTGTTTGTGAGGCTCTCATCCTGCGGCTGGGACGGCCCCGGGACGAAGAAAGACACCCTGGCCTGGATTGCAGGCACGCAGCCAGGGATCACGCACGAGCTGCTGGACGAAGTGCTGTCGGGAGCATCGGAGCCAATCAGAACGCACCTGGGAGCACTGGCAGACGCCTACAGGGAGTTCGACGGAGTCTGGTCCGATGACTGCCCGCTCGCGCAGGCGTTCCGCAATAACGACTACGATTTTGATGAATACCCGCAAATCTGCTCCAGTTCGGACCGGAAAGAATACGAGGAGCATTTCTGGGAATGGTATGACAAGGCGCAGTTCGTGCGCGGGATTGACGATATCGTTCGTCTGAACCTCCCGGAGAAGGAGACGGAACTCTCCGAAGAGCAGCTGAAACACTTCCACGATGCCGTCGTCTCGGAGAAGGACATCGACCGCAGGGCCATCCTCGCCCTCGAATACGTCAAGTTCGACTGTGCCGAAGGCACGGTCCTTCTCGGGGAGATACTCGAGAGCGGGAAGTACACCAGGTATCTGTTCGAGGTCTGGCTGTCCTGGAGAGAGCACCTCCAGTATTGGCAGTCTCCGTCTACATACGCCCTCATCCCGAACAACTACTACGACAGGATGCGCGTCAAATGCCTCAATACGCTTCTGCGGCATTACCCGGAAGCCCCGAAACAGGAAAGACTTTATATCCTGTGCACGATGGAAAATTTTATACAGATCGGCATACTGCACAGGCTGGGCGATTTCGGCAACGAGTCGCTTGGCCTTGTCACCGCACTGAACCGCAATCTGTTCATCCATCCGAGAATCAGCGGAGACGATTATCAGAGTTTCCTGTAATTTCCGTTTCCGCGAATAAAGAGCTCGCAGACGTTACATACCTTTGCACCGTTCTCCGAAGAAACGGGGGACATAAAAAATCAGAAAAGGTATGAAGACTAAAGGCACAAAATCAATCCAGGAAAACCTTGACGAAAAGAATGAGGCTCTCGCGCAGCAGATAACCGACGACACCCCTCTCTCACCGGAGCTGGTGCGCAGGGCGCTCGAAGAATGCGACATAAATGTAACCGAATTTATGCGAGTTCATCTTCAAAACCGACGACAAGAAACAGGAAAACCTCTACTTGCCTGAGACAGTCACAGAGATTGGATGCAATGCTTTTTATAAAAGCAGCGTGCGGGTAATCTGCCCCAGCGGGTTAAAGACCATCCACGAGCCTAAAGGTGACAGCCGGTACGATGTAATCCGATTTACCTTCAACGGCACGGATTATTCCTACAGCGACTTGTGCGCCCGGCATCCCGAGCTGATTAAATAAGCCTTTGAGCGGCCGGCGGCATTCTTCACGATTTGCCGCCGGCCGCGAATATTCATTTCGTTTTATTTGCCTACCTTTGCATTCATTGAAACACTAAAAAATCCACCTTCACAAAGGAATTGAAGACTTATGCCGATAAATAAAAACGCACTTGAAAGATTCCGGGTCATCGACCGCCTGCTCTCCGACCCGAATAAGGATTACACGACGCAGGACATTCTTCGCCGGGTGAACAGCGAATGTTCGATGGATGTATCTCTCAGAATGATTCAGAAGGACATACGGGCCATTGAAGAGGAATTCGGGAAGAAAGTCGTGAGGAAACGGGGGGCCGTCAAGTATGAGGACCAGAGCAGCCCGATTTTCTACAAGGAGCTCACCCCCGACGAGCGTGAAGTGCTCTGCGAAAGCCTCAAAACCCTGGGACAGTTCGAGGGACTTGAAAACTTCACATCTCTGGAGCTGCTGCGCAAAAGGCTCAACCTGGATGACGCGGCCGGGGCGAAGCTGATCAGTTTCAGCCGGAACGATGTTCTGAAAATCCCTTCCTCCCTGCTTGCGCGCCTGTTCACCGCAATCTCCAGGAAGAAAGTCATCCGCTTCACCTACACGAGGTTCGGCTGCAAGAGCGAAACCGCAACCGTCTATCCCTACCAGCTCCGTCAGTACAACGACCGCTGGTTTCTCCTCGCGACGCCCTTTGATGGCAAAGACGAGCCCTATAGCGGCAAAATCGTGAACTATGCGCTTGACCGTATGGCCGAGACATTCGACTATGTTGACGAGATTCCCTACATCCCGACATCGGTCGACATTGGCCGCAGGTTTGACGAAATCGTCGGAGTGACTCTTCTGGAAGACAAGGAAGTTGAGCAGATTTATTTCGGGGTGAAGCCCGAATCCGCAAATTATGTAAGGACGAAATCCATCCACCAGACCCAGATAGAGTTAACAGACGAGGATGCCGTAAACTGCCGGAAAGGCCATCCCGCGCTCTCAGACTGCGCAATTTTCTCGATAGAGTGCCGGCCGAACTACGAGCTCAAAGCCCAATTCGCCTCCTTCGGCGCCAACCTGATCGTTTTCGAACCGGCCTCGCTGGCGAATGAGATGAAGAAGATGATGACGGAGGCCGCAAAGAACTACTCAGGCCTCAATCTTGATTAAAATCCCAAACTTATGAGATAAAAAATCCCAAACTTGTGATTTTGCCGTCCTATCTCAAGAAGATTGTCAGCGAGAGGGTCGATAAACTTATAGCGAACCTTTAAGTCAGCGGATGAAGGTGAGAAGGTCCTCCTTCTTACCGCAAACTTAAGCATTTTCCTAATATCTTATAAAATATTAGGATTGAATTCCTAAAAATTTATAAGATTTTAGGATTAGTATCCGCCCTCTCAGGCTTTCAGGCAGTTGAGCGGAACGACATAGATTCCGTCGGGTCTCCGGTACGCCGGACCAGTCGCAGTCAGTATCATCATAAATTCCGGTCCGCCGGAGTGGGCGAGGTCATTTTTCAGGCGCAATAGGTTCTCCGCGCCTTCTTCAATCAGTTTATTTCCCCCGAGTTTTATCTCGGCTAACGCCCAACGTCCGTCGTTCAGATGGATGACCGCGTCACATTCCAGTCCGCGGCTGTCCCTGTAGTGCATTATGCTGCCATCAAGAGTCGAGGAATAGATTTTTAGGTCCCGCACGGCCATATCCTCGAAAAACAGCCCAAATGAATTAAGGTCTTTCATAATAGTGTCGGGCGTTATGCCGAGCGCACAGCACGCGATTGACGTATCAATGAAATGGCGGGTCGGCGTTGTTCTGACGACCGTCTTGCTTCTGAGATTCGGATTCCACGCATCTATATCTTCTATGATAAACAAGTCCTTGAGAGCATCCATATAATCGTCAAAGGTCTTGGGGTCCATTGATGAACGGTTTTGCGAGGATATGATGTCGTCTATCATAGTCTGCGCTGAAGCCTCGGTCGATATGTTGCGTGCATAACTCCTCAGAACCATACGCAGGATTTGAGGTTTCTTGTTCCGGAATTTTTCGTTTTCGCTGTTTTCAAAATTGAACAGGCCGTCATAATAGTTCCTCGTGACATCCAAAGCGACCTGCCTGTCCGTCTGGAGAGACAGCGGCCATCCGCCGCGGCACAAAAGAAAAGCGGTGTCCGCGAGCTGATGATTTTCGTTCAAATCGTATATGGGCATATCAGGGTTGGTAAACAATTCCCCCAGAGAAACAGTGCCTTTGGAATCCAATGATTCAAAGAGGCTCATCGGCCTCATCATAATTGACACTATTCGTCCGGCGCCGGAATGATGGAGACGTGTCTTGTCCGCAGGGGTGCTGCTTCCGGTCAGGATAAACTGCCCGAAACGGGGATTTTCATCTATCCACGCCTTGGCCTCGTTCCATATATCAGGAACAGTCTGCCATTCATCCACCAACCTCGGCTGTTCCCCAACAAGAGTGTTTCTCGGCTCCATACGGGCGAGTTCTATCGACTGCGTCGTGTTCAGTTTTATCACACTTTTGGCGAACAAAGTCGCTGTAGTCGTCTTTCCGCAGAACTTCGGTCCGCTCACGACTACGACTCCTGAGGATTTCAGTTTCCTTTCAATCCCGGCCTCCACATAACGCTTAAGATACATAGCAGCAAATCTTTATAACCAGTTTTTCAACCAATCGGAACATTGTCCGATTCTGCCGCAAAGTTAGTGTTTTTGTAAAAAATCCCAAACTTATGAGGTAAAAAATCCCAAACTTGTGAGATAAAAAATCCCAAACTTGTGATTTTCGCTTGGCGTTGGGACAGTTTCATAGAGCATCACCGAGGATTTCAGATGAAAAATTTTCATTTTTCCTGCTGGCGGGTGTAACACTGAGCGGAAATTTTCGTTTATATTGCAGAAAAAAGACAGGATGACACGGGAAGACACCATAAAATTCTATGCGGCACACTCCGGGAGGCTCTTTAACATGAGCCTTCGGATTGTCGGAAACAGCGCCGATGCCGAGGAAATTATGCAGGACACAATCCTGAAGTTCATCACCTGCTCTCCGCCCGTTCAGGATGAAAGGCAGACCCGGGTATGGCTTGCGAAAACCTGCGTCAGGGCTTCACTCGATCTGCTGAGGCGGCAGAAAAGGGAAAAGGCTTTTCTGGAGGACTACGCCTGGGAGAACACCGGAGAGATTGAGACGGAGCCAGCTGAGTTGGACGAGAATATGACGCTTTCAGACATCGTCGGAGCCATCGGGGAGCTTCGCGGGCAATATGCCCTGATTCTCCGCCTTGTCCTTATGGAAGGTTTTGACTATGAGGAGATTGCACAGATAGAGAGGATTCGCGAAGGCACCGTGAGGACTCAATTTTCCCGCGCCAAGGCGGCACTTGTAAAGGTTCTCGGAGAGAAACATTGTCTGAAAAGATAAATTGCACTGCAACAGTAAAAATTGCGTTGGATTTGAAGAGGTATATAAACTTGAAAGCGACATTTGAATATGAAAAATATTGAAGACATACTGAGAGAAAATCCCGAAGTTTTCGACTCTGCTCCTCTCCCCAAGGGGCATCAGGAAAGGTTTGAGAAGAAGCTTTCACAGTCAGGCGGAGCGACAGCGTCAGAGCAGCCGGAGCGCAAAAAAGGAAAAATTATCCGTCTTTGGAGCGTGGGAGGCGCCGTTGCCGCAGCAGCGATAGCCGCTCTGTGCGTTCTCATTCATCCTGCCTCAGAGCAAAGCGACTGGTTCGCGGGAGTCGGGGACGACCCTGTGGCAGTCTGCACGGCATATTCTGAGAAGGCGGCTGAGCTCTGCGAGGACATATGCAGAAGGGACGGCGACGGGGAGATGGCGGCAATGACAAGGAGCCTCTCGGACGAGCCCGTGCCGATGATTGACCAGCTGCCGGAAGAAATGGACCCGGCTGAGAAGGCCGCCGTGCTCAAGAGATACTATGCGTGCCTTCTCAATGCACTTGAAACATTGGATAAAAACATATGACAATTATGAAAAAGATTACAGCACTTTTCGCCGCAATCACTCTCGCGGCCGCACTCGGCGGGCCTTCAGTCCTTAACGCCGGAAACACCGAAATCAATGCGACCACCTCAGCCGTCAAGGCAGACGGAAGCATAACCAGAAATTACTCCCTCGGGGGATTCCGCAAACTGGAAGTGGGCGGCAAATTTCAGGTAAAACTCACTAAATCAGAGGCTTACAGCATAAAACTCACTTTCCCCGAGAAATATGAGAACAGAGTCTTCGTCCGCATGGAGGAGGATGAGCTCAAGATAGGAATCGACAACAACATATTCAGGAACATCGAAGGAGAGTTCATCGCAGAAATCTCGATGCCTGTGCTGAGATCTCTGGAGCTTAACGGGGCCGCCACGCTTAGTTGCGACGACATATTCGACCTCGGAAGAGGCGGAGAATTCTCTCTGGATCTGAGCGGAGCATCAAGGGTCAAGTCCCTCAGCGTCAAGGCCGGAGAAATTGAGGGAGAGTTCAGCGGAGCCTCCATCTGCAAGATGGACGGAGAGTTCACCGAGGCCGAACTGGAGTTCTCCGGGGCTGCCGAGGGCACGATGAAACTCAACGGAGGAACATTGAAAATAGATAATTCCGGAGCCGCAAAGCCTAAGATTACGGGTAAATTCGACCGGGTTTCACTCGAAGACTCGGGCGCCGGAGAAGTCATCCTTGAGGGCAGCACAGAGAGCATTAGTATCGATGCCAGCGGAGCTGCGAAGGTGAAGGCGGGGAATTTCACGGCGGTCAACGCCACCGTCGAGACTTCCGGCGCAGCTTCCTGCACGGTTAACGTCACCGGAAGCCTTACAGTGAGGGATGCCTCCGGTGCCTCCTCCATCCGCTACAGCGGAACGGATGACGTGCACATTATATCCGTAGGGCGTGCCGCCACTGTCAACAAGATTAACTAGACAGATTTGATTAGCTTTCGGAAAGTCGTCATCCCAGTGGTGGCGACTTCGCGGATGTGGACTATGCGGGGGTCGCTGACGGCTACGTCCTCGGGGTCGATGAGGTAGACAGGGGTGGAGGCCGGGGCGTAGCGGTAGAGGCCGGCGGCGGGATAGACGTTGAGCGAGGTGCCCACAATCAGCATTATGTCCGCTCCGGAGACAATCTCCGCCGCTTTCTCTATGTTGGGAACGGCCTCGCCGAAAAAGACTATGTGCGGACGGAGCTGGCTTCCGTTCGGGGCAAGGTCGCCAAGATGCACCGCGCCGTAGCCGATGTCCAGAACCTCGCTCTCGGAAAAAGTCCTGTCATAGACTCCTCTGTCAGGACGCACTTTGGTAGCCTCCCCGTGAAGATGCAGGACACGGGTGCTCCCCGCCCGCTCGTGAAGGTTGTCCACATTCTGAGTGATTACGGAAACTTCATATTCGCTCTCGAGGGATGCTATGGCGCGGTGGGCCGCATTGGGCTCGGCCACTGACAATCTCTCGCGAAAACCGTTGTAAAAACTCAGCACCAGCGAAGGATTTCTCCGCCAGCCCTCGATTGACGCGACTTCCTCGGGGTCATATTTTCCCCAGAGTCCGCCGCTCCCCCTGAAGGTGGAAAGTCCGCTCTCGGCGCTCACCCCCGCCCCTGTCAAAACTGCAATCTTCTTCATTTTATGCATTGTATAAATTAGATGTACCCGCCCTGTATCCTAATCCTTCAGACAGGCGAGGGGAATGACTTGGAAGTTTTGTGGCATTTCACTTGGAAGTTTTGTGGCATTTTACTTGGAACTTTTGCGGTATTTCATTCCGTTTACAGCCGGTCGGCTTCCTCCATTGCGCCCACGTTACGGGAGGAGGCGGTCGTCTTGCCGAAGGTGTAGGTTACCCCCAGGGAAATGCCCCTGAAGGAATTGTTTGTCGCCATCCGCATCACCTCGGTCTGTCCGTCACAGAGGCTCAGGGTGGTGGACATAGTGTTGAAAATGTCGTCCACGCGGAGAGTCAGGTTGAGCCTGGAGTCGAGGAAGGATTTCTGGAGGGAGGCGTTTATGGACATCATCCCCCGGAGGGTGAAATATCCTGCCGTCTGCGGGGTCATGCCCCAGCCGTCAACGGTGAATTTAAAGTCACAAGGGATGTAGAAAGTCGTGGAGCCGTAGCCTACGAATGCGTGGGAGTTGCGGGTATATCCGGCATAGGATTGAAGGTCCTCGCGGTCGTAGGCGCGGAAAAAGGTGTAGCGGTAGCTGGCGTTGAGAGTCAGGGTCCACCACTTCGTAATGTTCTGCTCCGAAAGCGCGAGGGAAGCAAAGGCCATCTGCTGCACTCCGGAGTTGGAGTAGCGGTACTCAAGCACACCCGTGGACTGGTCCAGAAGCGGAAGCTGCTGCTCGTTGTAGTTCTTTTCGTGGATGTAGCCCCCCGTGAGGCTCAGGTGCGAGAAAAATACCCCCGTGAGGGAGACGGAGTTGGAGTAGGACGGCTGAAGGTCCGGGTCTCCGGTGGACCAGGTGGTGGAGTTCAGATATTCCCGGAAAGGATTGAGCTGCCAGTACTTTGGGCGGCTGATGCGGTAGGAATAGTTGAGCGAAAGGATCGCCTTCTGGGAAGGCATCCAGGTGACGAACACATTCGGGAAGAGGTCGAAATAGTTTTTGCCGCTGCGCTTGTCCTCGGATTTCCAGACTCCGCGTGGAACGGTGAATTCGCCCCTGAGGCCCGCCTGGGCGTTCCATTTTTCGCTGAACTGCTTGGAGAGGTTGGCGTAGAGGGCATAAATCTGCTCGGAATAGACGAAGTCGTTGCTGCCGCTTTTCTTTCCCACGGTCTCCGTCGTGGTCGAAGGGTCCCAGGCGTAGGTGGAATAGCGGTTGTCGGTGATGGAAACCGCAGCCTTCGCTCCCGCCTCAACCCTTCCGGTGTTGTCCCAGAGGTTTTGGGAGAAATCGGCCTTGAGGGACCAGATGTTGGCCTTTCGGAAAGTGGAGTCGTTGAGCCCGTCGCCTGCAAACGGATCGGCCTCCCCTGAAGCAATCTGCGCCTCGCGGAAAGCCTTGGCCTCATCGGAAAGCGAAGAATAGAGATTGCGCTGGAAGGAGGAGGCGTTGGAACGGGTGAAATTGTAGTCGGCGTTAAGGGTCAGCTCCTGCGAAAGGGACTCGTCGAAGGTGTGGGTGTAGTTGAGATTGAGGTTGTACTGCCTGTCGCCGCTGCCCGAATATAGCGAGGATGTTTTCTCGCTGTATGGGGCCTCGGCGTCCGGAGTTTTATAGTCCTTCGCGAGGGAGGAGTCCGGCCATTTGGAGCCGTCGGAGCCGAAATTCATCTTGAAAATGAGTCCGAGAATGTCGCTGTCCGTGGCATTGAAGTCGCTCGAGAGCATCACCTGGTGCCTTTTCCAGAAGCTGCGCGAGTCTGTGACGGTGTTAAGGCGGCTGGCATACTCGGAGGCGTATCTTTTGACCTCGTCGGTGCGGCTCAGAAACTCGCCGTAGTAGCCGTTGTAGCTCAGGGTTGTGTTGCTCCGCTCGCCCTTGTAGCCAAGGCGTACGCTGCCGTCGCCGCCGGCGTTGGAGGAAGGTTCCCAGCGGTACTGACCGTTGGCGGTGATGGAGCCGTTAAACCCACGGAGAAAGCCCCTGCGGGTTTTTATATTGATTATTCCTCCGCTTCCTTCGGCGTCATATTTTGCTGATGGAGAGGAGATTATCTCTATTTTTTCGATTGCTGTGCCGGTGGAACCCTTGAGGTAGGACTGGAGCTCCTTTCCTGACATATTTGAGGGGCGGCCGTCGAGCCAGACGGAGACGCTCTGGCCGTTTAGCTGAATATTGCCGTCCTTGTCGAAGGTCACTCCCGGGGCGGAGCGGAGCACGTCGGTGGCGTTGCCGGTCTGGGCTGCTGCGAGTTCGGAAACGTTCATAACGATTTTGTCGAACTTGTGCTCAAGCAGCGGGCGCTTGTCGGTGACTGTGGCGCCCTGAAGAAGCTGGGTGTCAGGTTCGAGAGAGATTTCCGAAACAAATTCAGGAAGCGGTAGGGTCTTGGCCTTGTAGCCAACGAGGGAGAACTCAACGCTGAGAGTTTCGCGATTGGAGGAGGAAACCGGCAGGCTGAAGCGCCCGAGGGAGTCTGTCGTCGCGGCGGCTAGAACGCGGGAGGAGGTGTCGCGAAGGGCGACGGTCACAAATTCGACGGCTTTTCGGGACTCGGAGTCCACGACTCTCCCTTCAACCTTTCGGGCATCGTCCCGAAAAAGGGAATGTGCGGCGAGGCGGTTTGCATTCGCCCCGGCGCCTGGGGAGGCGTAGGCTATATTGAAGGCAAGGCACAATAGACTCGCCAGATATATTATCTTTTTTCCATTCATATCAAATTCAAAACATCTCCAGTCTGTGCAGACCGGAATAAAAAAAATGCGGCTCAATGCCTCCTAGGCCAGTCGGCCCTTATTGCGGACGACTTCCCAAAGGTATGAAATGAGCCCTGTCACAGCCATCATAATCGTCTGGGACTCGTGGGAGAGGGTTGCGAAAACAATCCCGACGCTGAACGGAAGACCGTAAAGGCTGAGCGCGAGGGCCACGATGTAGTGGAACGCCCCGAACCCGCCCGGCACAGGCACCACCCACGCAAGGCTTCCTGCGAGCATCAGAAACATAGCGTCAGCCCCCGTGAGGGAGTCCAGAAGCGGCATCGCGCGCATAGAGGTGTAGCTCGTGAGAAAATAGCAGGCCCAGATAAGAACGGTGTAGAGTACGAATCTCCAGCTGTCTTTCATCTTCAGGCAGCTCACCACCCCGGTCCAAATCCCCCGGCATACGCCCCACAGTTTCCCTGCAAAGGCATTTTTATTCCTGTATATGATTATAAGGGCTATCACAAGGGCTCCGAGCACCGCTATCCCCGCCACAATCCACCAGAGGCTGAAAGTCACCCTCTCTTCAAGCGGCCTCCACATCTTGTCGAGGAAAAACTCCCCGAACTGCTCCCATTTCAGAGCGAGGAAACTCAGGAGAATGAGACCAAGCACCACCACATCCAGCCCTCTCTCGGTGACCACCGTTCCGAGGACCTTGTCGTAGCTGGCCTTGCCGCTGCGCGAATTTTGGGACACCACACCGCAGCGGACGAACTCCCCTATCCTCGGGAAGACGAAATTCGCGAGATAGCCGATGTTCACTGCGTTGAATGTTGTGACAGAGAGGGTTTCGGGGTCAATCGGACGGATGATTCCCTTCCATCTTTCGCTTCGGAACCAGTTTGCAAGCGCTCCGATCAGCATACTCGCCACGACCCACCACCATCTGCATCCGGAGATGCTTTCCCCGAACTGCTTCCAGTCCACTCCCCTGAAACAGAAATACATCAGAAGCGCCGCCACCGCAAGTGACAGAGCATATTTAATGATATTTTTCGTTTTTTTGTTCACTGCGGGAACGGGATTGGGGATTACTGACCGCGCCAAAAGGGGAGGGGTCCGGGAGGTCTCAACGCCCGCGAAAGATTCCGCCCTTTGAAGGCGGCTGCAAAATTATCAAATTTTGTGCAAAAAAGCATTATCTTTGCCGTTTGTAACAACAAAAACTTGTCACAAGTTTCGCGTCAGATACTTGCAAAAAATAGAGTGCGTGGGATTTGAGAGTTTGATTAGAGGGAAAAGGGTTATATAGAAAAAAGTTAGATACTTGCAAAAATCAGATAGGAATTCATGAAATCAATTTTAGGCATAGGGAACGCTCTCACCGACATACTTGCGGTGCTTCCCGACGACACAGTCCTCAACGAATATCACATCCCACGCGGAAGTATGCAGCACGTCGACAAGAAAACCGGCGACGAAATCCTCCGCAGGCTCAAACCGCTTGGAGTCCAGTATGTTGCGGGAGGCTCTGCCGCGAACACCATCACCAGCGCGTCCATCTTCGGAATGAGGGCCGCGTTCATCGGAAAAATCGGCGACGACGACCTGGGCCACCTTTTCAAGAGCGACCAGGAGCAGTACGGCATCCGTTCCATCCTCCTCAAGGGCAAGAATCCTTCGGGAAGGGCGATGGTGCTGATCACCGCCCCGAACGCCGAAAGAACCTTCGCCGACTATATGGGCGCCGCTCTCGAAATGGTGCCGGAGGACCTGAAGCCGGAATATTTCAAAGGCTATGACTATTTCCACATAGAAGGCTATCTTGTTCAGAATCAGGCTCTTATCCGCAAAGCAGTGGAGATGGCCAAAAAAGCCGGGTGCATAATTTCCCTGGATATGGCTTCCTACAACGTGGTGGAATCCAACGAAGCTTTCCTCCACGACATCGTGGACAAATATGTGGACATTGTTTTCGCAAACGAGACCGAAGCGAAGGCTTTCACGGGTCTTGAGCCGCGTGAGGCCGTTTCCGACATAGCGAAACACTGCAAAATCGCAGTGGTCAAAATCGGCAAAAACGGGTCTATGGTGCAGCAGGGCGAGGAATTTCACGCCATCGAGGCCTGGCCGGCCGACCCTATCGACGCCACCGGAGCAGGCGACACCTACGCCGCAGGCTTCCTATACGCGCACTCGCTTGGGATGCCGCTGAAGGTCTGCGGAGAAATCGGCTCCGTCATCGCCGCGAAGGTAGTGGAAGTCATCGGAACGAAGATTGACATCCCGCGCTGGAAGGCCGCAAAGAAGGAAATCAAGGCTATGATTGCCGCAAACCGCCCTAAGGAATAAATAACTCAAGGCTATGATTGCCGCAAACCGCCCTAAGGAATAAATAACTGAAGTCTCGCTGCGAAAATTAAATAACATGAATTTCATCACGAAACTTGCGCTCAAAAGGCAGCTGAAAAAGTGGGGATACTCCGCCGAGAGGGGCTTTGTCCCGTTCTCCCGGGTTAAGCGCGCCATTGTGCTCTTTGACGTGCAGGATGCGGAATTTGATGAGTGCCAGAGAGTTGCAGGAGAATATTTCAAGGAAAAGGGAATAGAGATGAAGCCGTTTTTTCTCGATATGGGAAAGCACGGCAAGGACGACATAATCGTGACGGGGGTGAAAACTACCATCCTTCGCCGCAACCTCTCCTTCTGCGGCACTCTGCCCCAGGGAATGATTGAGGAGGTGCGCTCCTCGGAGGCCGATCTCTGCATCTGCCTCGCACACAGCGACTGCACGGCGGTGAGGAGTTTTCTCGGGATTGTCCCGGTTCCGTTCTGCATCGGGGTTATGGACTACACGGGGGCGCCCTACAGTTTTGTCCTCTCCCCTGCCGAAAACGGGAAAGACTCCGTTCAGGTCAATTTCCACGACAGCCTGCGGTGCCTGAGGAGCATCTGCGAGTACATCGAGAAAGTAATATAATTTTGATTTCTTTTTGGTCCATATTCCTTTTTTCATCGGTCATTTAGCCCGCTAAACTCCCTCTTCAAAAAGAAATCTATCCTCAAAAATAAGAACAAAACTTTTTAGTGAAAATTACAGTTATGGCAAAAGATAATCTGAAAAAATATGGAATGACTGCGCTCAAGGGCGTATGTATGGGCGCCGCGGATGTGATTCCGGGCGTAAGCGGCGGCACAATAGCATTTATGACAGGCATTTACGAGGAACTCGTGGACTCAATCCACAATTTTGACCGTGAGGCTCTGAGGCTCCTTTTCGGGGGGAAATTTCGCGAGGCGTGGAGGCACATAAACGGAACGTTTCTGCTGAGCCTTATCGCCGGCATCCTGCTGAGCATATTCTCGCTTGCGAAACTGATGACCTATCTGCTTGAAAATCATCCGGTTCAAACCTGGGCATTTTTCTTCGGACTCATAGTGGCCTCCTCCATTTTCATTCTCCGGGGCATCAGCGGGTGGAAACTGAAGGACGTGATTCTCACCATTTTCGGAGTGGGCCTCGGCGCAGTTGTCTGCACTCTCACCCCGACGACGACCCCGGACGGTCTGTGGTTCATCTTCCTTTGCGGCGCCATTGCAATCTGCGCGATGATTCTCCCGGGCATTTCCGGCAGTTTCATCCTAGTAATTCTCGGTAAATACGACTATGTTCTCGGCGCGGTGGCAGGCCTCACCTCCTTCAGCAAGGCCTCCGAGACCACAGCCGCACTCGCGACGGGTCCGATGAGTTGGGGGCAGTGCCTTCTTGTAATCGTGATTTTCGCACTTGGCGCAGCAATCGGCATCATAGCGTTCTCGAAGTTCCTCCACTGGCTTCTCGCAAGGTGGAACCGCGAAACGACGCTCGTTCTCGCAGGCTTTATAATCGGCTCTCTGATAAAGGTTTGGCCGTGGCACAACCCGGTGGGAGACGCTCCGGTGCTTCCGGGAGTGGCCCTTTCGGACGGCGTGGTCCCGGTGCCGATGGAGGATGCGCACATTGCGGGCGCAGTGATTTTCGCCCTCGCGGGCCTCGCCCTTGTCTTCGCAATCGAGTGGTGCTCAAAACTGCTTGCAAAAAAGCGCGCCAAATAGTTTTTGCGGATTAAGTAAAAATACATAACTTTGCAGTCCTTTTCGGCAAGGAGCAGCACTTTCTGCGACTCCAAGTCCGGAAACGGCGCTGGTCCGGTAGCTCAGTTGGATAGAGCAACAGCCTTCTAAGCTGTGGGTCTTGGGTTCGAACCCCAACCGGATCACGAGGAGAGGAGCGACGCGCCATCGAAGATGGCGCTAGCGAAATAAAAATATAGCCGCGCAAAAACAAGTTTTTGCAGCGGCTTTTTTTTATTTCGCGAAAGTGCAGCGAAGCTGCACGTCGCTCCCTGTTCTTGTAAGAGCGCCCGTGGCGCAGGGATTGGGTGGCGCGTTTTCCCCGAGGGGAAATAAGCGAATCCCTAAGTCCAGGAATGTGAACATCCCAGTAAGGCGAGAAGAAAAACTCCCCGAAGGGGAAAAATCAAATCCAAAGCATTCTTCTCCCCGAAGGGGAAATATTCTATCTCCCCGAAGGGGAAAAATCAATCTCCCCGCAGGGGAAAAATCAAAACCTCAAAGTAACTCCAACCCCGTGCGCAGCAGCGCCAAAATTAAGCGTCACCGCCTGCGAAGAGCAGCTGTTACAGCGGGCCACCACCTCGTCCATCCGATGCTTTCCCTTAGGCAGGCAAACCGCACCCGCGATGAGGGTCGAAACTCCCACGGCAGCGACAGCAAGACCGCCATAGAGCATACCTCTGCCGATGTGCAGCAGTCCATTGTCTCCATCCTGTCCTACAGCAGCCTCAGGTGTACCCACGATAGCCCCGCCAATCATCATAGGAATACCCAATCCTGCGACCAGCGAGCCGACCGGGATTATCACGGCCGAACTGATAAGAAGACTGCGACCGGTTTTGTAAAGCTTCACGCCGTTGCTCCACTCCTCGGCGGCGGAAGCCCCGCAGCAGGAAGTCACGAAATCAATAGCCTCCTCGTCGGAAAGAGCCAGTCCCGCATTGCAGAGCGTAGCCCGGCTTCTGGTCACGGCTCCGTCAGCCTCAGTCTGAGCGCTCTGAGCCGCATCGTCGTTAGCCTCAACCCCGTCAAAGCCGTCAGCGGCAAAAGCGGAAAAACCGGCCCCGCAAAGCAGGGACACCATAATCAAAGATACCAAACGTTTCATATCAAAGTAAATTTAACTCCACAAAGATAATCCATTCCCCCCAAACGGGCAAATCGCCAGTCAATCCCCAGCGAAATCGGGATGAGTTAGCCGAAATTTACTGCAAACTTGCACTAAATTTCGGATAGAACAACCAATTATTCGATATTTACTGCAAATTTGCAATACATTTTTAAAGAAGTGGCAATCTGCGAGCCGCTTAGTCCACGGTCACTTTCTTCTTGGAGAGGCGGCTCTTCTCGGCGCGGAAGCCCATAACGTGACTCTCGATGGAGGCGTCGATGGTGCTGGTGAGCTTGTCCGGGTCCTGATAGGAAACGGCCTCAATCCAGTCGCAGACGAGCGCCATATCTCCGCCGCCGTGACCTGAGTCCTTGTACTCAGGAATGTCGAAGACTTCCTTGTGCCAAGTAAGCTTCCGGTTGCTGCGGAACTCGTAGAGAGTGAACTTGCTTTCGTCACCCTCGATGTAGCCCGTCGTTCCCATAATCCTTGTGCGGCGGCCGCCGTAAGGGGTGAATGCCTCCATCGAGAATGCGGCCGTCGTGCCGTCCTCGAACACCATCTCGCTCACGAAGTGGTCAGGCTGATTGTTGTCGCAGTGATATACGCACCTTCCCCAGACATTCGTCGGGTCGGAAATCTTGCTCATAATCTCCGCCTCGTCCCTGGAGTTTTTGAGATCGAAAACTCCGAGATGCTGCTTGCGGTGGACATAAACGTCAATCGCAGAGAACGGGCAGGTGCTCTCCACCGGGCAGCCGTCGGTGCAGCGGAGCGGCGCTCCGTCCGGAGCGTTTTCGGCCTTGAACCAGGTCAGTGAGCCGTCTGAAACGATGGTTTTGCAAGGCTTGCCCACAATCCAGCGCAGGATGTCGAGGTCGTGGCAGCTCTTGGCGAGGATAATCGGGGTGGTCTTGTTCGAATCCCTCCAGTTTCCGCGCACATACGAATGGGCCATATGCCGGCACTCGATCGGCTCCATATGCTGGATGCTTATGAGCTTGCCGATTTTCCCTGACTTCACGGCCTCGTACATAGCCCTGAAATAAGGGCTGTAGCGGAGAACGTGGCAGACGGCGACAATCCTTCCGTACTTGTTGGCCTGGCGCTGAATGTCCTTGCACTCCTTCTCGCTCTGTGCGACCGGTTTCTCCAGAAGGACATCATACCCCATCTCAAGTGCCTTCATACAAGGCTCGTAGTGGGTGTCGTCAGGGGTGGAAATAATCACGGCGTCGGCAAATTTCGGAACGGCGAAAACTTCGCTCCAGTCTCCGAAACGGTGCTCCGAAGGCACTCCGAAACGGTCTCCCATATCATCTTTGCGGCTCTCCCTGATGTCGGAAACTCCCGTAATCTGCATACAGTCCGGGAACATCTGGGCATAAACCGAGTATGCCCTGCCCCTGTTTCCGGCCCCGATGACAATGACCTTCACCGGCCCGTTCTTGACATTGGCCTTCAAAGGTTTCACCGGAAAATCCAGCTCCGGATCCGTATAGGAAGCGGAAGATGATGAAGAAGCCGGGGAAGATTCCGTCCCCATTCCGACCATTTTACCCGCAGCCCTCAAGCGGTCCTCCGCCCCGAGGAATGTAGCGCCCGCAGTGATGACACCGAGGCTCCTTAGAAATTCTTTTCTGTCCATAGTGTTTGTCAATTATGTGGATTGCAACAAAGATAGCGCTTTTCGGATTAGTAACTCTTACCATCCGAAGAAAATATCGGATATGTTCGTAAAGGGTATTCGGCAAGCCATCAATTCAGTAAATTTTGTTTATCTTTGTGGATAAATGACATTTATATGGCGCTACCGGTAAATATTGAACAACTGCTTGACGCCTCAACGGTCGAGAGTTCCAGAATTGAATACAAGGCAGGATGGAATCCTGATGCCATATATCGCACTATTTGTGCGTTCGCGAATGATTTTGACAACATTGGCGGCGGATACATCATCGTCGGAGCTCAGGAAAGGTACGGTCGTGCCGTAAGACCCGTCAAAGGGTTGGATATTGACAAGATTGATTCCATTGAAAAGGAGATGATCGGACTGAACAATCTGATAAAACCTGTTTACTATCCGAAGACCAGCATTGAAGATGTTGACGGGAAGAAAATCCTTGCGATATGGGTCCCGGCAGGAATGGACCGGGCATATCAAGTTCCAGATGAGATAACAGCAAAACATAAGACCTACAATTACTATATCCGATACAATAGTTCTTCCATAATTGCCAAAGGTCAGAATCTCAAAGAGCTACAGGAAATTTCCTCACACATTCCATTTGACGACCGCGGGAATATGAATGCAGGAATTTCTGACATCTCCAATCTGCTTGTATATGATTTTCTCCAGCGCACGAAAAGTCGTCTTGCAACGAATTTCAGCAACCGTCCGTTCATCGATGTTCTCAAGCAGATGGATCTCGTGACAGGCCCTGCTGAAAACTTGCGTCCGAAGAACATAGCGCTTATGATGTTTTCCGAAAACCCGTCCGAATATTTTCCATACACCGAAATAAACATCGTAATCTACCCCGAGGGCAAAGTTAAGAACCCGAGAAAATTCATCGAAGTGCCTCCGATTAAAGGACCTATTGACAGGATGTTCAAAGAGACAATGTCCTATCTCCGCACAAACATAGTTAAAGAAATTGTCACAAAAGTGCCAGAGCAGGCAGAAGCCGTAAGAAGATTTAATTACCCATACGACGCGTTGGAAGAGATAGTGGCCAATTCACTGTATCACAGAGATTACCAAGTTCGTGAACCAATCGAAATCACCATCGAACCGGATGCAATCCGCGTAATCAACTTCGGAGGTCCGGACAGTCACGAGGCAGTTCGCGAACTGAACGAAGGAATCGTGAGAATCCGCAGGTACAGAAACAGGAGAATCGGAGAATTTTTTAAGGAACTTGAATTGACCGAGGGTAAATCCACCGGCATACCGACAGTGATGTCCAGTATGGAGAAAAACGGCTCACCAACAGCCACTTTCAGCACCAACGAAGACTGCTCCGCATTTATGGCCGTCATTCCGGTACACCCGGACTTCCGAAATGAGACTTTAGCGCTAAACGAAAAAAGTTCAGAAAAGAACGAAAAAAGTTCAGAAAAGAACGAAAAAAGTTCAGAAAAGAAGTCTGGATTGAGGGCTCAAAGCATTCTGAAACGGATTCTCGAAAATCCGCGCATTACGACAGCAGAACTCGCCGCCCTTGAAGGCATCACTCCAAGAGCAGTAAGCAAGCAGCTGATTAACCTCACGAATGCCGGTCTAATCAGACGGGCTAAAGGCAGAAAGAACGGCTACTGGGAAGTCGTCGGGGAATAGTTGAAGTCGTACTGCCTCAGATACACGCGGAAGTCCCGAATCATACCCGGAGTCCCAGTTTCCGCCCGTGGAAGATAGCGCAGGCCTGTGACAGCAATGTTGCTTTCCATCTCGATTACGATGCGGTGAGGACAGCCCTCTCCCGGCGCGGAACTCCAAAAAGTGCTTTCCTGAAGGTCGAATATCTTCTCGGCGGAATGATTCCCTTCGTCCGTATCTTCGCTGTCCACATAGCTCACTTTCCAGTTTTGTCTCGGCACAGGCAGTCCATCCGGCCCGAGGATGTCCAACTCCGCAATCGCTGCGTTTTCCGCCTCATTTTGTAATGACAGAACCTCAAGACAGAAATATCTCCCGTCCGCAGGCTTTTCAAACTTCACCTCCTGCCATCCTCCGCGCAAATCGAAGCGTCCCTCGCAAACAGGCTTCTCACCTCTGAGGTCAATATCAAGTTTTTCGCCCGGAAGGACATCCACCAGGCGCAAATCGTCAAGAATCGGATATCTCAAGCCACAAATTTGAGGATTTTCGCACCCAAGAAGGTCCAGAACAATTACTTCGTTCTTTCCTTCCTTGAGCCAGCAACCTGGCACATAAAGCGTCTGCTGCGGGCCTATCTTCCAAAAACGTCCGATTTCGTGCCCGTTCACCCACACAAGGCCCTTCCCCCAGCCGCGCATATCAAGGAAAGTGTCGCCGGGTACTGCAATTGTGAACTCCCCGCGCCAAAAAGACGGAGCGCCGGAATCCTCACTTTCGGCCCGACGGAACTTCCGAGACGAGGCAAAGTCGTAATCAACCGGAAAACTGTAAACTTTCCAGTTCTCAAGATTCAGTGTGCGCGAAGAGCAAAGTATCTCCACTTTTTCCGTTATGCCCTTGCGGTCGTGGATTGATTTGTCGAAATTGACTCTTCCCATCGCCTCAACCAGAATATCGAGGCGGCTGCCCCGGGAAACATACGGCAGTTCCACCTCCGACTCCCCTTTTCGGCGGTCAAGCCTCCCGATAAGTTTTCCGTCAACATAAATCTGTCCCCAATCGTGCAGAGAAGTGATTTTCAGTTTGGAGCCGACAGGGATATTTTCAGGGATTCGGGTTCTGTAGAGAATCGTTCCCCAACCCTGGTTGAAGGCCTCCATCGGATTTATCTTCCGGGACTTGTGAGCCTTGGGAAGGTTGTCGAAAATGGGTGAAACCTCTGTAAGACTGAAAGAGGGGACACTCACAGTAGGAATGGTATCCGGAATAGGCGGGAGCGGAGTCAAATCCGAGTATTTCTCCAGCAGTGAGCGCAGAAGATCATACTTCGGAGTCGTGCGACCGGACTCACTGATTGGCGCGTCATAGTCGTAGGACGAACACATCGCGGAGAACGGAGGATTGTTCGCACCGCCCCAATGTCCGAAGGTTGTGCCGCCGTGGGTCATATACAGGCTGAACGAGATGTTGTTCTCCAGCATTTGAGAGATTCCATCAATCATCGCCCCTGCGGGTCTTGTCTCGTGCTTACGGCCCCAATGGTCAAACCAGCCGCTCCAATACTCGCTGCACATCAGCGGAGTCCGGGGACGGAGTTCTCTTAAAAGGGCGAACTGTTGAGAGATGTCAGCACCAGTGCCGAAATTTACCGTCCACAGCAAGTCGTCAAGGGCATTTTCCATAAAGTTTGAACTCCAGTCACACTGAAAAAGCGGGACAGAGTCAAAACCAGAGTCCTTCAGCGCATCCCTTATGTCGGCAATATACTGTTTATCAACCCCATAGGAGCCGTATTCGTTCTCCACCTGGACCATTATTATATTTCCACCGCGAGAAATCTGAAGTGGGGAGAGCTCTTCTCCGACCTTTTTGAGGAATATGCGGACGCGGTCCATATAGTAGGGGTCGCAGGTGCGCAACCTCACTCCATCTTTTTTCAGCAGCCACCACGGAAGACCGCCCATTTCCCATTCAGCACACACATAGGGTCCTGGACGGAGAATCACATACATTCCGTGCTTTTTCGCAAGGCGGCAGAACTGGGCTATGTCACCATTGCCGGTGAACGAGAACTCACCCTCTTTCCTTTCGTGGTAGTTCCAGAACACATACATACAGATTGTATTCATACCCAACGCCTTGCACATAAGTATGCGGTGTTCCCAGTACTCTCGCGGAATCCTTGGATAATGTAGTTCCGCAGCCTTCACTACAAACGGGCGTCCATTCAAGAGAAATTCCCCATCTCCGATGGTAAATTCCCGTTCGAAGACTCGCTCAATCCTGTATTCGCCACCGGGAAGAACGATTGCAGAAGAGTCGTTTCCCTGCCTAAGGCCGTTGACATACAGGGCCGAGCGTCCCTTTCCAGGCACCGTAACATTGGCGAGAGTGCCTTCCGGGACTGACACCTCCACCACCACCCTGTCCTCTTCCGAGCTAACCGATGAGCGGATTTTTCCGTAAGCCGTAGGGACAGTGATGTCAGTATGTTTCAGAATGTTGCAGTCCGGTGCCACATTAAATTCCTTCCACCCCGGAGTCCGTGGATAGACGCCGCAGATGTATCTTGCGACATTGATGAGCTCTCCGCCGCTCCAGGCGTGATTGACCGTTCCGCCCCCGAAACCGTTCTCTCCGATGTCCCAGCCCTCAAAAAGAGTAGTATAGAAAGGATGGTTCACCATCGGAGCATACCTCTCCTTCATCCTGCGGACTGCATAGGAGCCCTCCCCCATAATGAAAAGAGCCTCCGAGACATATTTTTCCATATACGGGCTCGCGTGGAAGCAGGTTTTCAGAACCCGGAGAATCTCCGGATATTTGTCCTGCTCCGCAATTCCGGAGACAACCGCAAGAGCCTGCACCCTGTCGTCGGTGCACTCAGCATAGTTCGGATGGCGGTATTCCCTGCCAGTCCAGCACCTGTTGTAACCTTCCTTGAGTCGGGCCATCAGATTCCCATACTCCAGAGCATCCGCTTCATTTCCAAGCAGAAGAGCCATTTCCCGTGCACCTTTGAGCGCAAGATAATGCCATCCCGCCAAAATAAGACGGATGTCCCTATTATCGCCCCAGTCGCCCCAGGTCCAACCGCCGGCGCGAAATGAAGTGAGTCCAGTTTCATCCAAAGTCCAGAGCGACAGGTATTTGCGCACTCCGGGATAGACATCCGCTATGGTCTTAGCATCCCCTGTATTCAGATAATAGTTCCAGAAGCCGTACCAGCCCACGCTCGCAAGCATCTGCCCCGGGAGCTCGCTGTCATAGTTTCCGGCAGGAATCGGAGAAAACAGGCTGCCGTCCGGACGCTGCCAGGCAATGAGTTCGTGCATTCCCTTTCTCATCAGAGCACGGGCGGAAGTGTCGCAGACATAGAAGCACTCGCCTGCGAGGAGTGTTTCGTCACCCCACCACTGCGCCCTCTCCCTTTCCGGACAATCAAAGAAGGTATCCCTCATATTGACATACAGAGTGCGCAGAGCCTTCTTCCAGTAGCGGTTGATAAAGTCGTCGCTGCAGGTAAAACTTCCCGAGAGTTCAGCGTCATAGCCGCTTTCACGGTAGGCTATTCTGTTTACACTTACTCCCTTTGGCACGACGAGATAGAGGATGTGGCCGTTAAGCCATCCTGGAGACTCGTAGGTCTGCCTCCCCGGAGCTGTTACGTACTCCGCCCTCAGGTTCACATCACCGGCGGCAAAAGTATTGTCAGTATAGATGGAAATAAGATTACCGCCTTTCGGGTCAGTCACATCAATGACCGGAGTCATCTGAAGATTGTAGGGGAAATAGGCTGCCAAAGTATCTGCAGCTTCGCCGGACAGAGTTTCCACCCTATCGAAATCCTTCACGCCGAAGTCCTTCCACTGCGGGATAGGGCGCGGGAGGAGAGAATTGAACGGAGGTTCGCCCTTCCTGGCCACGACCACCGCCCTGCGAAATCCCAGTTTCTCAAGAAAGGAGGCCGTCTGCCACTCTCCGATGTCCTTTCTTGATTTTATTGCTCGGGTGGAAGATATAGTCCATTACCTGGAATGGGGGCAAATCAAGGCGTCGGCGAGACGGGAGTCGCCGACACAATAATCCGCGCCGTCCCCCCAAAAGGACAGCGCAGATAACGCAAATTGTTTGTAATTGATTTCTAAATTATAATTTTTGACATCTGAAAATTTAGGCAATGCGGGTAAAGCGAAACAAAGCCCAAAGCGCAAATCACAAGCGCATAAGGCCGTCAAAAAGGTGGCTTCTACCCCCCCCCAGTTATTCAGTGTCACAATGC
>CAVAMP010000034.1:0-23764 GCA_963589825.1 Flexilinea sp. | reverse complement strand
GACTACGACAACGGAGTCCCTGTCCCTGTTGTCGTGGCTGTGGGCGATGTTGATGTGGCCTACACAAAAGCCACCGGGGCGGCTGAGGGCTCATCTCCGTACACCAAAGGCACCGGCGCTGTGGACGCTTCCGAAGGGGAGGGCCTTAAGGACGCGAACATCTATGTCTATGCTTTCAAAAAAGGCGCTTCCTTCACCTCACTTGCCCGCTCCTCTTCTTCAGAGGACTGCCTTGTGGACGCCTCTCTTGACACCCCGTCCTCCAAAGCGGGCCGCAAGGCCTGGTACAGCGGCGATGACGACTACCTCACCTGGGCCTCATCCTCCACCGAGCTATATTACCCGTCAGGGCGCGACCCGTACGACTTCTACGCCTACTACATCGACGGCCTGAGCGAGGGCACAGTTTCCCGCACCTCCTCCAGGATCAGTTTCCCGCTTACCATCGACGGCAGCTCAGATGTTATGAGCGCACGCTCCTCCCTTGACGAGGCGGCGCTCTCTGGAACGGATTTCTCGTCAATAGAGAAAAAACTGCTTGTCCAGTATGCCTTCAGCGCCTATTCTGCAAGAAGGGGAGTGGACCCCGTGCTGAAATTCCGCCACCACCTCACCCGGCTGCGTTTTTGCCTCTATCCGGCTTCCGAAGACGCGAACACCGTGATGGTCAATGAGATAACAGTGAAATCCAAGGCCACGGGGCAGTTTACGGTGGTGAGCACGGACGAAAACGAGATAGGTCTTGATTTCTCCGGGACATCCTCCCGAACCCCTCTCCAACTCACTGAGGCGGACGGATCGGCCCTCCGGCAGGACCACTACAGGACCGCTTACACCGGGGATTTCTCAGAGGAAATTTACGAGAGGCCTTCGGTGCAGGTGGGAGGCTCTTTGCTGGTCGCTCCTGACGACGAATATGAGGTCACAGTGAAGATGAAGGAGGCGAAAACGAGGGATTATTACACCCAGACCACGTTCACCCTTACTATGAACGGCGGATTTTTGGCGTCCCATCAATATGAGGTGCGGCTGGCGATATACGGAATGATGGAGGCGCGGCCTTCGGTTGAAATAGAGGCGTGGGGCGAGGGCGGAAGCATCCGCTTCGATGAAGAAGACAAATACAAGTAGGTGTCCATATATTCGTTTATGTGGCCTTAAGGAATATATATAAACATAAAAATTATTAACATACTTAAACACAAATGGTTATGAAAAAGTATCATTTCCTCGCAGTCGTTGCCGTCGCATCATTGGCAGCCTGCTCGAAAACCGCTCCTGTAGCGGAAACTCCTGACCCTCTTGACGACGGCAGCGCTGTTGCAGTCTCTTTTGCGGCCTATTCTCCGAAAAACATCGACGTCAAGTCCACCGGCGCGGTTGAAAACGCCTGGGCCGGCCAGACACTGAAAATCTACGGCTACGACAAAACCGTGACCGATTTCTCCGCAGCCACTCCGTTCATCAACAATGTGGAAGCTGCCGCCCCCGCTTCAGGCACAAAGGGTGAAATCACGGTACTTAATCCGGACTACAACGAGCCGTTCTACTATGTAACAGGCAAGTACTATGACTTCTACGGCTACCACATCGACGATGCCTACACGGACGATCCTGTGGCACAGGCCGACGGAGTTTATGTCCCTTTCACCATCAACGGTTCCCAGGACCTTATGATTGCGAAGGCTGACGAGGCGACCGACATCGCCTCTGCAGGCGCTTCAATCTCTGCAGAAAAAGCCTACAGCGCATACGCAGCCCGCCGCGGAGTGCAGCCGAACCTTCTTTTCCACCACCTTCTCTCCCGTTTCACCTTCAACATCGTTGCAGGTTCCGAGACCGGAAGCAAAATCAATGTCGACGCAATCAAGATGGTCTCAAAGTCCAGTGGAGAACTCAAAGTCGTAGGTGAGGACCGCGGTCTTGCAAATGTAAGCGAGACTCTTGACACTCTTTCACTTATGGAAAAGCAGGACGGGAAAATGGTAGCTCTTACTTCCGTGCAGCCTGAGGCTTACGCCGAGGCTCGCGACAATGCAAAGCAGGTCGGCGAGAGCCTTATGGTCATCCCGGGCGAGTCTTCCTACAAGCTTCTGGTTTACACATCTCAGGAAGGTGTCGCAACCGAGATTGAGCCTCAGGAGTATGAAATCAACATCGCCAACATCACCGGAGCTCCGGATGGCGCAACAGCTTTCGAGGCCGGATATTCCTACAAGGTCACTCTCGTCGTCTATGGGCTTGAGGAAGTCAAGTTCACCGTGGAGCTTGAGGAGTGGAAGGATGGCGGATCGACCGTCATTGACCCTGATTTGATCTAACGGGGCGAAGAAAAGGCGGATTGCTGCGCCCAGCTCCATCCTTTTCTTCATTCCCTGCTCTTAGGACTATCTTTTAGAATTTAATTTTGAAAATTATGAAAGCTAAATATTTTGTCGTTCTTCTGGGTGGCGCTCTGATGGCTCTTGCGGGCTGTCAGAAGGCCTCTCCGATCGATGACAACGCATGGATTTACGATGACTCCAAGCCTGTCCCTGTGCTTTTCAACTCCGCAACGAATGTCGGAGTGAGCACCAAGGCCGTGAAGAGCGGACTCATCGAAGGCAGCGTTATGTCGAACCTCAGCGTCGGAGTGGTCAGCGTCGCCGAGAAAACCAGCGCATCGGAGCCTGTTGCCTGGAGTTCCGACCTTGACGGGTCCATCCTCATCGACAACCTCTCTGTAGAGACTACCGCCGACGGGTCCATCGTGTTCAGCCCGAAAATCTACTATCCTTTCGGAAACAAATACGCCTACTCGTTCTACTCCTACTACCCTTACACCAACTCTGACGGAGACACCGCCGAGATTGTGGACAGCACCTACTCCATCACCTACGCCCTCGGCGACACGGACATCCTCTGGGCCAGCGCGAAGGCCGAGGACTACAACGGAGTGGCCGGCTACAACGCTTCATACTGCCGTGCAGTGAAGCAGGACGGGGTTGATTCGCAGTATTATCCGCGCCTTCAGTACTCCCACCTTCTCACCGCGCTCACTTTCCGCATTGTCGGCAAGGACACCGACATCGAAAATTATGACGTGAAGGTGACCGGAATGCAGATTACGGGGACTTCCTCCGAGGCCACTCTCTGCATCGCCGACAGCAACGGCAAGAAATCCGGAGTGCTCACCGGCAACGAAGACGGAGGAAGCATCGGTTTCACCGACCTTTCAGTCGCTCCGACAGCAACAGAGTCCCCTCTGTGCACCATCCTTGCTATGCCTGCTGCGAATTACACCGCTGAAATCACCCTCACCGTTGACGGGGCGAACAAGAGCACCGTAAGCCTCAATCTCGGCAAGACCGACGGAACGACCAGCTACGACGCGGGCTACATCTACTCCTTCACCGTCACCATCAATAATCCGCAGGAGATTACCATTGTGGAGACCGGACTGAACGAGTGGCAGGCCGGAACCAACCCTACAACCGGAGCGGAAATCTAGACGGAGCGGCCTAAAAGGCGGATTTATCCTTTTATGCCACACCTACATATAAGTTATGAACAGATTGTTACGCAAATATGTTGTCGCGCTCGCCGCTCTCTTCCTGCTCCTTGCGGGGCAGGGGGAGTGGGCCCGTGCGCAGCAGTTTGCCCTCCGGTCCAACGCTCTCACAGATGTCCTTCTTACTCCCGACTTCGGGGTGGAGGTCGTTGCGGGGGAAAATATGTCCGTCGCGCTCTCTGTCGCTGGGAACTGGAAGCCATACGGGATGGACTGCCGTCTTGTGGGCGTGCAGCCCCAGTGGCGCTACTGGTTCGGAGGAAGGCCGCTGGTGAGGGAATATGTCGGCGTTTCGGCACTTTTCTGCGCCTACGACCTCAGCTGGAAAGACTCTTCATACGCGGGTCTTGCCGGGGGAGTGGGCATCACGGGAGGCTATGTCCTGCCCCTTTCCCCGCGCTGGGGAGTGGAGTTCTCGGGCGGAGTTTCGCTTCTTGGCTTCGGCCAGAAACGGGGCAGCCGCTACGACAACTACGAGGACCTCTCCTCTGACGAGTATAACTCCCGGGGCTACAAACTGCTTCCGACAAATATAGGCGTAACATTCATATTCATAATTAAATAGATTTCCCAAAGTTTTGACCCGAAGAAAACTCATATCCCTTTTTCTCTCTCTCCTCATTCCTTTTGCTTCAGAGGCTCAGGAAATGAAGAGGGTTACCGGCTATGTCCTTGACAAGACCACCGGCAAGCCGATTGACCAGAAACAGGTCGGCGTGCAGGTTTACGGCTTCAACACCGTCGCTCAGGCCCAGGACGTGAAGGCGCAGATGGACGGGGATGAGAACTGCTTCGTTGTGCCTGATTCCCAGGCATTCCCGGACGACAACGGCTACTACGAGATTTCCGTCCCGGAGACCGGTGCGCTGATTTTCAAGGCCGAAATGAAGACAGCGATTTTGGAAAAGGTCAATTTCCGCCTCGAAATCAACGTCAAGATTGAGATGGGAAACTACATCCAGACAAGCCACATCACTGCGGTCCGCGACCAAGTGGGAGTCCTTGACCCTCAGGGAGATATAGAAGGAAACTACCTCAAGGCCCGAAGCACAATCTCCCTTCCGGAAAACAGCGGCAAGACCAACGCCCGGATGATCGTGCAGCCGGTCCTTCTTGACGGGGCCTCAGGCGACACCCTCCGCTTTCTCACCCCGACGGTGATGGACGGGCAGGAATACGGCCTCACCCAGCTCCGGCGGATGAACTACGACCCTTCTCTCGACCCTCTTACCCGTTACCTCAGCCCCGACACCCTCTCCAGCGCGAATCAGACCGTGCACTGGGCCGACACAATCTACCTCGAGCACCCCGAGAGGAACTATCTCGTAAAGGGAATAATCCTTCTGGAGGACTACAACAGGCCATATTTCCGAAAGGACTATTTCCTCGCTTCGTCAAGGCTGAGGCGCCCTCTTAGGTTCCTCGAGTACTCGATGATGCCATATCCCCTCGACCCTGAGGAATACCGCGAAAGGCCGAAAAGGGAAAAGAGGAACACCGCCGGGAATATGTCCCTGAACTTTATGGTGGGTAAGGCCGTGCTTGCTTCTGACGACACTCTCGGACGCGCCCAGATGGACTCCGTGAGGGTCACTCTCGAGGGTATAATCCACGGCGAGGGCTCATCATTGAAGGAGTTCCACATCGAGGGCACCGCCTCTCCCGACGGCCCGTACGCGGGGAATGTCTCCCTCGCGAAAAAGAGGATGGAATATGCTCTGGGACAGATAGTTTCTTCTCTTCCGAAGGCCGTTCGCGACAGGGTCTATATGACTACGACCGCAAAAGTGGCCTCGTGGAACGATGTGGCGGACCTTCTGGAGGCGGACTCGCTCCGAAGTGAGGCTGCGGCGGTGAGAAAAATCGTCGCCGACAACCCTCGTAATCCCGACCGCCAGTGGGCGAGAATCCGTGCCCTGCCGGAATACAAGAGCCTCATCGTGGACTATCTTCCGCGGCTCCGCTCGGTTCACTACCGCTACGGCTACGAGCTTTTCCGCGAGCTCACCCCGGAGGAAATTCTCGACCGCTACGAGAACAATCCCGACTACCGCAGCGGACGCAAAAAGTTCGCGCTCTACGAGTACTGGAATCTTTTCAACCTCGTGAAGGACCCCGATCAGCTGGATTCCCTCTACAGGAGGGCCTACAAAGAGTCCATCGAGGCTAACGGCCGCCCGTGGATACTTGCGGCGAACAATCTCGCCTCGTCCCTCATCACAAAGGGAGTCGCGGACACGACCCTTCTTTCCTCCTTCATCGACCTTCAGACCCCGGGGGTGAATTTCCACCTTCGCAGGATGAACGGCAGCGGGGAGGACATAGTGAACCCTGAGGCGGTCGTGGCGAATCAGATGATTATGTATGTGATGTGCAATAACTTCCGCAAGGCGGGGCAGCTCACGAACATCCTTCCGGACTCCGAGCGGAACCGTCTTGTGAGGGCGTTCGCACTCTGTCTCGGAGGCTACTACAAGGGCGGAAACACCCCGGAGCAGCGTTCAAGGGCAAGGGAGGTCTTTGAAACCGTGTCGGAGAGTTCTCCGCTCAACCGCGTGGTGATGCTCCTTGCGATGAACACCAAGTCCTACGACACTCTCGCCGAGGAGGCCATCGCAGCGCTGGACCGGAACGATGCCCTCACGGACTATCTCTGGGCAGTAATATACGGCCGCAGAGGGGCGCGTACCCACGATTTTATGGACGACATCGCGAGCGAGGACTACCTTCTTTCCTGCTTCAGGAAGGACCCGAAATTCGTCAATATAGCCGCAGGAGACGGGGATATTGTCGAGACCATATTCAAGAGCGCAAAGGACAGATATGAAAATGGAGAGTAAAGTTATGGGAAGGTTCAGAAAACATTTGGTTTTTGTAGGAGCCGCTTCGCTCGTGGCGAGCCTGTTTTTGCTGTGCACGGCCCGGGTTGCCGCCCGCGAAATCCCGCTCACACTCGCCCCAGGGAGCACCTCTGTCTCTGAAAACTCCTCTGCCGCCACTGCGGGTGCCACAAGGGACTCTTCCGCCGTCAGCGCCGACTCCCTCGGCTTCAATGCCCTGCGCTTCAGTATGCAGAAACGCTACCGTCCCGCGAACGCTCCGTTCCGCAGCGAGCGCTTTATTGACAACACCTTCATCCGCGCCGACGCCGGCTCCTGGAGCCTCTTTCCTTCCGAGTCCTGCACCTATTCCTTCGGTCCTGCGGCAAGCCTCGCTTTCGGTAAAAATTACACCCCGCTCAACGCTTTCTCACTCGGGGTGAACGCCCGGGAGGTCCGTCGCAACGCCGATGCGGCAAGGAACTGGAGCGCCGGAGTGGAAGCCGGGCACAGCCTAGACCTTACGGGGCTTCTTCACGGCTACGACCCCGCCCGCATCCTCTCCGTTTCCACATTCGGCGGAGTGGGCGTTGACTACTGCCGCACTACCGGCATAGTCTCGGACCATAAAAACACCTTCGATTTTTACTTCCGCTTCGCGCTGGATTTCCGCGCACAGGTCGCCCGCGACTGGGACATCTACTTCCGCCCTGCAATTATCGCCGGCAACGAAGGTCTCTCAAACCGCACCGTCTCCACCCGATGCGAGGTCGGCTACGGCTTCTCGTTCGGAATCCTCAAGTATTTCAACCGCTTGAGAGTTGTTCCTTGCACTTCCTGTGCGGGTGGGCTTTGCGGCGAAGAGCAGACCCTCGGAGAAGGGGCGAGGCCACGCACCGCCTTCGGAAAGTGGTTCTGCGGCGGGGGAGCCTACGTCGGCATCTCAGCCGGAGCGCAGTTCCAGGCATCGGATCTGGTGACGGAAACGGTGGGCCTGTGGCCTTCCGCCCGCGAAACCGTCTCTCTCTCTTACGGAAGAACACTCCTGGGCCCTCTCGGCGCGAGAGTTTCAGTTTTTTACGGCCGCGACATCTGGAAACAGTTCTCAGGCGGAAGACAGGTGAGCTGCTACTACGGCGGCGGCCGTCCCGAACTCCTTTTCGACCCAATCCGGTGGACCCGAAACACGAAGAGGTGGTTCTCCCTGCCGCTTATTTTCGGTGCCGAAGCCGGCCTTATGCTAAAACCCGACGACGGCTACACTGTGCGCCGCTTGTATCTTGGACTCTGCGGGGGAGTGCAGGCCAGTTTCCACATAACAAAACGGAGCTCCATTTTCATGGAACCCCGTTTTTCAATAGTTCCGTACTCCTGGAAGTCCAGAAGCAGTTTCGCCCTGGTGAACAGCCTCTCCAACTACTACGACACCCTCTTCTCCCTTCAGATAGGCTACACCTTCTCCCTCTCCCGGTAGCGAATCTCCGACGAGTAATCAATGTTTGTTTGGATTTTCGAATAAATTATGTAATTTTGCGTTATGTAATTTTACATAATGTAAATTCACATAATCGTAAACCTCCATAGTATGTCAACATTCGTCAGAAACCCGTTCGTAATCACGCCGTATGTGCCTGAGGAATTTTTCTGTGACCGCGACTCAGAGACTCAGCAGCTGTGCAAACACATTCTCAACGGCCGCAATGTGGCGCTTTTCGCAAAACGCAGGCTTGGGAAAACGGGGCTTATACGCCATTGTTTTGCCCAGAAGGAAATCCGGGAAAATTTCAATACATTCCTCATCGACATCTACCCGGCCGACAGCCTCAAGGAGATGGTGGCTATATTCACCAACGAGATTTTCAGCAAAAAAGAATATTTCGGCACCGCGGACAGAATTCTTCAGGGAATAAAGTCCCTGCGCCCGCAACTGGAGTATAACTCGCTGACTGACAGCATCTCTCTAACACCTCTTATCGGCGAAATCCGCTATCCGGAAAAAACGCTTGAGGAACTTATGGCAATTCTTGACGGGGGAGACAAGCCGTGCGTTGTGGCAATCGATGAATTCCAGAAAATCAGGGAGTTCAAGGAAAGCAATATGGAGGCATACCTCAGAAGCGTAATTCAGAAATGTCGCAATGTTCAGTTCATCTTTACGGGAAGCATAACCCATTCGATGACGAATATTTTCACTTCTCCATCTATGCCGTTCTATAACAGCGCGATACAGATGACCATAGGGACCATTGACCGCGATGTTTACCGTGATTTTGTTCAGAAGATGTTTGCCCGCTACGGCGACGGCAAGCAAATTTCCGACGAGTTGATATTCCGCTGTTACGACTATTTCGGAGGAGTCACCTGGTATATTCAGCTTCTTATGAATGAGGCCTTCGCGATGGCCGGAACCGGAAAAAGGCTTGAGGCGGAGGATTTTGACGAAATATATTCGGGAATCATAGCCCAGCAGCATTTTTCCTACAACGATCAGTATTCCAGATATTCCTCAAAACAGAAAAGCCTTCTTCAGGCTCTCGCATTCGAGAGTGCGGAGGGGGCGAATATCACTTCCGAGGCCTTCCTGAGCAAATACTCGCTGGGCTCGTCAAGCTCAGTCCAGACCGCCGGCAATGGTCTGATAAAGCGCGGCATAGTCTCGGAAAGCGAAGGCAAAAAACAAATCGCCGACCTGATTTTCCGTGAATGGATCCGTCGCAATGTTTTGAGACTGTAGCCGTCCAATAGTTGCAGTTATACCACACTGACAGCAATCGGAACCGCAGTTTATCGGATGCTTACTTGCCCTTATTCAAGATATTTTCTCCGAATCCATTCGCTGAAGAAGTAGTCGTAAACTTGATAGACCCCTTTGTTGTGGGTGACAATTCCTTTTTCAAGAAGACCGCTGAGAGCGGAACTTACTGAACTTGCGGATGTCAGAGCGTATTTCCCGACGAATTCCGCGGAAGTCGCTCCGTTGACTTTTCCTTCGAGCGCTATCGCCACCAGAGTTTGTGTTTGCTTCGCGGGAAGCTGATAAATCAGGTCCTCGTAGGTGTTTGCCCCGAAATCCAAGATATATTCAACCGCTTCGTCAATCATATCCTTAGTGCAAACTCCGCCTTTGGGGGTTCGCATATACAGGATGTTCATTACTTTCTGGAGATAGAATGTAGTGCTGTCGAATCTTTCGTAGAGCGCAGGTATCACCTCGTCTTGCAGACTCTTTCCGGCTTCGGCAAAATGCCCCTTGCAAAACTCCAGATAGAGGTTTTCCTTAATCGGGGGGAGGTTCATCAGCGTTGCGCTCTGATAGAAAGGCTTGGCGGGCGAAGCGAAAATCTCTCCCATCATTTCACGGTGTGACCCGGCAAAGACAAAGTTCGCGTTTGAACAGTATTGAATATATGTGCGGAGCGTAGCCTCTATATTGTCCTCTTCGTATTTTCGGATTTGCTGAAATTCATCTATCGCGACAAGGCAGGGTTTCTCAGCCTTCTGAAGGTAGGCGAAAATTTCATCCAGAGTCGTCATAGGATTCTTTATGTCCCCGACCTGAAGTGACCAGACAGGCACCCCTGCGGCATCGTAACTGATTGAAGTCTTGAGAGATGTGAGGGTGCCTACGAAAACATCCCAGACTTTTTTCCCTTTCGGCTTCAGAACATCCAGAATAGCTTTTCCCATCCTTTCGGTCATCTGGGCGAGTGACTTTGTGGAGTAGATGTCGACTATGAATGTATAATAATTGTCACGGATTTCTTTCTGAGCAAAACAGTGTCTGATAAGGTCCGTTTTCCCATATCTTCGCGGAGACATCAGAGCTACATTGTTGCCGTTGCAAAGCTGCTCGGTGAGCACGCGGGTCTCATCCACTCTGTCGCAGAAATATTCGGCACCTGCATATCCGTTGGTAACAAAAGGATTCATATCACTTCGATTTTTCTGCAAAGGTAACAAATTTTTATCATATTATGATAATCATAAGATGATAATCATTTTGTGGTAACCACTCCTTAATAAAAAGGGGAAGTTCACAGTAATAATGTATGAAATTTTACATAATGTAAAAATGCATAATTGAAAAACTTTAAAAAGGAAAGACTCCAGAGATATGTTTTTTGACATATCCTTGGAGTCTTCTTCAGTTTTTGAATTGCTTTCAGCTAGTTGTTCGCCTTGGTGAAATCAACCTCGAAGCCAACCTGTGACAGATTGGCTGTCGGACGTACGCAGCTGTTGTACAGATAATCGACACCGCCCCAGCTTTCTGCTGAATTGAGGAGGAATGACCTGGACTCGTGGTCGATGATGAACATCCTGAGGGTTCCGTCATCGTCAAGATAGAGCCCGACATAGGCAAGTTTGCTTTCACTCGTTGCAGTTTCGCTGAAATACCTGTTCACATTGTCAAGTTCGATTACTTTTGCCTTATATCCGCGGCTCATACCCAACTGGATGTTATAGCCCTTCTTTGTGTTCGCGTTCGGCCAGTCCATAGGCTCTCCGCAGCTTGTGAAGTTGCTCTTGCCCACGAAATAGTTCTTGAGGCTTGACTTGAAATCCGGAATGAACTCTCCTGTCTCGAAGTTGAGAGTGAAGCTGTCATTCTGGTTGAATGCCGGATATCCGGCCATGCTTTCTGCAGTTTCCATAGCATAGTCATAGAATTCCTGCAAAGAATCGACAATTTCCTTGATGACCCATTTGCCGCTGAGGAGTTTCCACGCTGAGCCTGCAATCTGAACCGTTATCTGGGTGTACTGGCCTTCGCCGAATTTCGCTCCGTTCTTGAGGTCGAGAACGATGGTGTTGTGGCTCTCGTCAAGATCTCCGACCATCTCAAGAGCGATGTTGCCGCTGTTTTTTCCGGCATCGACGGTGGCCTTTGCACCGTTGCTGAATTTGAAGTTTGTTCCTTCGACTGCAGTGGATTTCTCGGTGTTCACGCTGACTTCGATTTCCGTTGCGGTCTCAACCCTGCAGACGCTGCCTTCAGCGTTGTAGATGTTGACCGGAATGGTCAGCCCGTCAGTCATAACGGCTTTCTTGCTGCTGAAGGAGACATAGCCGATCTTGTCGCTCAGGGTGATGGTGCTTGAAGAGTATTTTCCTGCCTTGAAGCCGTCAGGGACGCTGATTGTCGCGGTTACGCTCTTCTTGCTGCCGTAAACGAGCGGGGTGAGAGTGATGGCGGTGACGCTATTTTCGCCTCCCAGAACGAACTCCTCGGCTGAAACCGTGTAGTCAGTTCCGAGGACTGCACCGTCGGCGGAAGTGAATTTTACCGGGACTTTGACTGTTTCCGCTCCGGTGTAGGAGGTTGAAAGAGTGTAGGTTGCCGTGCCGTCCACTACAGAGGGCAGGGCAGTCTCGAAGGAAAGCTCCGGGAGTGAGACCTCGGAAGCCTTCTGGCAGCCGACAAAAGCGAGTGCGGCTGCTGCAAGTGCAAAAATGAACTTTTTCATAATGCTGCTGCTAATAATTAAAAGTGAATAAAAAAGGTGTTTATTTGATAGCATTCTCATATTCTTCCTCCATCTCCGTGATTGTCTGCCTTTCGGCGGAGGTGAGGTCCTCGGGATCGGGGAGGATGTACTTGGTGGCGTAGCCGTCGGTAAGGGGCGGCAGCTCATTGGGCTGCCGGCATGAGGAGAGCCCTGCGGCTGCGCAGAGGAGCAAAAGCGTGATGATGACTGTCTTTTTCATAATCTTCAAGTTTTTATTCCGCCTCGTCATATCCCGGATTCTGGATGAGCCCCGGAACGAGCAGGATGTCGTCGATTGGGAGGGGGAAAGTGTACATGAACTGCCGGGTGGTGTATTTTCTTCCCTGTTTTGCCACCCAGAACTCCGGGCGGCCGTTCCGCTTGAGTTCGAACCAGCGGTCTCCCTCGCAGTAAAGTTCCTTCCGGCGTTCGTTGAGAATCGCGCTCATTAGCGGAGTGAGTTCTTTTCCGGTCGCGTCCGTCCTGATATATTCGCCGGTGTTCACCTCCGGCAGGCTTTCGAGGGTGTAGGGAACATAGCCGGAGGTTATTCTCTTGCTTCTTAGGCTGTTCAGCGCCGCAAGAGCCTCGCTCTCCTGCCCCAGATGATAATAGGACTCGGCGAGAATCAGCTGCATCTCGGAGCTTCTGATGCTCATCTGGAATTTCCTAACGCTTGTCCTCTTCTTAAGGGAAAGAGAGTAGCGGATGTCGTTCTCCCCGTCCGTGAAAATGTCGACGAATCTCTTGCTGACAGGTCTGTAATCAAGCATTTTAGTCTCTCCTGAAACCGTAACCCTGAGACTGTTGTCAGGCAGAGTGGCGCTTTTGAAAATCACCTCGCCCTTGGAGGTGTATTGCGAGTTGAGCATTTCCTTATACTCCTCACCGGAAGAAAGAGGATGTTTCCCGATTACTTTCCCGGCATAGACGATTGCGTTGCTGTAGTCCCCGGACCAGAAGTATAGCCGTGCGAGAAGCGCTTCCAGAACATCGCTGTTGAACCTGTACACCTCGTCCTGAATGTCGTACTGAATTGCCTTGAGGTAGTCTGCCTCAATCCTGGAGACGGTTTCGCGGATGGTGCTGCGCGTTGTCTGCGCCTCCATATCGAAGACCGTCACCAGAGGAACTCCCAATCCGTCGGAATTCCCCCGGCACGGGGCGCAGTACTCGCGAAGAAGCCTGTAATAGCAGACTCCCCTCATTGCGTAAGCCGTTCCGAGAACGTCGTTGCTCAGTGTGGTGCCGTCCTCGCTTATGTATCCGATGACTATGTTGCAGTCGCGAATTACCTCGTACAGCCTCTCGTAGCTCTGCTGCTTGTTGTTAAGATGCGACCCTATATAAAGAGCCATATTGTTCCCGTCGGGATATTTCGTGAGCGAGGTTTCGAAATTGTCCGAGTACATCTCAAGGTCGAAGGCGTCTGAAGGCCCTCCCCAGAACTTGTCGCAGCCCTGGTCGAACTCTTCGAGGTGGCTGTGGAGCAGGGCGGAAAATTCCTCCGGCGTCTCGGGAATGGTCTCCCCGTACGGCTTTATGTCGAGGAACTTGGTGCAGGAGGCAGGAACGGACAGGAGAGCTGCCGCAAGGAGTGCCATATATGTTTTTCCGTGTCTCATAATCCGCTGGTGTTTAAAAACTTACTGTAAGACTGAAGGAGTAGGAACGGCTCTGGGGGTAAACGGCCCCCGGGGTTTCCGGGTCTATGCCGGAGTAGTTCGTGAGGATGAAGAGGTTGTTCATAAGGAAACTCAGGCTGAGCCCCTTCATATACGCCTTTCTGATCCATTTCTCCGGGAATGAATATGAAAGGGATATGGAACTGATTTTAAGGTAGGAAACGTCCTCCAGAAGCACGCAGTTCGCCAGAGTGCTGTTGTAAGGCATAGTCTGTGTGAGGTATTGCCCCGCATTGTTCCTGATTTTCTCTCCGAATGCGTCTATAAGGCGGGGATATCCGTCCGTTATCGGATTTTCCTTTGTCCAGCGGTGAGTGACGCCGCGGGTGACATTGAGGTGGTTGCGGTAGAGGTCGTTCAGAGTCGTAGGGATTGACTCCGTAGCCCCATCTCCTGCTCCGGTGTAGCTTGCGGGGCTTGTGATGTTGTTCACTATTTTTCCGCCCAGCGAACAGTTCCCGACCACATTGAGCGAAAATCTCCGGTAGGAGAGCGTCGTGGAGAACCCTCCGGTCCACGGGGCGTTGGATGTCCCGACATAATAGAGGTAGTACTGGTATTTCCTGTAATCCTCCTGTTTGGAAATCACCACATCCGGACGGAGAATGTACTTGTATACTCCGGTCTCCGGGTCAATCCCCGAGGTCTTTGCCGTGAATATCTTGCCGAGAGGGTAGCCCACATACATCTCTCCGGAGAGAGAGTTGGTCGGAGAGTGGTATTTGGTGAGCTCGTTGTAGTTGTATGCTATGTTTGCGGTAATCCTCCACCTCCAGTCCCTTATTTTGAGAACCACGGCGCTGAGCGAAAGCTCCGTACCGTTGTTGACCTGCTCTGAGGTGTTGTATGACTGGGTGGTGAAACCGGTGGTGCTCGCCACCTTCACCGCAGTCACGAGGTCGAGATTCTTGTTGCGGTAGTAGGACACCTCCGCCATAATCCTGTCATTGAGAAAGCCCATATTCATCCCCACATTGAATGTCCGGTTCTTTTCCCAACGAAGGTTCGGGTTTGGGGCTTTCTGTATGTATCCCATCCGGTAGAAATCGTCGTCTGTGCTCCTGTAGGTCGAGTTATATTGCATCACAAGAACCGGCAGCACGGTCTTGTTCACGCCTCCGGTGTATCCGAAGCCGCTTCGAAGGGAAAGAGTGCTGAAAACCTTCGACATCACTGTGTTTGCAATCCAAGGTTCCCGGTCTATGTTCCAGGCTCCGCTGACGGACCAGTTGGCGTTGAACTGCTGGTTGCTTCCGAAGTTGTTCGATCCGTCGCTGCGGACTGTTCCGCTGAGGATGTAACGCCCAAGGAGCGTATAGGTCAGAGTCCCGTAAAACGAAGCGAAGGCGTTCTCGGTGATGCTCTGCCCGGTGTTGCCGTCAAGGATGTTACCGAGGCTCACCAGTTTTTCGTAGTCTATGGTCCCGTCCGAGGACGTGGACGGGAAAAGGGGAGTGGAGTGGTTGCCTGTGACGGAGTCATAGCCGTATCTCTTGGAATAGACGGATTTTGCGTACGAGCTTCTCACTTCCGCTCCTGCGATTGCGCTGAGGGAGTGGATGTCGGCGAAGGTCTGTCCGTAGTTGAGCTGCCCGCGGAGCAGCCAGGAAGTGTTGTTCGTGACCTGCTGGAAGATGGATCCGTACTGCCTTGTGGAATAGTAGTTATTCTCGAACGGGCGGTCCTCGTATGCCGCGTATGTGCCTTTCCCGTTAATGTTCTCCGAGAGGTCGCCGTAGTATGAAAATGAGGCTAATCCTGTAAAATTAAGCCCTTTGCAGATGTCTATGGTCGTATTTCCCTGAATGGTGAAGGATGTTGAGGTGTTGAGGCTCGAAGTCTCGTTGATTTCCCTCATGAGGTTGAACCCTTCTTCGGGGATATTGGTCTTGTAGCTCATGGAATTCGCCGCGCCGAGAGTGAACCAGGTCTTGTCGGCGGCATAACTTCCGTCCTCGTTGTAGAGCTTTTCGTAAGGGTTTGCGAAATAGGCGTACTTGAACATGTCCACACTGCTCGAAGGGGCGTTGGCTTTCTGGTAGGAGAAATCCGTGGAAATGCCGAGCTTCATCCACTTGGCGGGGCGCGTGTCGATTTTCGCGTTGAGGCTTGTGGATCTGGAGTCGGTCTTCACTACGATGCCGTTGTTGTAGCTGTAGCCTCCGGAGACATAGTAGGTCATCTTCGGAGAACCTCCGGAGATGGAAATGTGGTGGGAGGTGGAGACTGTGTTGCGGAAAAGGGCGGCGAACCAGTCGGTGGTCTGGGACCCCAGCTGCTCGATTATCTCGTTCTGCTGCTGTGTGCTCAGACCCGCATATTCTCCGTATCCTCCGCGAATCTGTCCCACTATTCCCACTCTCGGGAAATATCCCCCGCTCGCATATCCCGCCTCGGAGAATTCATCCCAGAGCTCCTGCTCCCAAGCGAGTTTTTCGCGGGAGTTCATAAGGTCGGCGGAGCGGGAAGGTTTTGTCTGAAGGGAAACGGATCCCATATAGCTCACCGCCGTTTCTCCCGCCTCTCCGTGCTTGGTTGTGACGACGATGACTCCGTTGGATGCCTGGGAACCGTAGATTGCCGCTGCGGACGCGTCCTTGAGCACCGTGATGCTTTCGATGTCGTTCGGGTTTATGCTGCCGATGCCGGTGGCGAAGATGTTGTCGAAGTCGCCGGAGGAAATCTGGCTGGAGTTGATTTCAGGCGTGTCTTTCTGCAGAGGCACTCCGTCGATGACCCAGAGCGGCTCGGCGTTGCCGGTTATGGTGTTGGTTCCCCTGATTCTGACTTTCGCCGCCTCTCCGGGGCGCCCGGATGTGGCCGTGACGCTCACTCCCGCAAGCTGTCCCTGAAGCATCTGGTCTATGCTTTTGAGCGGGGAATCCTTGATTTCGTCCATCTTGACTACGCCCACGGCTCCTGTGCTTTTTCTCAGTTCCACGTTCGAGTAACCGGTCACCACCACCTGGTCGAGCTGGGTCGAGGCTTCGTAAAGTACAATGTCACAGCGGTCTTTCTCAGCGGTGAATTCCACATCCTCAAAACCGAGGAAAGTCACTCTGACGGTGTTCCCCCTGGTGACTTCGAGGCGGTAGTCTCCGTCAAATCCGGTAGTCACCCCGTTCTTCGTGCCCACTTCCAGAACGGACGCCCCCGTAATGGGTTCTCCGCCGCTGTCTTTCACGACTCCGCTTACGGTGATTTTCTCCTTTCCCTGAGCGGAAAGTTTCTCCGGGAAAAGAGCCGGCAGAAGAGTCAGCGCGATGAAAATTCCCAATGCCGTATGTATTCCTTTTGTCCCCATATTCTGACTCCTATTGATGTGTGACTATATCCGTGTCGTGTTGCTCAAGCCCCAGAAGATTCTCGACAAAATAGTAGCGTATGACGTTCTGGTAGTAGTCGTCTCCCAGGCCGTGGTCCACCCCGGGGACAACCAGCATATCGAACCGCCGGCGGTTCTTTATCAGAGCGTTGGCAAGGCGGAATGTGCTCGCGGGGTGGACGTTGTCGTCGACATCGCCTGTAATCAGAAGCAGTTTGCCCCTGAGGTTTCCCGCCAGCTCTATGGTTGTCGGGATTCTGCACTCGAAGTTCACTCCTCCGAGGCTGTCTCTAACCTGCCTTACGCCGTGGAACGACTCGCCCCACCACTGGGTGTAGATGTTGTTGTCGTGGTTGCCGGAGGCTGAAACGGCCACCTTGTAGAAGTCCGGTCTGGAGAGAATGGCTGCCGCAGCCATAAATCCGCCTCCGGAGTGTCCGTAGATGCCCACCCGGCTGAGGTCTGCAAAAGGATAGATTTCGCCCACCTGTCTTATGACGGCGTAGTCGTCCTCAAGGGCATAGTCCCTTAGGTTTCCGTAGCCGTAGGAGTAGAAGTCCCTGCCTCTGAGGGGACAGCTTCCCCTGTAGGAGAAATTCACGACTATGAACCCCAGGTCCGCCAGAGATGCGTTCCCGTTGTCGTCGGGAGTGAACGCCTGGGGCACGAGGTCTGTCTGTGGACCCGGATAGACATTGCTTATTATAGGATATTTCTTCCCTTTCTCAATCTCCGAAGGAAGATAGACGACTCCGTAGAGTTTCGTGAGAGAGTCTGCCGCAAAGAGTTCCAGCACCTCGGGCGCTTTCCATCCCTTTGCGGTGAGTCTTGAGGCATCCGCCCTCTCAAGTTCCATCAGAACGCGTCCCCGAAGATCGCAAATCTGATGTCTCGGAGGCATGTCCATCCTTGACCAGGAGTCGAAGAGCAGTTTCCCGTCGGGGGAGAGGGTGGCTGAGTGTTCGCCGTTTCCCGGGGTCAGCAGCACCGGCGGCTTCTTTCCGTCAAAGGATGCCCTGTAGTAGAATTTGTAGTGAGGATTGACTCCCTTTTCTTTGCCGTAGCCCTCGAAGATTATGCTGCGCCCGAGCGTGTCGATTTTTACGATCGCTCCGCTGACAAAGTCTTCGCGGCTAAGGGGATTCCGCAGTTTCCCGTCTCCCGAATAGAGATACCACCGCCCTTTTCCGCTGCGCTCGGACCACCAGAGGATGTCCCGTCCGTTGTTGAGGACGTGGTAGTCGAAAAGCTGTTCGTTGAGGTGCGGTTTGCAGACTTCTGAGATTATTGTTGTTACCTTGCGGCTTTTCGCGTCAATTCGAACAAGGTCAAGCGTGTCCCTCGTCCTTGAGAGGCGGAGCAGAAAAGCGGAAGTGTCGCTGCACTGGAAGTTTCTCCATCTCGGAAGAAGGATAATCTGGTCGGCGAATCTCTCGAGGGGAAGATGGTAGAGAGCGGCGCTGTCGGCGTCGGCGAGAAAGACCTCGAAACGGGAAACATCCCTGTCTCCGGGCATTGCGAACTTGTAGGTCCGGGGCTTCGGACGGGGCTCGGCGAGGTTGTCCACAAGAGTCAGCGTACCCACGCTGCGGTTATCCTCGCGGATGGCAAGGTAGGAGTGGCTTTTGCCAATCCATCCTCCGATCGGGTAGCCGATTTTCCCTTTTATGTCCGAGGTTCTCGGACGGTTTCCTCCGGATGCGAACGAACGGAAATTCTCTCCGTCGTGGCTTAGAATCGTGCTCTCGCAGCTGTCAGAAGGCTGTTGGGGGGGGGTAGAGGTTTTAGAACTCTTATTCAGGGCAAGGTCATCTCCGATAGCGCAGATGTAGAAGAGGCTGTCGGCGCTGTATTTTTTGCGGTAGTCCCTGCCGCCCCAGTTCATTTTGTCTTTCTTTTCCGAAAGTCCGAGCACTTCCATCCTCCGGGAAAGAGCCTCGCGGGAGGGAAAATATTCCCGGGAGTTCTTTTTCGTGTCGGCAAGACACCAGTTTTTTCCTTCCTCAGTCTCTACTGAGTAATAGAAATAGCGGCTTCCCCCATCAAGCCAATATACTGAAGTGTGGAGATTGCTGATGTAGCGGCACACGGAATCCGCGCAGAACCTTTCGGCCCGCGACATATAGGACTGGGCGTTCAGACTGAAGCACAATGCAGACAGAAGAGCCATTGACGCTGTCAACATTTTTTTCATAAAACACTACAATATACTGTCCTTTTGCGGACAGTTTAAACTGTTTTCCGCCATAAAGCGGATCGCTCGCCGCGGCAGGGAGCCTCTTCGCGTGCTTGATTGGTTACTCAACTACTTTAATTATAAAGTAATTCTTCTTGCCTTTCTGGGCGAGGATGTACTTGCCGTCGAGGACGGACTCCGTGCCGATCTGGGCGGCGATGTCGGTGACTTTCTCCTTGTTGATGCTCACTCCGTTGCCCTGAATCATCTTGCGGCACTCGGCCTTGGACGGGAAGACTGCGGTCTCAACTGCGAGAAGGTCGATTATGTTGCACGGAAGCTTTGAAGACGGAACCTCAAAAGTCTGCACTCCGTCGAAAACCTGGAGGAAAGTCCTCTCGTCAAGGGCTTTCAACTGGTCTGAGGTGGCATTGCCGAAGAGAATGCCTGAGGCGGCGACTGCGTTCTCGTACTCTTTCTCGCCGTGAACCATAGTGGTCACTTCCTTTGCGAGGAGCTTCTGGAGGGAGCGTGCGCCCGGATTCTCCCTGTGGGCGGCAATCGCCTCTTCGATTTCCTCCCTTGAGAGCATCGTGAAGATTTTGATGTATTTCTCTGCGTCAGAGTCACTTACATTGAGCCAGAATTGGTAGAACTCATACGGCGAGGTCCTTTCCGGGTCGAGCCAGATGTTGCCCTTCTCGGTCTTTCCGAACTTGCCTCCGTCGGCCTTTGTGATAAGAGGGCAGGTGAGCGCGTAGGCTTCCTTGCCAAGCATACGGCGGATGAGCTCGGAGCCGGTTGTTATGTTTCCCCACTGGTCTGCGCCGCCCATCTGGAGCGTGCAGCCCTTGTGCTCATAGAGATAGAGGAAATCGTAGCCCTGAAGGAGCTGGTAGGTGAACTCGGTGAAGGACATACCCTCGCGGGACTCGCTTGAGAGCCTCTTTTTGACGCTGTCCTTCGCCATCATATAGTTGACGGTGATGTGCTTTCCGATGTCACGGGTGAAATCAAGGAAGCTCCATCCCTTCATCCAGTCGTAGTTGTTCACAAGCTCCGCGCAATTTGCTGCGCCGGACTCGAAATCAAGGAAACGGGAAAGCTGCTTTTTGATGCAGGCGACATTGTGAGAAAGAGTTTCCTCGTCCAGAAGATTCCTTTCCTGAGACTTCATTGAAGGGTCTCCGATCATTCCGGTTGCGCCTCCCACAAGAGCTAGGGGCTTGTGTCCGCAGTTCTGGAAGTGCTTGAGAATCATAATGCTGACCATATGACCGATGTGCAGAGAATCGGCGGTTGGGTCGATTCCCACGTATGCGGCTGTAGGGCCTTCCATAAGTTTCTCTTCAGTTCCCGGCATAATGTCCTGGATCATACCTCTCCACTTCAGTTCCTCAACAAAATTCTTCATCGAATGATTAGATTTTTATGTTTGTTAATGTTTTGTATATGTTCTTATATCCTGCGCACTGAGCGCAAAGACCGCAAATGTAGCAATTTTATTTGACTATAGCTCCCCGGGGGCTTTGATTATGGCCTTTTTGAGGCCATTTGAAATTATTTACAGCCATTTTGACAGCCAGTCAAAGTAGCTCCTGTGCCAGAAAAGCGCATTCTGAGGCTTCAGAATCCAGTGGTTTTCGCTTGGGAACACAATCAGCTCCGAAGGCACTCCCATCATCTGCGCGCAGTTGTAGGCGGCCATTCCCTGGTCGTACGGCACCCTGAAGTCGCTTCCTCCGTGGATTACGAGAAGCGGGGTGTGCCAGTTGCGGATGAGCTTGTGAGGAGAAGAAGCGTAGTGCCTTTTCGCCGTCGGGTTTTCGTCCCACGGAGCGCCTCCGTTGTCCCAGGTCGGGAACCACATCTCCTCGGTCTCCATATACATCTGCTCCTGGTTGAAGATTCCGGCGTGGGCTATGAACGCGTCGTAGGTGTTTCCGTGCACTCCGCAAAGGTAATAGACCGAATATCCGCCGTAGCTTGCACCGCAGGCCGCCATCTTGCCGATGTACGGTTCCTTTTTCATCTCGCGCGCAGCCACCAGATAGTCCTGGATGTTGAGCCCGCAGTAGTCTCCGGAAATCTGCTCGCACCACTCCTGTCCGAAGGCAGTTGTTCCGCGGCGGTTCGGAAGGATTACCACGTAGCCCTGCTCGCACATAAGGCGGTAGTTCCAGCGGTAGGACCAGCTCTGGCTCAGTGTCCCCTGAGGGCCTCCGAGGCAGATTTCGATGGCAGGGTAGGTCTTGGCTGGGTCAAACTCAGGCGGGAAAAGCACCCAGGTCAGCATATCCTTTCCGTCAACGGTCTTGATTTGTCGCGCCTCGGTGCGATGCTCCCTAAGCTGGGAGAAAATGTGTCCGTTTTCGTCGGTAACTTTTGTATATGTCTGATTTTCAGGCTCAATAGCCACAACCTCGGTGGGGAAGTCCATACTCTGCCAGGTCGTGTAAAGCGTCTCTTTTCCGCCATCGCGGGTTATATGGAACGGGGTGTCGAAGTCGTACCACTTGTCTTCGGCGGTCTTGCGGGTGACATTTCCCTCGAGGTCAGCACACCAGATGGCCTGCAGACCCTCTGCAAGGGCGTTGAACCAGATGTGCTCGGAGTCTGCGTCCCAAGCGGGAGAAGCAACATTGTATTTGAAATTCCCGGAAAGTTCCTTGACTGAAACCACCTTCATTCCGTCAATTTCCGCAACCATAAGCCTCTGTTTGTCAGCTTCATAGCCGTCCCTTTCCATCGAAATCCAGCAAAGGCGTTTTCCGTCGGGGCTCCAAGAAGGGGTGGTGTCATATCCTCCGTCCATAGGGATGCGGATGCACTCGCCGCTCTGTACATTATAGATGTAAATCTCCGTGTCAGTTGAGAATGCGTAATCTTTTCCCTCTTTTTTGCGGCAGGAGTAGGCTATTCTCACTCCGTCAGGGTTCCAGTCCAGCTCCTCAAGGCCGCTGAACGGCTCGGTCGGAAGTTCGTAAGGAGACACTCCTCCGTCCTCCGCACCCTCGCTTCCGAGGATGTCAAAAGAGTTCCCGAGGCCCTTTTTCCAGTCGAATGTCGCGACGAAACTGTGGGGGATTTCCTCTGTCCAGTGGTCCCAGTGGCGGTACATAAGAGTCTGGGTCTCAAAGGCTTCGGCCTTGGGAAGGTCGGAGTAGATCTGCCCCGGGGTCTTTACTCTTCCGGGTACGGAGGTGATGTAGATGAGCTGGCTTTGGTCGGGGGAGAACTTGAATTCGCTGATTCCTCCAGGGACGTCGCTCATCTTGTGGAATTTGCCGAGGGTGCCTTTGCGGGTTACTTTCGCCGAGTAGATCTGTCCGCCCATAAGGAAGGCGACTTTCCGCCCGTCAGCGCTCCAGCGGGCGTTGCTGATGCTCTGTCCGCTGCGGGTCGCAAGAACGGGGTCAGAGCCATCCAAGTTGCTGATATAGAGGTTGCGGCAGGAGCGGTTCCTCTCGATTGAAGTGTAGGAAACTCCGTAGAGAAGCCTCCCTCCGTCGGGGGAGACCTGGGGGTCCGAGAGCCTTCCGAGAGAAAGCATAACTTCCGGAGTCATAACAGAGTCCTTAACCTCTATTTCGCTCCTTCCGATGAACTCTCCGGAGTTTTCCTTGTCTTTTGATAATGTTCCCATAGTGATGCAGACTGCGGCTCCGACGATAATCAGAGCCCAAATTGCGATGATTTTTTTAGTATGTTTACTCATTTTGATATATGTTTTCTTTCCTTTATCCTGCCCGTTCCGGAGGGGACTCCCTTTATTCAGGGGCCACAGGGCGAATCCCTACATAACCCTTCCCCGGTACATCCTCGCCACGTCTTCTGCATCGCTGCGAAGCCTGTCCCGAACCTTCCGGGGGGAGAGAACCTCGATGCGCGGACCGTATTTTCGGAGCTCAAAATAGAGGTCGTCGCTGTCCGGGCTCACAAAAATAGAAAAATATGTCCATTCTCCGTCCTTCCTGAGCATTTTTTGACTGTGGTGGAGAGGAAGGTCGGCGATATATTTCGCCTGCACCTCCTTGCAGCGGAACTCCACCGTGCAACCCTTTTCGCCCTCGCGTGGGATGTAGGTGCCGAATGATGTGGCAAGAAGGGCGCTGAGGTCAAATGAAGAGGGGAAAGTGAAACTCTCGCCTGTCTTTTCAAGGGAGAGCACCCTGTCGAGGGAATAGCAGCGAAGGGCGTCCCTTTCGATGCAGAAGCCGTAGAGATACCACCTCCGCTTGTCCTCCTTGAGGGCGTAGGGCTTCACGGTGAGAGCTTCCGGGGCTTCGCTTGAGTATTTGCGGTATTCAATACGGATGACCCTGCTCTCGAGCATCGCCTCCATAACGGGAGTGAGAAAACTCTGCCCCGAAGGGATGGTTTCCACCTCAATCCGTCCGCTGAGCGACTCCTGGCCCTTTTCCAGCAGGGAGTTCACAGTGAAACTGTCTATGAGCCACTGCGCCGCGCCGCTTCCGCCCAGACGGTTGCCCGGGTCGATGCGGTAGGTGTTGGTGCTGCGGTCGCAGACTATCCCCACTCCGAAAACCTCCTGCACCGCATCCTTGTAGTTTATGAAGGTGCGGCGGGTGAGAGTCTCGGAAAACCTCCGCTCGAACTTCGAGGAGATTTCCTCCAGGCCGATGCCCCCAGCCCCCGCGTCCAGCACGGTCTGCATCAACCATAAGTATTTGGCTATGAGCTCTGAAACCATATTATA
>CAVAMP010000033.1:0-24322 GCA_963589825.1 Flexilinea sp. | reverse complement strand
GTACGCCTTTTTTCTTTACCTGCAAATTTTTTCGCAACTTTTTTCAACTTTTTTTGCAACTTTTTTTCGCCCCCAAACCGCCCCAAACCCTAACTCACTGTGCCACCCAAGGTTACTCATGATGATAAGGCTCACCTTTAATTATCGTAAAAGCTCTGTATAGCTGCTCAAGAAAAATCGCCCTGACCATCTGATGCGAAAAAGTCATCCTGGAAAGCGAAATCAGCGAATTTGCCCTCGCGTAAACATCGGGGCTGAAGCCGTAGGCGCCGCCGATGACAAAGACAATGTCGCGCGCCGCCCCGCCGGAAATCTTCCGCTCGATTTCGCCCGCCCACTCAAGAGAAGAGTAGAGCTTGCCCCGCTCGTCAAGAAGAATCACATCGTCTGTCGGCCGCACATTCTTTAGGATCAGCTCCCCTTCCTTCTCCTTAATCTGCTCGCGCGTAAGAGCGGAGACCTTCTTGAGCTCCGGGATCTCCACAAGAGAGAAGGAGGTGTAGTGCTTGAGCCTACCGGAATATATGTCCATCCCGGCCTTCACCCAGTCCTTGTCGGTCTTCCCGACGGTAAGCAGCGTAATTTTCATCTCAAACTATCCTCTCGAACGGATCAAGCGAAAAACCCTCGGCGAGCACCTTGCGGGCCGCCTCCTTCGCCCCTTCGAGAGAAAGGTCGCGGTAGTTTCCGCACTGGATTTCGTTCGCAGCAGGGATTTCCTCCGCCGCGAGAACATCCTCAAGAGCGAGCAGAAGCGCCGCCCTCATCTCCCCCACGCTCCTTTCGCCCCAGGCGGTGACATAAAAGCCCGTGCGGCACCCCATCGGGCTGAGATCAATGACCCCGTCGATGTGGCGGCGGAGGTTCTCTGCGAGAAGGTGCTCCAGGCCGTGGAGAGTTGCCGTAGGGAGGCACTCGCGGTTCGGCTGACAGAAGCGGAGGTCAAATTTCGTGACCTTGTCGCCCTGGGGGCCGTTCTGAACGCAGCAGCGGCGCACATACGGCGCCTTGACTTTGCGGTGGTCGAATGTAAAGCTCTCGACCTGAGTTTTATCGTCTTTCATAATCATTATCTTTCTGCCCGAAAGGAGCATTCCTTAATATAATAGGTCACCGGTGGGAATATATCCCCGATTACAGTTTCTCCAAGATTCTGCGGACCTCGTCCCAGGTTTCGGCTTCGGAGTGGCGGATGCTGTGCTCGTATTTGTCCAGACACAGATTGTCGCTCACGATTTTCACCGCCCCCACGAGCGGAATCTGAGGGAACGCCGCCACGTAGTTGAGCTCCATATCGAAGGCGCAGGGAACGGTTATATCGGTCTTGAGGACGAAGGAGTTGGAGGTGTAGCAGGGAACGCCGTCCTCGCAGAAACGGTAGCCGTTCCGCCAGTCCGTAAATTCCACCACATTGTCCATAAGGCGGAAAGTCTCGCTCACCTTCACGACGCTTCCGACCGGGATGGAATTGCTCCCGCAAAAGCCCACATTGACAACCTTCTCGCTCCCTATCCCCGGGCGAGAGAGAAGCTCAGAGCAGGTGCGGATTACATTTCCGGCGCCGACCCCAGTTTTAACTATTTCATATTCGGAAAGATGCCTCTTCGCAAGAGAGAGCTCATCATCTGTAGCGACCAAAATTATCATAACTTTTCCATTAAAATTCAATCAAATGCCCATTTCATCAGACGGGCGCCACCTTCCCAAACTCACGCGGGTCTATCCCTCATATTTAGGAAGACGGATCGTGAAGCAGGAGCCGCCCAGAGCGAAGGAGCGCTTGTAGGAAATCGTTCCGCCGCAGGACTCCACTATGCTCCGGCTGATGACGAGCCCGAGCCCGGTGCCGCTGCTCTTTGTCGTGAAGTTCGGGGTGAAGAGCTTCACAAGGTTCGCCTCCGAAACGCCGGTTCCGTTGTCGTCCACCACGATGTCGTAGAACCCTTCATCGGCTGAATTGCGCAGGCAGATGAGCACCCGGCCCTTCTCCACAGCCTCTCCGGCCTCCTCCTGGAGCTTCTCCCGAGCCTCGATTGCCTGGATGGCGTTGGTAATGAGGTTCACCAGCACACGGATTATATGCGTTCTCTGGGCGATGACCCTTGCCTGAGGGATGCCCATATAAGTCAGTTCCACATCCTCCCTGTTGTCAAAGAGGGTCACCTGCTCGCTCAGGATTTCATCCAGGTCCACCACATCGGTCACAGGGTCGCCGATGCGCGCGATGGCATAGAAGTCGTTCGCGGTGTCCGCAAGCACGTCCACCTGCTCCAGGATGGCCTTTGCCGTCTCGTCGAACTTGGTGTTCCAGTCCTCGCGCCCGGTTTCCTTCCAGCGCACGAGTTTCTGCATCTTGAGCTTCACCGGAGTGAGCGAATTCTTGATTTCGTGGGCTACCTGACGGGCCATTTCCTTCCACGCGCTGTCCCTCTCGGCCTCTGCAAGCTGGCGGCTGCTCTCGGAAAGCGCCCGCACCATCCTGTTGTAGGCCACCACGAGCGCCGAAATTTCGTCGTTCCCCTTGTATTTGATTTCCTCAAGATTGTTGATATCCACGGAGTCCATCTTCTGGCCCAGTTTCGAAAGATGACGGAACATATTGTCCGTGACCACGGAGCTTATCCAGATGGAGAACAAGAGCAGTGTGAAGAACAGGCACACGATGAGGCTCGCGTGAAGCACCGCCTCGCTCTTGAAATTGTAGTCGCTGCCAGTGTACGGACACCCGGCAATCGCAATGAGGTTCCCCGCGGAGTTGAAAACCGGAGCGTAGAGAGCGTAGAAACTCCTTCCTGCAATCTCTTCCTTGTGGATGTAGTAGCTCTGGCTCAACTTCATTATGTTGTAGAAAGCGTCCTGATTGATGCGGCTTCCTACCACCAGCCCCTCGAAAAGCTCGGGAGCGGTGCTGCTGAAAACTTTGCCCGAAGGGGTGTAAAGTGTTATGTCAGACTGAGTTATCTGTCCGAACTCCGAAAGGCTCGCATAGAACCCGGGGTTCTGGAGGTCGCGGAAAGACCCGGCATACTGGCATCTTTTCTCCAGCAGAGACTGCACTGTGGTGATTTTTCCGGACATAAGCCTTGTCATATTCATCTGGTTTCGTTCATAGACGAAGATGACGCTTATAAAGGAAATCGCCGCAAGGGTAAGGGTAAGCGATGTGATTACCAGCAGGTTAATCTTTGTCCTGAGGTGGTTCTTTTCCTTTCTTTCCCGTTTGCGGTCCTTGCGGAGAAGGTAGATGAGCACGAATGTTACAAGGAATGTGAGGGAGAACGAGGTGAAGTAGGAGGTGACTTTCCTCTCGGGGCGTGAGATCACCACGATTTCTCCGCTGCCCACTTCCGAGCAGAAATGCTGGTAGTCCTTGTAGCGGAAGTGGCTGTGGCCTCCGTCACCCGTCATCAGCTGCGCAACGTGGTCTGTCACAGTAGGATAAGGGTAGTTTCCGCGGGAGGATTTAAGGCGTCCGCCCTGATATTTGGCGTATGAATAGAAAGCCGGGATGCTGCCGGAGCTGATGCCGGAATTTCGCGGGAGTATGCTCCTGTAGCCGTAGAGTTCGTTGTCGTGGGTGTCGGAAATGTTCACGAGAAGACGGTTTCTCGCCCCGTCCTCGCTCTCGTAGATGAAGACTCCTGTGTAGCCGTCCTTCCCGGAGGCGTTTTCGCACCAGAAGAAGTGGGAATTGTCGTAAATCTGTGTGCCTGAAGATATTACATCGTCAAAAAAACGTCTTCCACCCCGGTCGCCGTCCCGGATGACTACAACGGAAATGTCCCTTGTCTGCGAAGGACGGCTCAGCCAGGTCTCGGTAATTCGGTTGGTGAGGGACCTTTCGCAGTCGTCTTTCGTGATGAGCATCGCAATCACAGGGTCCGAGGCAATTGCGTCCTCCACGCCCAGCAGCTGCATCTCAAGCCCCAGGTCCCTTTCGATTGAAAGCCTGTCCGCCCAGCCCCAGATGCGCCTTTCCTCCTTCTGAAAGCCGTAAACCGCAGAAACCACGGTCATATACAGCGCGCAAATCACGGCGAAAGTCACGGCCCAGACCACAGAGCGGGTTCTTATTTTCTTTCCGACGAACTCCGCGACGACAAGTTTCAGGCTAAAAAACTGAAACAGGGTGAATATGATGAGGAAAATGTAGGAAAGGAAAGTCAGAAGAGAATACCACCAGTTCGACCCCCAGCGGAGAAAATTCAGCGAAAGGCTGGAGTTGAAAATTATGCTCTTGAGGGTGAAGTGGATATATGTCATCGCTCCGACCGAGAGAAGCAGCACCCCCACTCCGTAAAGGAGAATGTTGCGGCGGGGATGAGCGCTGGTGCGGAGCCAGCGGACGCTTTTCTGACGGAGAAGGTATACCGCGAGAAGCGCCAGAGTCAGAAGGGTGTTCAGAAGCAGGAGCACTCCGAGCGAAGTGAAAACCGGACCGTCGGCATACACGAGGGGCGAGAAAAGCGAGAAGTCGATGGCCTCGTCCATATTCCCGGCAAGGTCGCCGGCGATTTTGAACACGGGTTTTCCGCCCACTGTCACCGCCGTTCCGCTTTCCTCCGAAAGAGGGACTATGCTGTAGCGCCCGCGGATTCCAAGAGCGGGGTTTATGCTGTTCTTTACCCCTATATGCTTCTCAACCAGAGTGTTGCGAATTTCAAGCCCGGCGATTACAACTGTCTGTCTGTCGCCCCGCACGGCCTTGATGAGGTACCATTTCGGGCCCATATTCACGTAGGTCACATCCTCGCCAGCTTTGTTCAGAGGCGAATAGAGCCGGTTCGGAGAAGGGGTCACCCGGGAGAAAATGAGTTTCGAACTTATGTCGTCGTTGATTTCGGTGAACTGGTTGTACCAGGCCTGGAGTGTGTCGCATACATATTTATATATTACGATGTCCTGCGGGATGTCTTTCAGGGGCTGGGTCTCGGGATCGTAGTCCTTCATTTCGAGGACTTCGTTTATGTATTTGTCCATCAGGGCGATACGCCGCTCGGTGCCGCGGGAGGCCAGCCGGGCCGCGGTTTCAGTGCCGTAGGGAAGCGAGAGGACCGCCGCAGCGAGTCCCACCACAAGGGCGGCTCCCAAGGCGAATATCCACCAGAATGTCCTGTTGCTGAGATATTTCTTTTCCATAATTTTCTGCCGTATCTGCCCCGGGGAGTCTCATCTTGCCCCGGAAAAACCAAAACAACCTGCAAATTTAATGAAAAAGTCCGTATGTGTAAAAAAGGGGATTTTGAGAACTCCGGCGGGACGAAAAGGGATCTTGGCTCAGTATTTGATAAGAGAGCAATCCGCTTTGGAAATTTGATTATGACAAGTACGAGAAAAATAGGATTCTGCGGCGTTGCAGCCGCGATTTTGATGGGCCTTGGAGCGCAAAACGCTGGGGCTCAGACTCTTGTGCGCGTCTCATCCCTCGGGAGCGTTTCCAGCGCGTCCACAATGAGCCTCACGCAGACTCAGGCGGGTTCCTTCGATGTTTTCGTCCCGATTTCCAAATATCTGGGCAACGGAGACGCGGAAAAACTTTCAGCCTGGTTTTCAAACAGCATAGAAATCTCGATTCTCGGGGAGTCGAACACCTGCTCGAAGTCTCAGGCGAAACAGATTCTCAGGGCGTTCTACAACACCTACTCCCCGCGCTCCTTCGAAATCACCCACAAGGCCGCCCAGTCGAACGTGAAATACGCGCTGGGGCATCTCAAGGCCGGCGGCGAGACTTTCCTCGTCAGCATTTTCCTTTGTATGAAAGACAACTGTTACGATATCCATCAACTGAAAATCGAGAGGCTTTAGTCTCTCGATTTTCAGTTGATGATGGACTGAACTACTTGGTTTCTATTGCTCCGGAACTGGGGTCCGTGGGACGGGGTGAACTATCTGTATTCTTGAGTGTGTCCTCGAGACGGAGCAATCTGTCGAAATCGCTTTGGAAAATTCTGTCCTGAACTATACGGTACTTCTCGAATTCAGTCTCGGCGTGTTCGATAGCCATTTCGTGCGAAACCTTACCTGGGCCTTTAAGAAGAGGCCTTTCATCGCTTGCAAGATAGGCGTCAATGCGTGCGGACCAATCTTCCATTGTCATCGGGATGTGACGCTTTGCACGCATTTCCGCAAAATCCAGAACCGCAGAGACTATGTGCCCCATATCCTCCAATTCATTTTCCTTCAGATAGTTCTTGGCAATTCCGACATCCGCCTTTACAATCTTCCCGAAAGGAGCTTTCTCCCATGTGGTGAGACCCATATGCTCTTTTTCGGCATCCGCACGTTCCATTATGAGTTCGGCTGCTGTATGCTGATGCACGGAATAGTGCATTTTGTTCTGAATCATTTTGAAAAACAGACGCGTTGTCGGAGCGTCAGGATTATAATCCATCGCGGTGGCATAAATGTCGGTAAGTTTCTGATAAAGCCGCCGCTCGGAAAGACGGATTTCTCGGATTTCAGAAAGCAGATGCTCGAAATAGTCTTCTCCAATGAAACTGCCGTTTTCCATTCGTTTACGGTCCAGCACATAGCCCCGCAAAGTATACTGTCTCAAAATATAGGTGCACCACTGTCTGAACTGAGTTGCGCGAATGCTGTTAACCCTATATCCGACAGATATTATCGCATCCAGATTATAGAATATGGGCTCACGGTTTACGCTGCGGGTGCCCTCCATTTGAACTACCCCAATTTTTTGGGTAGTTCGATCCTCCGGCAGTTCTCCCTCAGCAAAGATGTTCTTGAGGTGAACGCCGACAGTCTTTGCCTCCACTCCGAAAAGTTCGCCCATCGCGACTTGGGTGGCCCACAATGTCTCGTCTTTATATACAACCTGAACGCCGTCCTCACGTCCTTCCGCGACAAATGTCAGGAACTCCGCTGTGCTGTTTCGAACTTCAAGTATTTTTGCCATAAGCCTTAACCCATTATCTATGCAAATTTAGTAAATAATCGCGACAACCGGCATATAATGTCGCAAGTCGGAGCATTTTTTAAACATTGCGCGCCAACTGCCCGCGGGACGGGGTTGGCGCACAACTTTACAGTAAATACCGCAGTGATAGACTGGGTTATTTGGTTTCTATTGCTCCGGGCCAGGTGCCTGAGGCGGTTCTGGTGTTGCCGAGACAGTCTTTGGTGAAACCGCCGAGGCTTTCCACCCACTTTGCGAACTCAGGGCCGAAGGCGGCGTTCAAGGTGGTGTTGCCGTTGTTGTCAGTCATTGCTTCGAGGGCTTCCTTGACGGCGGACTCGGTGGTCTTGGTGAAGGTGTCGGCTGGGCCGTTCCAGAGCCATACCTGCTTTGAGGAGTCGAACGATGCGCCGTAGCCGGTGAGGATGTTCTCGTCAACCGTGGAGTTGGAGTCAGTCCAGTAGCCGTCGGTGTAGGTCATCTTAGGGCCGATGATGCAGTTGGCGGTGTTGATTACTGAAGTCATCGCAGCAGAATTCAGTGCAAGGCCTTTGTCGTGTGCGTTTGCAAGGATGCTGTTGAACCAGTAGCCCTTATTGGCGTTAGTGCTGCTATTGTTTCTGTAGGTCGCTAAGTCGTTGTTGGCTATTATTGTGCAGTTGGTGCCGATGAACCATCCGTCGTGGTTGAGGCAGACGGAATAAAAGGTTTTGTCGGAGGACGCAGCCTCAGCGGTTGTGAGGTTATTGTAGCAAGAGCAGTTGTTCATACATACTGCAGCAGGCGAACCGCCGTGAATCACGGAGCCCCACCATTTTGTCCTCTTCGTATTATCGAAGAAACGGCAGTTGTTGAGGAAAGTCACTGATTGACCGCTGACATTGATAAGACCTCTGGACGCGCACTTGTTGTTCTTGAAAACGGAATTGTTGATTTTGACCACTTCGTTTCCGCTCTTGACCAAAATGACTCCCGCACCTGAAGACATATTCCCGTCAAAAGTGCAACTTTCAACGGTGAGACAAGCGCTGCTTTCTGCGGAAATGGCGCCGCCCATAACCTTATCGTCCGCAGAAGTCCAAGGTGTATTGTGAGCAGCTTCGCACTCTTTGAAGGTGCATCCCGTGACGGTCACTTTGCCGGTGTTTCCCATATGGAGCGCTCCGCCCGTGCCTGCAAGAGTGTAACATTTCTCGAAGGTGCAGTTTTCGAAGTTCTGCTTGCCGTTCTGGCACTGGACTGAGCCGGAGGTGTTGTAGGTGAAGTCTCCCGTGAATGTGGTGTTCTTCACATTGAGGACCGAGGTGGCGTCGGCGGAGTTTATGGAGCCGCCGTTTCGCGCATAGTTCGCCTCGAACTTACAGTTTTCAATTGTCACATTCGCATTCTTCACAAGATTCATCACTCCACCGGCGTTCTTAGCCTCCTTATCGACTGTGGTACCATAGGGATCCGCACTGTTCTTTGAGAATGTGCAGGAAGTGAATGTGACTGTGGAAGTTATTAAGAAAGCTCCTCCGCCGGCGTTGACTGAAGATGAATTGGCGTTCTGGAACGTAATTCCGTCAAAAGAGAATGTTCCCTGACTGAGAAGCCAGAGGCGGGAAGCGGAGCCGCCGTCAAAGACTGTGGCGTTCAAGGAAGCGTCGCGGCCTGCGAGGGAGCAGCCTGTTGCGTCTGAAGGGTAGCCTCCGCGAACGGTGAACTTCGCCGACGATGAGGCATTGGACTCAAACGGAGAAGTGAGGGAGTAGGTGCCCGAGGAAAGATAAATTTCAGCCTCGGTGTCGGTTGCGACAAACTCCCTGAGGGCAGCGATGTCGGCCGCATTGTCCCAGCTTCGGCCGCTCTTGCTGCCGCGTCCTTCCGGAGTGACGAAGAATTTGTCGTCGAAGCCGATTTCCACTGTGCCGAGCGGCTTGATGGATTTGCGGGTTACGGAAAGGCTGTTTTCTGTGGTCTGACGGCCGATCGAAGTGCCGTCCGCGTCATAAAGCGTCACACTGAAGCCTGCAAGAGTGGCAGGAAGGACGGCGATGTAGTAGGTGCCCTCGCCGCTGACATTAAGCGTAACTGTGGAAACGCCCTCGGTGACTGTGATGGAAGGAACGCCTTTAGTGAAAGTCACTTCTGCCTTCCCCGCCACAAGAGCCTCCCCGGCATCGAGAACGACCTTGCGAACCGAAGAGTCTTCAATCTTCACTTGAAGCAGGCCGCAGATGTTCTTGAATGCGAGAGTGGATGAACCCTCTGACCATTCGGAGGCGGAAATGTTCGCCTTTTCAAATGAGCCGTCCTGCTCGGAAGGGACAGTCAGTTTGAGTTTGGATGAGGCAACCTCCGCGGTGAGCGAAGACGGATAGACTCCGTAGAGAGTGCGGCTACCGGAGAAAGAGTCGTCGGAAAATGCCGCAGGAAGGTTTGCGATGATCTTTGCCGCACCGGTTTCGGAGCTGATGGAAGAGATGGCGTCGGACTCGGCGCTGTCGCTCGCGCCGTCCACATCCCAGACGAAAAGCGCTTTGTCGCCCTCCTTCCAGGAGACGGTTTTGAGGTCCTTGTCGATTGAGGTTTTTGTGAGGATGCCGGCGGTAAACTCCACCTTCACGAGGTTTTCAGGAGTCTTTTTAATTGACACCAGGTCGGTGACAGGTTCTTTGGCGCAGGAGAAGGCAACTGAGAGCGAAAGCGCCAAGAATGATAAGGTTTTCAGATACTTTTTCATACTCAGCTATTTTTTCCAGTTAAACTCTTCCTCGTCAGCCTCGTACTCTTCGAGGGTGGCGTTGATGCTTGTGGCGAAAGAGTCGCCGATGAGGATGGAGTTAATCTCCATCCGGGGAGAAACGTATTCTACCCCCCCCCGAGGGGAAATGTTCAATTTGTTCATAGTTAATTGATTATGGGTTTGTTATTATTCTATTTTTGTTACTTTGTACGGCTGAGCGAGCGCGGCACGGGCGGCCTTGAGCGCCAGAGGAGCGTTCGCATCGGTGACCGGAGTGGAGTAGCCGGAAGTGCTCGTGCTGGAGAAGGTGTAGCGGTAGGTATTGTTGTCCAGAAGGATGTTGTCGAACGAAGGGGAAATCAGCTTCTCGAAAAGCATACAGGCCGCTCCGTAGCGCCCGATGCCGTAGTCCATATGGTAGCCGTCGCGGCTAAGGCCCATCGAGTTCTGAAGGGAGCTGCCCCTCATATTCTGAAGATAGGTTCCCGTCGCAATCACGTCCTTAAACTGGGGCATAGCGGCCATCAGCTTCTGGGTGGCCGCACAAACGACCTCCCACATTCCTTCGGTCGTCGTGAAGTAGTTCTGATATATTTGCCTTTCGGCCGTAGGAAGTATGGAGAAATCCCAGAATGCCTGAGACATAATGAAATAGAAGTCCGGGGTCTTCTCGGGGCAGTCGGCCTTGACCTTGGAGATGAGCCCCTCAAGATCAGACTTTCTGTCGTCGGTCCAGTTCCACGCCACTTCCTTGCCGCTGTATTCCTGGATGGTCACAATGTCCCAGTCGTCGCTCGCGGCAACAGAGTGAAGGCTCTTTCCTGTGGTTTCAACCCAGGTCGTGGAGCCGTTCTCAGCCGTGTAGCAGCGATAGTCGGTCTTTGTGGAGTAGTAGTCGTTGTAAACATCCACAGTCCTTCCGCCGTAGTACATATGGCAGAGCTTGAATTCCTTGATTCCCGCAGCGGCGAGAAGTCCCGGGAGATGTTCCACAGCGTCCTTTGTAAAGCTGTTGCCGATGAAGAAAATCTTCAGCTTCGGCTCCACGCCCTTGAGGATGCGGACGAGGTAGTTGATGCCGGAGAGGGAGGCCTCCGAGCCGGTTTTCTGCATTCCGAGATATTTTGCGACCTCGGCCTCGGGGTAGTTGTCCGCCTTGCCCTCTCCTTCGCTATACGGCCCGACAGAGCCGTCAGCTATGCAGTCGGTCCAGGCTGTTTTCCTCTCGGCGTTTGCCCAGAAGACTCCGCGAAGAGAGTTGTCAGTGCGAATGGCAGAATAGTTGGCGCAACGGGTGAAGGTGCCGTCTCCAGGAAGGCACACGACTCCCCCCGCAAGGGAGGAGGTGGAGGAAGTCACATCGCCCCAGTTCCGGCAATCCGTGAAGGAGCAGTTCTCAGAGCACTCGGCAGCTATTCCTCCGATGCAGCTGCCACTTTGAGCGCAGCTTCCAAGAAGCGGAGCCTTGTTGAAGCAGTTGCTGAAAGCGGCGCCTCGGGCCACGGCGCAGATGCCTGCGGTAGAGAAAAGCGAAGTCTCCACAGCGCCTTCGTTGATGCAGTCGGAGATGGTTGCACTTGAGGCCTCTGTAGCGAAGCATGCCCCCACTATCGGAGCGACATAGAATGAGCAGCCGCTCAGCTCGCCTTCGGAGGAGATTTTGCCGCTGCAGGAGATGTTGCTGAGTTCAGCTTCGCTCCCGCGGCTCAGAAGGCAGCCCACAAGGCCTGCATAGTGAGTCGCCCCGGAAGGAGCGCCGGCACAGCGAACGCGAAGCGGTGCAGCGCTCGTAACATTCCTTACCGCCCCATCGCAGACAACGCCCGCGAGAAGTCCCTCTGCGCAAAGCTCCGAGGAGGATTTCGCGGTGAGAGCGCAGCTGCTTTCAAAACCGAGGTCCTCCACTGTGGCGCCTGGGCCGAGGATGCCGAAAAGGCCGAAAACCGCGCCCTTTTCAGAGGATTTGGAAACGGGTTTAAAGTAGCGTATGCGGTGTCCCTGACCGTGGAAACGGCCCAGAAACATCGGCCCGGAGATCTCCGGAGTGCCGCTTACAAGGGAAATTCCCCCGTTTCCGGCCGGATTCCAGTCTGAGATGGAACTAAGGTCCACGTCCCGTTCGAGGTAGATGTCCTCTTTTTCTGTGCCGTCCTGAGCGTTCACCGCCTCAGCGAAGGCGAGAAAGTCCGCCGCGGTGCTCAGCCGGGTCTTGTTCGGAGCTGGAGTTACCTCTTCCGGGGTCTCGGGGTCAACAACGCCTTGCGGCGGGAACGCACTGTTCCCACCGCAAGAGGAGAAAATTACCGCTGCTGCGAGGGATGCCCGCAGCAGTTTTTTGGAAATTCCGTTCATAACCGTCATTTTATTTCAACAGCCCCAGGCCAGGTGCCGGAGGCGGTTCTTGTGTTGCCGAGACAGTCTTTGGTGAAACCGTCAAGACCGTCAACCCAAGCGGCGAACGCAGGGCCGAAAGCGACGCCCAGAGTGGTGTTGCCGTTGTTGTCAGTCATTGCTTCGAGCGCAGCTTTGACTGCGGGCTCGGTGGTCTTGGCGAAGGAGTCGGCGGGGCCGTTCCAGAGCCAGACCTGTTTTGAGGAGTCGAACGATGCGTCGTAGCCGGTGAGAAGAGTCTCGTCAACCAGAGAAGATGTATTCACCCAAAGGTCATCCTTGGAAGTCACCTTAGGCCCGAGAATGCAGTTGGTGGTGTTGATTACTGAAGTCATCGTGGAAGAATTCAGCGCAAGAGCGTTGTCGTGGGCGTTTGCAAGAACGCTATTGTACCAATAGCCCTGAGTGGCCTTGCTGCTGTTGATTCTGTAGGTTGCAAGGGCATTGTTGCCGATGACGGAGCAGTTGGTGCCGATGAACCAGCCGTCGTGATTGAGGCAGACGGAATTCCCACCGGCGGTCTGGGCGGTATTATTATAGAACGTGCAGTTGTTCATACATACCGCAGCAGGCGAACCTCCGTGAAGGATGACTCCCCAGGCATTTGTCCTCATCGTGTTGTCGAAGAAACGGCAGTTGTTGAGGAAAAGGACGGCGTTGCCGTTCATCTGTATAATGCCTCTGGATGCGCACTTGTTGTTCTTGAAGACGGAATTGTTCACCTTGATGACCTGATTACCACCCTTTATTGCAAGAATGACTCCGGCTCTTGCTGCCATATTCCCGTCAAAGATGCAGTTCTCAACGGTTAGACAAGCGCTCTTTTCTGCCGAGATGGCACCACCGAATTCCTTATTGTCCGATGTAGTGTAAGGTGTCTCGTGAGCTGCCTCACACTCTTTAAAAGTACATCCTTTGACGGTCACATTGGCGGTTCCTCCCATATGGAGCGCTCCGCCTGTACCTGCGCGGGTGTAGCATTTTTCAAATGTACAGTTTTCAAAGACCTGAGTGCCGTTGGCACACTGGACTGAACCGGAGGTGTTGTAGGTGAAGTCTCCCGAGAAGGTGGTGTTCTTCACATTGAGAACCGAGGTGGCGTCTGCGGAGTTTATGGAACCGCCGTTTCGCGCATAGTTGCCCTCGAACCGGCAGTCGCTGATGTCCACCTTGGACTTCGCACCGACTTCCATAACTCCGCCCGTGAGACTTGTACCGGTGCCGTATGTCGTTGTGCTGTTCTTCAAGAACTTGCAGGAAGTGAATGAGACGAACACGGTTTCATCGTCCGTGGAAGCAATCCCGAAGGCTCCGCCGTTAACGCCTGCCGAAGAGGAATTTGCATTCTGGACGGTAATTCCGTCGATAGAGAATGTTCCCTTGCCCATAACCCAGATGCGTGAAGCGGAACCTCCGTCAAAAACGGTGGCGTTTGCGGAAGCGTCACGGCCCTCGGTGGAGCAGCCGACAGAGTTTGAAGGATAACCTCCGCGAACGGTGAACTTCGCCGACGATGCGGCATCGGACTCAAACGGAGAAGTGAGGGAGTATGTACCCTCGGAAAGATAAATCTCCGCCTCGGTGTCGGCGGAAACAAACTCCCTGAGGGCAGCGATGTCCGCCGCATTGTCCCAGCTTCGGCCGCTCTTGCTGCCGCGTCCTTCCGGAGTGACGAAGAATTTGTCGTCGAATCCGAGTTCAATTGTGCCGATAGGGATGATGTGGCCGCGGGAAACGGTGAGAGAATTCCCGGTGGTCTGACGGGCGATGGCATTGCCGCTCTCGTCCTGAAGTTCAACGGAGAATCCGTTCAGAGTCACAGGAAGAAGGGAAATGTAGTAGGTGCCCGCGCCGCTAAGGTTCAGAGTGATGGTGGAAGAGCCCTCAGAAGCGGTGACAGAAGGAACTCCCTCTGCGAAAGTCACATCGGTGCTGCCGGCAACGGCGGCCTCACCTGCGTCAAAGACAGCCTTGCGCACGGAAGCGTCCTCAACCTTGAACTGAAGCAGCCCGCCGACATTCTTGAAGGAGAGAGATGAACTGCCCTCACTCCACTCGGCTACAGAAATGTTCGCCTTTTCAAACGAGCCGTCCTGCTCGGAAGGGACAGTCAAGGTAAGTTTTGAGGATTCAACCTCCGCAGTGAGCGAAGACGGATAGACTCCGTAGAGAGTGCGGCTACCGGAGAACGAGTCGCCGGAAAATGCCGCAGGAAGGTTTGCGATGATCTTCGCCGCACCGGTTTCGGAGCTAATGGAAGAGATGGCGTCGGACTCGGCGCTGCTCATCTCTCCATCCACATCCCACGCGAAAAGGACTTTGTCCCCTTCCGTCCACGAGACCGCTCCCGTAGACTCATCGATTGAAGTTCTGGTGGTGCCTTCGACGAGTTCGGCGACCGCGCTGAATTCCACCTTGACAAGTCCTTCCGGAGCTTTCTTGCCGCTGTCTTCGCCTTCTGAAACTGGCTGCTTGCTGCAGGAAGCCGCCGCAAGAAGTGCGAGCGAGGTTAAAGAGAGTATTTTGATGTAATTTTTCATAATCAGTTGTGTTTTCTTGTGTTATTATTTCCAGTTGAACTCATTGTCAAAAGTGTATTTTTCGTTCGTTACGTTGAGACTTGTGGCGAACGAGTCACCGATGAGAATGGGGTTCACTTCCAACATAGGAGAGATATATCTCCTACCCCCCATTATGGGGTTTTTAGTTGATTCTGTGGTCATAATCCTTTGTTTTTTATTGGTTATCTTAGTCCTTTCGCCTCAAGGTAGCTGATGACGAGTTCAGCGACATCGGTCTGGACGAAATCTGAGCCGGAGTCGATGAAGGCGTCCAGCGGAGAGTAGTCTCCGTTTTTCAGAGAGGTGTCGTAGGAGTCGAGAAGGTTCGAGTAGGAGAGGTAGCCCTGCTTGTGGACCTCGATGCCGAAGTGTTCCACAGTCTTGTTGATGTAGATGGTGTTGGAGTACTGGAAAAGCTTCGCTCCAAGCATCGAGCTGTAACTGGAGAGGGCGCTCACCGAGCCGATGTAAGGATGCACGGCAATGAGCGGATTCAGTTTCTGGTACTCCTCAATGTCGCTTCCTGCGTAGAGCATCACCTGGTCCTCCACGCCGGCTTCCTTGATGACCGCGAGAACCTTCGAAGGATTGTTTCCCTTACCTGAGAGGTCGAGATTCACATAAATCTTGTCCTTGGTCTCAAGAAGAGCCTCGAGAAGGGTCGGGACAGCGGTAGTCTGATTCTGCTCGTCACGGTAGATTGCATCTCCCCTTTTCATCTGGTAGGACTTGATCTGGGCGAGGGTGAGGTCGGAGACATTGCCTCGGCCATTGGTGGTGGCGTCGATGCTCTCGTTGTGCATCAGCACAAGCTCCCCGTCGGAAGTGGTGCGCACATCCAGTTCCACCATATCCGCGCCTACAGAAATGGCCTGACGGATGTTGGGGATGGAATTGTCCGGCATCCCCTTTCTTATTCCTGAAGAGGTGTTGGCCCTGTGGGCGCAGACATAGATTCTTTTCACCTCCCCGGCGTTGTCAATCCAGTCTTCCTGAATGTTGTCGCAAAGCTCCAGAAGGGAGACGTTCTTGGGGTCAATCCCGGTAGAATTCTCCTGTGCCTGAATGACATACACCGGAGTGCAGGCCAGAAGGACCAGCACTCCGATGAGGGATGCAAATATTGATTTACGTTTCATACGCTCTATTTCTGTCTGTTGGTGTGGCGGCGGTCACCTCCGAGCATCGGCCAACCGGAAGTTGCGGGGCCTGTGCAGAATTTCTTGTCGGAGGCGTCGAAAGGACGCAAAGCCACAACTCCGCCGAATTTTCTCGTATCCGAGTCGGTGAAGGAGATGTAGACGATGCCGTCGTCACCGATTACGATTGAAGACCAGATTTTCGCAACTTTGAGACCCTCGAATGTTTCGGCATCCTTTGAGAGCACAGCGGCAGCAAGGTCGGCCTTGACGATAAGATTGCATTTACTGTCAACGACATAGTACTGGCCGGATTCGGTTCCGAAGTGGATGTTGCCAGCGGCGTCAACTGCCGGCGAACCTGCGACCTTCTCCTGCACCTTGTAGCGCCCGATGACGGTGCACTGCCCGCCGGAAACTGCGGTCGCAGGGTCAATGACGATGATTCCTCCGTTGTCCTCGCCGGTCTTGTAGGCAAGGGCGGCAACGATGTAGCCATCAGGAGTTACGACGACTCCGCCCTGGTCCTGCTTTGCTCCGGCGTTGTCCTCCACATAGTGGCAGGCCTTTATTGTTCCGGTGGAAGCCTCGACGGCATAAACCCTCGTACCCTTTGAGTCGGTAGCAACGCCGGCAATGCAAGGCTTACCGCCGAGAGTGAATGCGGCGAGGGCACCCATAGGTTCGGTGATGACATAATCATCAGCCTTGTTGTCTGTCCAGTTTTTCCACGCCTCGCTAACAGGAGAGTCTCCTCCGGCATCAAGAGCGGACTGGGCTGCTCCCCAAAGGCCCCACTTTCCGCCATACCAGCTGACCATTCCGTCAGAAGTGAGAAGAAGTCCGGTGCGGCATCCGCCTGAAGGGCAGACAAAACCGTTGCGCTCTCCTGTAGCCTTGTTTGCAGAAACCGCGATGCCGTTTGTTCCCACGCAGCCGAAATAGACATTCTTGTCACCGATTCCGCCGATGCAGGCCTGATAGGCCGGTGCAGGAGTCCCTGTCTTGGCGTACCAACCGCTGAAAGACCATTTTTCGGAGCCGTCAGGGTTGTAGGCGATAAAGTGGGCGTCACCGTTCTTGCTGCCGCCTCCGATGAAGACGGTGCCGTCGGTGTCAATTGACGGAATGCCCATAGTCTCGCCGCCTGCGGTTGCGGTGAACATTGTCTTCTCGAAAACCTTGTTGCCGTTCTTGTCGAACTTGTAGAAAAGGTTGGAGCGGGTCGCGCAGTAAACGCTTCCGTCGTCAGCGACCGCAGGGGAACTGATGGCGTTGTAGCCCTTCATATAGGAAGCCCAGAGCACATCCACGCCTCCGGTCTGCTGAATTTTTGCCGGATTTACGACAACGAGCTTCTTTTTGCTGCCCTTCGTTCCGAGGTCATCGGTGACGGTGAGGCTGACGGTGTAGGTGCCGTTGGTGCTGAAAGTGTATTTTATGCTCTCGTCGGTCTTCGCGAGGGTTGTCCCGTCGACGGCCCACTCGAAGGTGTAGGGCTTCACGCCGCCGGTGGTGGTGCTTGTGAGGCTGATCTCATCCCCTGCATAGCAAGGATTTGAGGATATTTCAAAATTGGCCGTTATTCCGCTCACTACAACCTGCTTCTGGCAGGAAGGGAGAGCGAGCAGCGAAGCGGCCGCAAGGATGAGTACTGTTTTTAACTTGTTCATAATGCTAATGATTATATTGGTTTATATTCTTCTATTCTGATTCCCCTCCGGCATAGCCCGGGTTCTGGGTGTAAACTCCATTGGATTTGTCCCTTTCCTCCTGAGGGATGGGCCAGTAGAGAAGAAAATCGCGGCCGTTCCAGGTGGAGTACTGAGTGTTGATCCAGGTGCTGAAATCGCTGCTGTGGTGCCTCAGGCCAATTCTTTTTATGTCGAACCAGCGGCGGCCCTCGGCGTAGAATTCCCTGCGGTTCTCATCCAGAAGAAGCTTTTCAATCTCGTCCTTCCCGTCGGAAGCGGAGAGGGAAACTGAGGAGTAGCGGCTCTTCAAGAAGGTTTCGAGGGTAGTGAGCGCAGCGGAGCAGTCGCCCTTTGCCCACTGGGCCTCGGCCTTGATGAGATAGACATCGGCAAGCCGCATAAAAAGCAGCGGAGACTGCGAAGGGTCGGCATTCTGGATGAACTGCCCGTCCTGCCCGTTGGGGAATTTGATGACGGGGGCAGGGTCTGTCGGGGAGAAAGTCGGATCCTTTCGGATGTCGCCGATGCGCTCGCCATCGTCACTGAAGAGGGAGGAGTAGCACTCCTCGGTCGGGGAGTAGTTGTAGGAGCCGTCCGTGTCGTTCACAGAGGTATAGAGACGGATGTAGTCGGTGGAGCGGATGTTTATCGGGGCAAAGACAATCTCCTTGCTGGAGGTGCCGTAGATGAACATCGAAGCGTATTCCTCACCGGTGGTGCAGAGGGAGAACTTGCCCGAAGAGAGCACCTTGTCGGCATACTCGATGGCCTTGTCGTCCTGCTTCATCCAAAGGAGGACCTTGGCGTGAAGGGCGTAGCAGCACTCCTTTGAAGGGTAGGCGAATCTGCTGAAGGAGGAAAGAAGCCCCTCGGCAGCGGTGATGTCCTCAAGAATCATCGCCCACACCTCGTCCTCAGTGGAGCGCGGCACAGCGGTCTGGTCACCGGAAGTCTTGATGATCGGCACTCCGCCGTAGCGCTGGACAAGGTTGTAGTAGATCATTGCGCGGAAAAGGTAGCCCGTTCCGAGCGCGGCCTTCACATCCTCGCTGTCCTGATCGGTGGCAGCAAGTGCGGATTTGATGAGGAGGTTGGCGTAGTTGAGCTTTCCGTAGCAGTACTGCCAGCGGGAAAGCGGGATTTTCGCCGAAGCGGACTGGGTGTCGCCGTGGACATCGGCATAGTCGAAGCCGGGGCCGCCGCGGAAATTCTCGGCGAGGTAGTCGCCCTCGTACCACACATTGCTGAGGAACGCCTCATACTGATGGAGCGTGCCGTTGGTAAGAAGCGCGATGTCGCTGTCCGTGAGCTTGTCAGTGGAAATCTGTCCTCTCGGTGTCGGGATGTCCAGCCAGGAGCAGCCTGCGGAAAGGTTCAGCGCAAGGGCCGAGAGGAATATATATAGAATCTTTTTTCTCATATCTCTTAGAATTGAAGTTGGATGCCGAAAAGATAGGAACGCAGGGTAGGCTGGTAGCCGAAGTCTACGCCGTAACCCGCGCTTGCAGGGCCGCTCGCCATAGAGACCTCAGGGTCGTAGCCGTCATATTTGGTGATGGTGAAGGCGTTGTCCACAGTGAAGAAGAACTTGGCGGCAGTGGCCTTCATAGCCTTGAGAGCCCTTTCGGGAAGAGAGTATGAAAGGGTTATGGTCTTGAACTTGAAGTAGGAGGCATCCTCAAGGTAGCGGGTGGAGGTGAGGATGTTGTAGTCCACATCCCAGCCGGTGTGTGCTCCGGAGAGGATAGGACGCGGCATATCGTTGATGCCGGAGCCCGGAGTCCAGTAGTGGGTGGCGGCATACTTGCTGACATTGAAGTACTGGGATTCGCTCTGGCCCTGGTCGTTGGTGACGGTGCTGGAACTCAGTCCGAGATGTTCGGTTCCTTCCTGTCCGCAGCCCTTCCACGCGGCGAAAATCTTTCCGCCCACGCTGTACTGGCAGAAGACCGCGAGGGAAAGCCCCTTCCAGCTGAAATTGAGGTTCGCACCGCCGAAGAAGTCCGGAGTGGCCTTCCCGACATACATTCTATCGTCGTTGTAGTCGATGTCGCCGTCGCCGTTCACATCGGTGTACTTGCAGTCACCTGCCCTGACGCCTTTCGCGTAGAGAGCCGCCGGCACCTCGGAGTCGTCCTGATAGATGCCCTCAAAATTGAGCATATACCACGATGAAACAGGCTTCCCGGTGATGAGGGCGTGCTTCGTGCCTCCGTAGAGGTTGGCCTGAGAAATCTGGATTATGTCGTTGCCGTCGATAAGACTTGTAAGCTTGTTTTTGTTGAAGGATATGTTAGCCCCGAGATCGAGGGAGAAGTCCCCCATTTTAAGAGGCGTGCCGCTCACGGAGAGTTCGAAACCGTCGTTGGAGATGCTTCCGATGTTGGAGGTGAGGCTGGTGTAGCCGGAAGTGGCGAGCACCGGCTTGGCGTAGAGAAGGTCGTCGGTGACGGAGTGGAAATAGTCGAAGTCCGCTGAGAGCCTTCCGCCAAAGAACTCGGCGTTGATGCCTGCATCATATTTTGTGGATACCTCCCATTTGAGGCCCTGGGCAGGGGTGGAGAACGAAAGTCCGGAGACTCCGTTGTAGGCTGAGCCCGCGCTCACAAGGTCCATCGCGGCCCAGTTGCCGATGCCGGCCATTGAGCCAGTCTGTCCTGCGGAAACCCTTGCCTTGAGTTCGTCTACGAAGGTATCCTTGGGGAAAAACTCTTCATTGGAGATTATCCACGCAAGGGATGCTGCCGGGAAGAAGCCGAAGCGGGAAGACTTGGGGAAGCGGGACGAGCCGTCGGTTCGGAACGAGGCGTTGAGGACATAGCGGTCTTTCCAGTTCATTGCAAGCCTTGCGAAATAGGACTCGAGAGCGTAGGAGTTGTAGCTGATGGAGCCGCTGTAAATCTGGGTTCCGCTCGTTATGAGGTTGAAACTTGAAGACGGGTAGGCGTGGTTGGCGTAGTTGTCGGACGCGGCGCCGAAATTATCGACCTGATAATTCTCGTAGGAGAAACCCGCCATAACGCTGTAGGTGAGATCCTTCCACTTGTTGTCGTAGGATGCGACCGCGTCGAAGACATACCTCAGGGAGTTGTTCTTCTGCTCGCTCAGAGCGTGCCAGCCGTCCTTGTAGCCCCTCTCAGTATTGAGCTCGGTGAGCTTTTTCTTCGTGTGGTCATAGACGGCGTAGGCGCTGATTGAAGGGGTGAATTTAAAGCCCTTGAACGGGGTGAGGTCGAAGGAGAAGGTGCCCTGAAGCTGGTAGCGGTTGGTGTAGTAGTCCTCCTCGTTGATTGCCATCACAGGGTTGTGGCGGGCAAGGCCGTCGGAGCTCATCGTGCGGTAGTCGCCGCTGAGGGCGTTGGCACGAATCTCGTCGCCGAAGGAGTCGGTGGAGCGGGTGCAGTACGGAGTGTACCACGGCTGCTCCTCTCGGGCCGCTCTAAGGACTTTCAGAGAGCCGTCGGTCTCCTCCACCATATCATACCTTGCATAAGCACCGGCAATGTTGAGGTTGGCCTTGAGCCATTTGGTGATGGTCTGGTTCACCTTGGAGCGGAGGGTGTATTTCGCGAAATTGGTCTTATTGAGGTAGCCCTGCTGGTCCTCAGCGCCGAAGGAAAGGAAGGCCTGGGTCATATCGTTTCCGGCCTGGACGCTTGTGGCGGCACTGTAGCGCTGGGCGATTTTGCGTGACACGGCACTTGTCCAGTCAAAGTCCGCACGGTCCTCCGGGATGTTGAAGGTCTTGAGCTCCATCTTCTGGACATTGTAGTTGTCGAAGGCTTCCTGAATTACATTTATATATTCGGCGGTGTTCGCCATCTCGATGTCGTGGGCTATATTGGAAAGGCCGTAGTTCGCGCTGACACTGACAACCGGCTTGCCGCTCTTACCGCTCTTGGTGGTGATGACGATGACTCCGGAGTTCGCGCGGGAGCCGTAGATGGCCGTTGCGGAGGCATCCTTGAGAACCTCTATGCTCTCGATGTCGGCTGAGTTGATGTTAGGGTAGCTGTCGCACGGGATTCCGTCAACCACATACAGAGGGCTTGAGCTACCGGAGATGGAGTTGACTCCTCGGATGATCACATTGGGGCTAGAGCCCGGAATGCCGGAAGAGTTTCCGATGTTCACGCCAGGTGCCCTTCCCTGAAGGGCCTTGATCGGGTCGAGTTCGGCGCCCTTGTCCACCTGGTCCATTTTCACCGTCGCGATGGACGAGCTGACGAGCCTCTTGCTCTGGGAGCCGTAACCCACGACTACTGTCTCCTCAATGGCGAGGCTGTCCTCTTTGAGGACGACTTTAATGCTCCGGGAGTCCTCCGGAACGGGAATCACCTTATCGGTGTAGCCGAGGCAGGAGAAGGTCACCCTCTCCACATCGGCATCCGCGGTGAGGGAGAAGCGTCCGTCAGCGTCGGTGAGGCAGCCCTGACCGGCCTTTCCGGTCATAACTGCAACCCCGACGACAGGGACTCCGCCCTCGTCCACGACGACTCCGTTAACGGTGTGGGCCGTCCTCCGGACATTCTGAGGCGGAATGAGGGCAATCTGCTTGCCTTTGATGGAGTAGGTTATGCCTGTGCCGGAGAAGATGGCCCGGAGAGCCTCGTCAATGCCGACACCGGAGAAATTGACCGTCACTTTAGAGTTGAGGTCAATGGCTGAAGCATCATAAAAGAAAGAATAGCTGCTTTCCCGTTCCACCGCGCCGATGGCCTCGCGGAGCGTCGCCCCGGAAAGGCGGAGCGAAAGGGCGTTCTGCGCGGAAAGTACGGAAGTAATCCCGCACAGCAAAAACAGGGAAATGGCAACACATATTAACCTTTTTGTGCGCATAGAGTTTACGTTATTGATTATTGAATGTTATTGATTACTGAATGTTATTGGTTTATTATCGTGTCCTTTGGGGGATTCTGCTTCAGTATATGAGGATAGACCTCGGGCTTTCAAATCGGTAGGAGGTTCGTGTGGTTTTGCTGATTATTGAAAGGACTTCGTCGAGCGACTCGTCGGTAATGCTGAAGCTTATGCGGCCCTTCCCGTAGAGGTAGTCGGAGAGGACGACATTCACGCCATACCAGTGCGAGAGTTTGCGGCAGACTTCGTCAAGAGTGGCATCCGAGAAGGTGAGGCGGTTGGAGCACCAGATGACCTCATCTGCGACCTCTCCGCTTTCCGTCTTGAGAGCGCCGCTTGCACGGTCAAATGTGGCAATCTGCCCCCTGCTCATCGTGAGAGTCTCGCCGGTTGCCTTGGACGAGAGGGCTACGGAGCCTTCGATGAGGCTGACTCTCACATTGTCGCGGCCTGAGTCAACGCCGAACTTGGTGCCGAGGACTTTGATTTCAAGCCCGCCGGCATCTATAATAAAAGGGTGGTGGGGGTCTTTTTCGACTGCGAAAAATGCTCTGCCCGTGGATGTGACATTTCTGGAGCCATTGCCGAAAGAAGCGTTGTAGCAAAGGGTGGAACCGGAGTCGAGAGTGACTTCGCTTCCGTCGGGAAGAATCGCAAGGCTCTTTCCCGAGACGCTCGCGAACTGGACTTCGTCCTTACGGTTGAAATTCTGGAGGTTATATCCGAGCACCGCGGCAAGAACCACTGCAGCGGCCACGGCCGCGATGCGGACAATTCTGCGTCTGAAGAAGTTATGCTTAATGCTTAATGCGGAAAGGCTCCTCGAGAGTTTTTCCCATGCATAGCCGCTGTCAAAGGAGTCCTCCTCAGGAGAAACAGTGTCGCTCCAGACTTTGCAGAAATCCTCATAGACCGCCTCGTTCCCGGGAGCGGAGCGCCACGCCGAGAACTTCTCCTCCGCCTCCGGGGAGTTGCTGCCGAGAAGATGCCCGGCTATGATTTTGATTGTTCCGGACGGGATTTCCGTCATTGGAGGTGTATCGGTTTTCATTCTGAAAGTGCCATTAATCAAGGCACTTTTCCAGTGCCTACAAAGAAATAGACACAGGCAAAACCGCTATACCCTTAAAAATTTTTAAGATTTTTCGGAAAAGACAGCACCCGGCAGAAGTTTTCAGGCCGCGAAGGAGAGAAAGCATACGGAGTTTTTCTTAGGACAATATACCCCCCCCCGATGTAAATATCTGAGACACAACGGGATAGAAAAAAAGAACAAGGAGGTGGAGCTTTTTCATAGCCACTCTCATATATTTCAGGGCACGGGTCATATACCCTTCCACACTCTTTTCGCTAAGGCCCGTGCGCTCGGCAATCTGGGCGTAGGTAAGCCCTTCCTCGCGGCTAAGACGGAAGATGTCCTGACATTTGGCGGGGATGGAGGTAGCCCCCTCCCAGACTATGTTCATAAGGGTTCGGGAGTCAAATTCATATTCTCCCTCAACCGAGGCATCGGAAGCCTCGTCAAGGCACCCGGAATTTTTGCGCGAGCGGATTTTGTTGATGCAGCGGTTGTGAAGGGCGCTCTTGGCGTAGGAGTCGAAGGACTTTTGGACTGAGATGTCGCTCCGCCGTTTCCAGAGATGGAGGAAAAAGTCCAGCACGACCTCCTCCGCGTCCATCCTGTCGCGGGTAAAGAAAAGGCAGTAACGGCACATCGGGTCAAAGCAGGCCTCGAACAGCTGCTTGAAACTGTCCGTGCTTCCGCTCTCCGCAAAAGCCTTCCACAATATGTCCGTCTGACTGTCCATAATTATTTTATTCAATTTTCGTAAGCGTCGTACACCCGGGAAGCTACTTTATGTGGAGCTCTTTTTCGGCGCGGTCGAAGGCGTCGGAACGCTTTAGGATGAAATTGGAACCGAGGTATTTGGTGCGGACTTCGTCGTCGGCGGCGAGAGCCTCCGGGGTGCCGGCCTGAAGGATTGTGCCTTCGTAGAGGAGGTAGGCGCGGTCTATGATGGCTAGGGTCTCAC
>CAVAMP010000032.1:0-26255 GCA_963589825.1 Flexilinea sp. | reverse complement strand
CCGCGGCGGTATTCGGTTGGGGACATTCCGGTGTGGTGGCGGAAGAAGCGGCCGAGGTAGGACTGGTCGGGGAAATTTATGCGGTAGGCTATTTCCTGGATTGAGAGGGAGGTGAACGTCAGCAGAACCTTTATCTCCTGCACCAGGACAAAATCTATGGTCTGCTTCGGAGACTCCCCCGCCACCGAGTCCGTCACGGCGGCAAGATAGCGCGGCGAGATGCAGAGCTTCCCGGCGTAGTAGGCCACATCACGGTGCTTGCGGCATTCGGCGTTGAGAAGAGCCATAAAACGCCCGTAGATTTCCTCCTTTCGGGAGGTGGAGCCGGGGTCGGAAAGAGTCCCGTAACGCTGCACCTTGTCATAGACATCGAGGCAGAAGCTCCTCAGGAGGTTCATCGCTATGACGCTTTTGTAGGTATTGCGGATGTCCGACTGGACGGCGTCGAAAATGTCAAAATAGGCAAGGGTCATCCTCTCCTCCCCTTCCGAGAAGTGATAGACCGGGGCTTCATAGAGGGTGTTGAAGAAAATCGCTTCGAACCTCATCATCGCCTGCTCCGCCATCTCGCCGGAAAAAATGAACAGCCGCATACTGAAATCGGAGGAACATTTCCCTATTCCGAGCGCCACATCCGGCAGGACAAAGGCCTCAGACCCCCTCTCAACGGGGTAGTCGCGGTTGTCTATGCTGAAGGTCGCCCGCCCCCCTGTGCAGAGGCAGATTATGCAGCAATTTGTTTTCAAGAGCTCCGGAGAAAGCTCATCCGAGCATATTTCCCTCACCCAGAAGCCGCCGTTCTCGCTCAGTTTTTCGTCGATATATTGCTTTATTTTCTTCATATTTCCGTCTTTTTCCGGGCCCGGTCCACGCCCGCAGGTGCAAAGATAGCAATAGTTCCGATTTTGAACAAAACAGTTCATTTTTTGACATAGATTCAACTGAGAACTTGCACTACCTTTGCAGCCGCAAATGAAAATTAATTATTAGTGGTACAAATATGAAAGAAAGAATTTTGGCGGCAGTGGGCTGCCTTTTGGTTGTTGCAGGGTGCGGAAACGGCGCACAGAACTCTTCTGACGAGGCCGGGACATTCCCTGTAATCTCAGTCGAGAGCAAGGACGTGACGATATCCGAGCATTATCCCGCAACCATTCAGGGACGTCAGGACATCGAAATCCATCCGCAGGTCTCCGGAACCATCTCAAAAGTGAATGTAAAGGAAGGACAGAGGGTAAGACGGGGCCAGTCGCTCTTTATCATCGACCAGGTGCCTTTCAAGGCCGCCCTTCAGATGGCCGAGGCGAATGTCGAGTCGGCGAAGGCGAGCGTTGCCACAGCGCAGCTCGTAAGCGACAGCCGCGCCGAACTGTACGAGAAGAAAGTCATTTCCGAATTTGACCTTCTCACGGCGAAAAACCAGCTTCTAACAGCAAAGGCGGGACTTGCCCAGGCCGAAGCCCAGCTTGTAACCGCAAAAAACAATATGACCTACACCCAGGTTCTCAGCCCTGCAGACGGCGTTGTGGGCACTCTTCCCTTCAGGGAGGGCGCGCTTGTTTCCCCGAGCACCCCGACTCCGCTCACGACGGTTTCCGACAACTCGCAGATGTATGTCTATTATTCTCTTTCCGAGACCCGTCTTCTCGCCCTCACAGCCGAGCACGGGAGTATGGAAGAAGTCCTCGAGAGCCTTCCTCCTGTGAGCCTTGAGCTTGCCGACGGATCCATCTATCCTTATCAGGGAAAAATCGAGTCCATCAGCGGAGTGATTGACCCGGGCACCGCAAGTGTCTCAGTGAGAGCGGTTTTCCCGAACAAGGGCGGCATTCTCCACAGCGGGGCTTCGGGCCGCGTCATCGTGACTGGCGAGGAGAAAAACGCCATTGTGATTCCTTGCACGGCTACTTTCGAGCTGCAGGACATTGTCTGCGCGTGGAAGGTCGTAGACGGGAAGGCCACCACGGCCAAACTTTCCGTAAGGCTCACCGACGACGGGAAGAGCTACATCGTGCGCTCAGGCCTTGCCGAGGGCGACAGGATTGTGAGCGAGGGGGTCGGCCTTCTTCACGAAAATCAAGAGGTAAAAGCCGAATAGGAGACGGATATTATGAATATAAAGACATTCATAGAGCGGCCGGTGCTCTCATCGGTCATTTCAATAGTCATAGTCCTCGCCGGCCTCATCGCCGTGCGGAGCCTTCCAATCGAGCAGTTCCCGGACATCGCCCCTCCTACGGTGATGGTTATGACCTCCTACCCTGGAGCCAGCGCCGAGACTGTCCAGAAATCCGTCATCGCCCCTCTGGAGGAGAGCATCAACGGTGTGGAGAATATGGACTATATGGTCTCCACCGCCTCCAGCACAGGTTCAGTGGAGATTATGGTCTATTTCCGCCAGGGCACAGACCCGGATATGGCGGCGGTCAATGTTCAGAACAGGGTTTCCCAGGCCAACGGTTCCATGCCTTCGGAGGTGACGAAAATCGGAGTCACCGTCGTGAAGAAGCAGAACAGTATGATTAAGGTCATCGACCTGCACGCCACCCCGGAGAGCGGCTACGACACCCGCTTCCTCGCCAACTACGCCGACCTCAACCTCGAGCCGCAGCTCAAGAGGGTGAAGGGCGTGGGCACGGTGGTGCTTCTCGCCGACAAATACAGTATGAGGGTCTGGTTCAACCCGGCCGCAATGGCGCACTACCACCTCATCCCTGACGACATAACCGCCGTGCTCGCCGAGCAGAACGTCGAGGCCGCAACCGGTTCATTCGGAGAAAGTTCCGGCTCGTCCTACGAATATATAATGAAGTATTCCGGACGAAAGCAGACTCCGGAAGAATTCGGTGAAATGGTCATCAGCGCCCTCCCGGGCGGAGAAGTGCTCCGGCTGAAGGATGTCGCCCACATTGAACTCGGAATCGAGTCCTACCAATACAGTTCCACCACCGACGGACATCCGGGAGTGGAAATGATGGTCTTCCAGACCGCAGGCTCCAACGCCACCCAGGTCGTGAACGACATCGACTCCCTCATCGACGAGGCTCGAAAGACCGTTCCGGAGGGAATTATGATTGACTCAATGCTGAGCGTCAACGACTTCCTCTACGCCTCAATCGAAGAGGTCATAAAGTCCCTGCTGCTCGCCATTGTCCTCGTCGTTCTGGTGGTATATTTCTTCCTTCAGGACTTCAGGGCCACGCTCATCCCGACGATTTCAATTTTCGTCTCAATCATCGGTACCTTCGCCTTTATGGCCGTGGCAGGGTTCACAATCAACCTCCTCACCCTCTTCGCCCTCGTGCTTGCAATCGGAACCGTGGTGGACAACGCCATAGTCGTCGTGGAAGCCGTGCAGTCCAAACTGGAAATGGGCTACACCTCCTCGATGCAGGCGGCAAAAGACGCGATGGGCGGCATCACGGCGGCAATTCTCACCTCAACCGTCGTCTTTATGGCTGTGTTCATCCCTGTCTCTATGATGGGAGGAACCTCGGGGGTATTCTACACCCAGTTCGGTATCACGATGGCGGTTGCAGTGGGTATCTCCGCAATCAATGCCCTCACCCTTGCCCCGGCCCTCTGCGCTGTGCTTCTGAAGCCGTATGTTGACGCGAACGGGAACGAAATAGACTCGTTCTCGGCCCGCTTCCGCAAGAAATTCACCGTCGTATTCGACAAGGTGGTGGACAAATACAAGAACGGAGTCAAATTCTTCATCAAGAGAAGCTGGCTCGTCTGGACCATCGTCGCCGCCTGCATAGTCCTGCTCGTCTATTTTATGGCGACCACCAAGACGGGACTCGTGCCTGACGAGGATATGGGCAACGTTATGGTGGAGCTTCAGATGACCCCGGGAAGTTCCCTCCAGAACACCGACCGCATCCTGATGGAGGCCTACGACCGTATCAAGGACATCCCTCAGATTGAAATCGTCTCCACCGTTTCCGGCTACGGACTCATCTCAGGCTCAGGTTCCAACTTCGCCAGTATGACCATCAAGCTCAAGAACTGGTCGGAGCGTCCGGGCAAGAAAAACAACGTGGACGCCGTCATAAACCAGATTATGGAGCGCACGGCCGACATAAAGGAAGCCACCGTAATCCCGATGGCCCCTCCTATGATCAACGGCTACGGTATGACCAACGGTTTCGAGATGTCGCTCCAGGACAAGAGCGGAGGGGACATCAAGGAGTTCTTCCGCGTTTCCCAGAACTTCCTCGCAGAGCTGAACAAGCGTCCGGAAATCGCCCTCGCCTACTCCTCATTCAACCCGGAATATCCTCAGTATCAGGTGGATGTGGATGCGGCAAAATGCAAAATAGCGGGAGTCTCCCCTGCCACGGTTCTCTCCACCCTCGGCGGCTACTACGGCGGGCAGTATGTCTCCAACATCAACCGTTTCTCCCACGTGTACCGTGTTATGATTCAGGCGGATCCGAAGTACAGAATGACCCCAGAGACCCTTGACGCCGTGATGGTGAGGATGAACAGCGGCGAGATGGCCCCTCTCGGGCAGTTCGTGAAACTCACGAAGGTTTATGCGCCTCAGACGCTGACCCGATTCAATATGTACAACTCCATCTCCGTAAACGGATCGGCTGCCGAGGGTTACTCCTCCGGAGACGCGATGAAGGCAATCAAGGAAGTTGCCCAGAGCACTCTTCCGAGAAATTACGGATATGAGTTCGCGGGACTTAGCCGCGAGGAGGACCGCAGCGCCAGCAATTCGCTCTATGTGTACCTTATCTGCATCGTGCTCATCTACCTGATTCTCTGCGCGTTCTACGAAAGTTTCCTCATCCCGATTGCGGTCATCATCTCCGTGCCTTGCGGAATTATGGGAAGTTTCCTCTGCGCGAAACTGCTCGGTCTTGAGAACAACATCTACCTGCAGACGGGTGTGATTATGCTTATCGGCCTTCTCGCCAAGACCGCAATCCTCATCACCGAATACGCCTCCTCAAGGCGCAAGGCCGGAATGAGCATCAAGCAGGCGGCAATCGGCGCGGCAAAAGTGCGTCTCCGCCCTATCCTTATGACAGCCCTCACAATGGTCTTCGGTATGATTCCGATGATGTTCGCAAGCGGCGTGGGTGCAAACGGAAACTCAGCCCTCGGAACCGGTGCGGTGGGAGGTATGCTTATGGGTACGCTCATTCTGCTGTTCCTCGTGCCTTCGCTGTTCGTTACGTTCCAGACTCTGGAAGAGAAAATCAAACCGGTGAAGTTCGAGAAGACCGATGACGCCAACATTTCCGGAGAAATCGAGGATGTCCGCGAACAGAAACGCATAAAGGGCGAAGTCGACAACACCGAAAGGCTGTAAATTTTGGGATGGCCATCAAACTTACTCGGGTATGTCAGAAAATTTAAGAATGACTGAATACAGAAAAAATATGAAGAAAATACTTCTATACGCGGCAGTTCTCATTCTGAGCACCAGCTGCGGAATATATAAAAAATATGAAAGGCCCGCTGACGTGAAAGCTGACTCGCTGCTCTACGGAGTAGAGGTCACCGACACCGCCTCCCTTGCGGACCTAAGCTGGAGGGAACTTTTCACCGACCCGCACCTTCAGTCTCTCATCGAAAAGACTCTGGAGAACAACACCGACCTCAAAAAGGCGAGGCTCAGCACTGAACAGGCCTGGGAGGCGCTCAGGGCTGCAAAACTCGCCTACATTCCCACTCTGGGTTTCGCGCCGCAGGGCGAGGTGGGAAACTTCAACAGCAGTTTCCTTCAGGACGGGCTCAACACCGGCACCACCTGGACCTACTCCGTTCCGTTCACTGCAAAGTGGGAGGTTGACATTTTCGGCAAGCTCACAAACCGCAAGCGCCAGGCTAAGGTAAACTACGATATGTCCCGCGACTACGAGCAGGCGGTTCTGACAGGGCTCATTTCGAGCGTCGCCACCCAGTACTACTCGCTTCTGATGCTGGACGAACAGATGAGCTGCGCAACGGAGAACATCGAGAAATACCGCAACAGCATCGAGGTCCTCAAGTCTATGATGGCGGCGGGTATGGCGAACCAGGTGGCGGTTTCCCAGATGGAAAGCGCCTATTACGCCACTTCGGCATCATCGGCATCCATCGCGCAGTCAATCACGGAGATAGAAAATTCGCTTTCGGCCCAGATGGGCGAAACGCCGCACAAAATCGAGCGTGGAACGTTCTCAGACACAGTCTTCCCGTCTGAGCTCAAGACCGGAGTCCCTGCGCAGCTGCTGGAGCGCCGTCCGGATGTGCGCGCGGCTGAAAACTCTCTTGCCTCAGCCTACTACGGGGTGAACATCTCCAAAGCCGCTCTTCTGCCTTCTATAAGCCTCAGCGGGCAGGTCGGATGGACCAACAACCTGAGCGGAACAGTGATGGACCCTTCCGGACTTATTCTCGGCGCGGCGGCATCCCTTTTCCAGCCAATCTTCCAGGGCGGAGCGCTGAGGGCGCAGCTGAGGGTTTCCAAGTCCAAGATGGAACAGGCCCGGCTCACTCTCTGCCAGACCCTTCTTGACGCCGGAGCGGAGGTGAACTCTGCCCTGTCGCTCTATCAGAATGCAGTCAAGAAAGAGGAGTGGAGGGAAAAGCAGGTGGAGTCGCTGTCAGCGGCCCTCGAGAACACGGAGATGCTGATGAGGTACACCTCCACGACCTATCTGGAAGTGCTCACGGCGCAGCAGTCGCTGATTTCGGCGGTAAATGCCCGCGCGGCTGACCGGCTCGAAAAAGCCACCGCAGTCATTGATCTATATAGGTCATTAGGAGGTGGCCAATAGAGTCAACCTAACTTTAAAATTAGAAAAGGTCGAAGAAAAAGATGGGATACAAGGCTCTCGACGACGCCCAATACCGGAGCAACCTGTCGGTTGTGAGGATTTGGGAGAGGAGAACAACGCAGTAGACCGCTTTTTATTCGGCCTTTTTTGCTTCGTCCCAAATCTTATCCATTTCGGCGAGAGTCATATCGTGCAGGTCCCGGCCCTGCCGGATGGTGTGCTCCTCGAGATAGGTGAACCGACGGCGGAACTTCGCGCAGGTGCGCTCCAGAGCCGTGTCGGGGTTGAGTTTGTAGAGCCTTCCGGCGTTGACAAGGGCGAAAATGGTGTCGCCAAGTTCCTGCTCGGCCCTGTCCTTTGCGGCGGCCCGTTCCTCGTCGGTCGCTGCCGCGTCAATGGCATTCAGCTCAGTCTCCAGCTCGCCTTCCTCCTCCTTCACTTTCTCCCAGACGTCCTCCTTCTTCTCCCAGTCGAAGCCCACTCCGCGAGCTTTGTCCTGGATTCTGTAGGCCTTGATCATAGAAGGAAGCGACTCAGGCACCCCGCTCAGAACCCTTTTGTTGCCGTCTTTTTCTTTGGTCTTGAGCATTTCCCAGTTTTTGAGAACCTCCTCGGCTGAGGATGCGACCTCGGTGCCAAAGACGTGCGGATGGCGATATATCAGTTTGTCGCACAGATGATTGCAGACATCGGCAATGTCGAACTCTCCTTTTTCCTCCCCTATTTTTGCGTAGAAAACGATATGGAGCAGGACATCCCCCAGTTCCTTGCGGATTTCCGGGTGCTCGTCCTTGAGGATGGCGTCGCTGAGTTCATAAACCTCTTCAAGGGTCTGCGGCCGCAGGCTCTCATTGGTCTGCTTGCGGTCCCACGGGCATTTCACCCTGAGTTCATCCAAAATGTCGAGAAGCCGTCCGAAGGCTTCAAGTTTCTGTTCGCGTGTATTCATTGCATGTTATTTTGAGAGTGCGAAAGTAATCATATTTTTTCGGCTCTCAAACCCTCCGGGGGAAAATCTGAGGGAAAGCATACGCAATATCCCCCAAAAATATTTGCCAGTTTCCCACCGATGGCATACCTTTACACTCCGAAAAAGTGCGTGGGATTTGATTGGGGTGGAAAAGTTTATATGGTTATAAGTTAGAACTTTGCAAAAATTCAGAATATGAAAGAGGAAGAAATACATTTTTATCCGCTTGTGGACACGTCGGAACTCAACCGCTGCCTGCTTTGCATTGACGCGCCCTGCACAAAGGCCTGCAGGAAGGGCCTTCCGGTCGGGGATATGCTCCGTTCGCTGTATTTCCGCAACGTTATGGGAGCGCTCGGAAAGGGCAAGGGGGAATTCTGCGAGGGCTGCGACGCGCCTTGCGAAAAGGCCTGCCTGCTCGGCAAAAAGAGCACTCCGGTAGCGATTCGCAGCATCGCCGAGAGAGTCCGGAACACGGCACTGGACTCCATAGAATACGGTTTTGTCGAGGAGCAGCAGATCCGTGACGCCTTCGCCGCAACGGAGGAGCCGGACATCAGCACCGACATCTGCGGCGTGCGGCTCGAAAATCCGTTCCTGCTTTCATCTTCCGTCGTTGCAAGCAATTATGAGATGTGCGCCAAAGCCTTCAGGGCAGGCTGGGCCGGAGCGGCGTTCAAGACCATCTGCACCTTCCCGCAGCACGAGGCCTCGCCGCGCTTTTCCACCGTCGTCAACCACTCCAACTCCTTCTGTGGCTTCAAGAACATCGAACAGCTGTCCGACCACAGCGTGGAGGAGAATATGGAGGTGTTCCGCCGCCTGAAAGAGGATTTCCCGGGGAAGGTTATAATCGCGTCAATAATGGGCCAGAACGAGGAGGAATGGACTTCCCTCGCAAGGCGGTGCGAGCAGGCAGGGGCGGACGTCATAGAGTGCAATTTCTCCTGCCCGAATATGGAATCCGCCTCGCTTGGAGTGACTATAGGTCAGGACCCTGCGCTCATAGAAAAATTCACTGCGGCGGTCCGTCGCGGGACAACCCGTCCGGTGCTCGCCAAGATGACCCCGAACATAACGGATATGGTGCCGATGGCTGCGGCGGCCCGTCGCGGAGGAGCTGACGGAATTGCGGCCATAAACACAATCAACAGCATCACCGGCGTAAATGTCAACACTTTCACCGCCGAACCCGACGTGCACGGCCACTCCATCGTGGGCGGCTACTCCGGCGGCGCCGTGAAGCCGATCGCCTTGAGGTTCATCTCCGACCTCGCCCACAGCGAAGAGCTCCGGGGGATGCACATTAGCGGAATGGGCGGAATCGAGAACTGGATTGACGCCCTGGAGTTCATTTCGCTCGGAGCGGGCAGCGTGCAGGTCACCACTGCCGTGATGCAGTATGGCTACAGAATCATCGACGACCTTCTGGAAGGACTCAAGTACTATCTGAAAATCAAGAAGTTCCAGAGTCTGAGGCCCATCATCGGCGCGGCCGTGGGGTCAATAGTTCCGCACAACTCCCTCGAACGCGACACGATTCTTTTCCCGAGGTTCGACTACTCGAAGTGTATAGGCTGCGGCCGCTGCTACACTTCCTGCTACGACGGAGGTCATCAGGCCATCGAGTTCGACTTCGTGGCGCGCCGTCCGCGCCTAGTCGGCAGCCGCTGCGTGGGCTGTCATCTTTGCAGGCTTGTGTGCCCGTCGAAGGCGATTGGTGTAGCTATTAAACGAGTCGAAAGAGGTAAATAAAAAGCGGTCTACCGCGTTGTTCTCCTAGGTCAAATCCTCACCTTTGTATACACCCCTCCCGTCCCCTCTGTAGGGGAAGTGGTGCTCCATCTTCCCTATCAGCACAACCTCACCCTTCAAAGACTCCGCACGGCGCTGTAGCGCCTTCTCATTGCAAATAATTTCCTCTGCGGCGCCAGTGGATATACCCGTAGATGGCGGAGAGGGCGTAGAGAGCGTACAGAACGCCCATCGGGGCGATGCACTGGGCGAAGCAGAGGTAGGCTGAAACCGCGTCGGCAACAACCCAGAGGAGCCACTGCTGAGGATAGGAGCGGGCGAGCCACCAGGTCGCTACGGCGCTCAGAACCGTTGCAGCGGCATCGGCAACCGACTTCGGGTCCTCAAGAGCCTGAAGAAGGAAATACAGGGTCGCCGTGCCGAGGATGAAAACCGCGAGGCTCACAAGAAGCGTCCTGAGAGAAAGGCGCCTAAGGTGCAGCGCTCCGCTCTCCTTCTTCGGGGCCTCAAGGCTTGGCCGGGACTCCCCCGTTGAAGCCTCCCCTGCCGCCAAAGACTCCGTCGCCCCTCCCGAAGCCGCCCGCATCGCCGAAGCATCCCGCCGCCACTGCCACAGGCCCACAAAAGCCATAACGACATAGTAGAGATTGAGCGCGGAAGAGGCCCAGAGCCCCTCGGAAGCGAAAACCCAGAGAGCCGCCGCCGAAGAGAGCAGTTGGAAAAGCCACATCCAGTTGCTCTGCCGGATTTCAAGGATGAGGAAAACCACCCCAGTCACCAGAGTAAAAATCGAAAAAAAACTAAAATCCCATTCCATAGGGCGGCAAAGGTAGAAAAGAAACGGGATAAAAGCGGAAAATCCTAAAAAGAAATTTATCTTTGCATCCTTGAACGGGGCTTTATTGAAGAATGGAAACCAAGCCCATTGGAAACTGACTGCATATCTATGGCAAAGGAAATACATTTTGTAAGCGCCGAAGAGGCGGTAAAAGTCGTAAAGAGCGGCGACCACGTGCATCTGAGCAGCGTGGCAAGCGCCCCTCAGGTCCTCATCCGCGCCCTCTGCAAAAGGGGCGACCGCGGAGAGCTGAAGGATGTCCGGATCCACCACCTCCACACCGAAGGCCCCGCCCCGTACGCCGATCCGCGCTACGAAGGCATATTCTTTCATCAGGGCTTTTTCATCGGAGCGAACGTGCGTCCGGCAGTCCAGAGCGGCTACGCCGACTACATCCCGGTTTTCCTTAGCGAAACCCAGAAACTCTACCGCTGCGGAGCCCTCAGGTGCGACGTTGCGATGATTCAGGTATGCCCGCCGGATGCCGACGGAATGGTCTCTCTCGGCACCTCGGTCGACGCCACCCTCGCCGCCATAGAATGTGCCCGGACGGTAATAGCGGTCGTAAACCCAAATGTCCCGAGAGCCCTCGGACAGGCGCTCATCCCCCTTTCGATGATAGACATTTTCGTCAGCGACGACACTCCGCTCATCCAGTGCAATTTCAACGCGCCTAATGAAACCGAAATCGCCATAGGCCGCAACTGCGCCAATCTCATCGAAGACGGAGCCTGCCTCCAGCTCGGGATCGGCGCGCTTCCAAACGCGGTTCTCGCTCAGCTCGAAGGGCACAAGGACCTCGGCATCCATACGGAAATGTTCGCCGACGGAGTGCTCCGCCTCGTGGAAAAAGGGGTAATCACCGGCCGCAACAAGGTCACCGACCCCGGCAAAATAGCCTCCACCTTCCTTATGGGAAGCAAGGAGGTCTATGATTTCATAGACAACAACCCGATGGTAACGATGATGGACGTGGGCTACACCAACGACCCCCGCATTATCTCCCGCAACCCGAAAATGACCGCCATAAATTCCGCCGTCTCCGTCGACCTCACAGGTCAGGTGAACGCCGACTCCATAGGCACGAAATTCTACTCCGGCGTAGGCGGCCAGTGCGATTTCGTCTACGGGGCCTCCCTCTCCGAAGGCGGCAAAGCCATAATAGCGATGCCCTCGACCACGAACAAAGGCGTCAGCAAAATCTGTCCGGCAGTTCAGGAAGGCGCCGGCATAGTGACCACCCGCGCCCACGTCCACTGGGTAGTGACCGAATACGGCGCCGTGAACCTCTACGGCCGCTCCCTCCAGGAAAGGGCCAAGCTCCTCACAGGCATAGCCCACCCCGACCACCGCACCGCCCTGGACGAAGCCGCCTACAAACGCTTCGGCCCCCACTACCACAATTTCAGCATCTAAATATTTGGTGGTTGTTCTCGGATTGTGGGTATGGACACAAATCTGAGCCGGCTTTTTAACGATTATTTACGAACGGTTTTGATATGATTAAGAACATTGTTTTCGATTTTGGCGGTGTGCTGATGGACTGGGACCCGCGCTACTTTTTCCGCGACTATTTCAAGGATGACGAGAAGATGGAGTATTTCCTCGCAAACATCTGCAACGGGGTGTGGAACGCCGAGCAGGACAGGGGTAGGACTTTTGCGCAGGGCGTTCAGATTCTTCAGGCGGAGCACCCGGAGTTCGCCAAGGAAATCCAGCTCTACGACGAGCATTGGGAGACTATGATTAAGGGAGAATTTCCCAGGACAGTTGGACTTCTTCACCGTCTCAAGGAGGCGGGATATGCCCTCTACGGGCTCACGAACTGGTCTGCCGAAAAATTCCCTTATGTTCTGCACAAATATGAATTCTTCTCACTTTTCGAGGGCATCGTGGTCTCGGGAGAGGAAAAATGCATAAAACCGGATCCGGAGATTTACCGGATTCTTCTTTCGCGCTACAGTCTGCGCCCGGAAGAGACCGTTTTCATTGACGACAACCAAATCAATCTCGACACGGCCCGAAGCCTCGGCATCAGGACCGTCCTTTTCGACAGCTACGAAAACGCCACCGCCCGCCTCGAGAGCATCCTCGGCAGGAGCGACTTGAAGTAGCCTCATTGCAGCGCCAAGAAATATGACTGCACAGAAAATATTTAGCCATAATAGTTGCAAATTAAACTATTATGGCTATATTTGTGGCGTAATATATTAAAATTAAACTATTATGGATGACATCTATGCTCTCTCGGACAGGGACATCGGGAAGAAAATCGGCGAAAAAGTCAAGGACACGCGGCTCATGCAGAACATTACCCAGGAAAACCTCGCTGCGGAGGCCGGGATTTCGCTGTCTTCAGTCAAGAAAATTGAAGGCGGGCACATCGGTTCCTTCGACTCTCTTATTCGTGTTCTCAGAACGCTCGGCCTGCTTGACACCCTCCAGAGGCTTGCCGAACCGATGGAACTGAGCCCCAACGAGTATTACGAGTTCGTAAACTCTGCAAAACGAAACTCCCGCCGCAGAGCCCGCGAAAAGAACCATAAAGTTACGGAGGACACAGGATGGTAAATTCAGCTAAAGTCATTCTTTGGGGACTTGCAATCGGGACATTGCGCTGGAATGAGCGTTACGGAGCGGCCGAGTTCGAATACGCGCCCGAGGTTGTCGGAAGGGGGGTCGAGCCCTCTCCGCTGCTGATGCCTGTGCGGGAAGGACGTGTCTATTCGTTCGGAAGTCTTAACCCCGCCACATTCAGCGGTCTGCCGGGGATGGTTGCGGACTCTCTGCCCGACACCTACGGAAGGGCGCTGTTCGACAGATGGTTATCACTTACTGGACGCACTGCAGCCTCTCCGGTCGAAGCGCTCTGCTTTCTCGGTAAACGGTGTATGGGCGCCCTGGAATTCGAGCCTGCAATTGACAGCGACGCAGATTCAAAAGAACGCTTTGAAATTGAAACGCTCATTGAAGTCGCCTCCGAAGCGTTGAACACGAAAAGCGGGTTCGAGGCCGACCTCAGCGAAGACAGGAAGGCCGCAGTAGCGAAAATTCTCCGCCTCGGAACTTCCGCCGGAGGACAGAGGGCAAAGGCGCTCATCGCTTATAATCCACAGACAGGAGAAGTCCGTTCCGGCCAGGTACCGGCTCCGGAAGGATTCAAGCAATGCCTGATAAAACTTGACGGAGTAAGCGCGGAGGCCGATTTCAAGGAGACCACAAATTTCGGAAGGCTGGAATACTCTTTCTACACTCTCGCAAAAGAGTGCGGCATCAATATGAGCAGCTGTTTTCTCATTGAAGAAGGAGGACGCGCCCATTTCGTAACGGAAAGATTTGACCGGAAAGGAGCGGAGAAAGTGCATATGCAGACCCTCTGCGGAATTGCCCATTACGATTTCAGAGCCCAGAGGGCATATTCATACGAGCAGGCTTTTTCGGTGATGCGGAGACTTCATCTGAGCTACGCGGAAGCTGAAGAAATGTTCCGCCGGATGGTATTCAATATTGTGGTGAGAAATCAGGACGACCACACCAAAAACATTTCCTTTCTTATGGACAGAAAGGGGAAATGGACTCTAAGTCCCGCATACGATATGGGCTATGCCTATAATCCTGCCGGAGCGTGGACGGTAGCGCACCAAATGTCCATTAACGGCAAATTTGACGGAATCGGCAAAGATGACCTGATTGCATTCGCCGATGAGAACGGAATCCGCAATGCCTCCGCCCAGATTGACGAGATCACAGGCAAAGCCTCACATTGGAGGGAGATTGCAAAAGAATGCGATGTCCCCGGGGAAATGACGGAAGAGATATTCAAAAATTTTCATATAGATTAGTCAGTTATGCAAGGCAGATTCAAAGTCATTACCCTTTGCGGCAGCACACGCTTCAGGGATGAGTATTTCCAGGCGCAGAAGCGTCTTACGCTCGAAGGCAACATAGTCATTTCAGTCGGTCTATTCGGCCACAGCGGAGACGATGAGGTTTGGACCCCCGGGACTAAGGAGATGCTGGACGAAATGCACCTTTCGAAGATTGATATGGCGGACGAGATTTTCGTCGTAAATCCGGGCGGCTATGTGGGTTCAAGCACGGCAAGGGAAATTGCCTACGCCCTTTCGCAGGGCAAGAAGGTGGGCTCGCTCTGCCCGCTCGAGCTCAGCCGGTACGAGAAATAATTGTATCTTTGTGGGTTTATTGGCAAAACACAAGTTTCGCTGCGAAACTTGATAAGGGCTTCTGCCCGCCGGCCCTGAGGGCCGTAAAAAATCCCAAGGCACTGGAGTGCCGTGCGGAGTCTTTGAAGGGAGGGGATGTGTTGATAGGGAAGATGGAGCACCACTTCCCCTACAAAGGGGACGGGAGGGGTTGATATAAAGGTGCAGGGGGTTCAGATAAAAATGCGGGAGGTCTTGTGTGAGGAAAAAGTGCGTGGGATTTGAGAGGGTGATTAGAGAGAAAAGATTTATATATAAATAAGTTAGATACTTGCAAAAGTTGAATAGGATTAGATATGGAAAACAACAACAGCAATAGCGAAAGCACGCGGCAGCTTAAGGTTGCGCGGGAAATTCAGAGGGAGATGGCGGAGATTATCCGCAGCAAGGGTATGGCCGCCTGGGACGGGGCTATGGTCAGCGTGAGCGGAGTGAAAATAAGCTCTGACCTCTCTGTGGCAAAGATTTATGTCAGCATTTTTCCGTCCTCGAAGGCAGAGGGAGTGATGGGTAAGCTCAAGGAGGGCGCACGCGGGCTTCGCGGCGAACTCGGGCACGCTATGGGAAAGCAGCTTAGGATTGTGCCGGAGATTGTGTTCTATCTGGATTCTTCTCTTGACTATGTGGAGCACATCGAGGAGCTCCTCAAAAAGTAAATCTAAGGCGGATTGCCGCGTTACGCGTCTTGATAAAATCCTCACGACCCAAAGGTTGCTGCGGTTTTATCTTCGACGCAAGCCTTGCACTCCATCCTTATATTTAATTTTTGGCTCTTAGGCTTTCCCCTTATATAAAAAAACTATAAAAGCTCTTAGGATTTTTCTTACAGACTCAGAATGCGACTGGACTTTTATATCGCGAAGCGCTATCTCTTTGCGCGGAAAGGGCAGAATGTCATCAACATCATCTCTGCCATCAGCGCCGTCGGAATGGCGGTGGGGACTGCTGCGCTCGTGATTGTGCTCTCGGTCTACAACGGATTCGACTCCCTGGTGAAGGGAATGATGAGCACCGTGGAGCCGGACATTCTGATTGAACCGCGGGAGGGAAAATATTTTGTGCCGGAGGGGGATGTCTATGACGCCCTGTACAGGAATCCCGATGTGGAGAGCATCTGCGGTGTGCTGCAGGAAAATGTGTTCGCAATCTATGAAAACCGCCAGTCAACGGCCCTGGTGAAGGGAGTTGACAACATCTATGAGGAAGAATCCACGCTTGCGGACCACATCGTCAGAGGGGAATTCAAACTGCATCGGGGAGACGTTCCACTTTGCTGCGTGGGGACTGTTCTTTCGCACAATATGGGCATAAATCCCGCATTTCTTTCGGGAGTGGACCTCTATTTCCCTTCGCGCACCGGGAGGTTTTCCGCCGCCAATGCCGCCGCTTCGCTCGAAAGCGTAACGGTCTGGCCTTCAGGAGTTTTCAGCATCAACAGCGAGGTGGACGCAAGCCTTGTGATTGTCCCGATCGAGACTATGAGGGAGCTGCTCGAGCTCTCTGACGAAGTCTCCGCCGTGGAAGTGCGCCTCACTCCGAAAGCGCGGGAGTCAAAGAGCGTTACACGCCATCTTATCCGCGACATCCAGGCGGGGCTCGGCGAAGGGTTCACCGTCAAGAACCGTTTCCAGCAGAACGAGTCGCTCTACAAGATGATGAAGTATGAGAAGGCGGCCATCTATATGATTCTCATTTTTATGATTGTCATAATCTCCTTCAACATTTTCGGCAGCCTGTCAATGCTCATAATTGAGAAAAAGGACGACATAGCGACTCTTCGGAGCCTGGGAGCCACCCCCGCCCTCATCCGCAGGATTTTCCGTCTTGAAGGCTGGATGATAACCCTCGTGGGACTTGCCGCAGGGCTCGTTGTTGGAGTCGGAGTTGCGCTCGCCCAGCAGCATTTCGGGATTGTAAAAATGCCGGGCAGTTTCCTCGTGGAAGCCTACCCGGTCATTCTGAAGTGGAGCGATCTGCTCCTCGTATTTGTCAGCGTCGCCCTGATAGGCTATCTGATCACCCTTTTCCCCGCCTCAAAATCCACCAAGGAAAAAGACTGAAACGCCCCCGAATAGTGTGCGAGGGAGAAGAGGGATAGTTATTTCTCCTCGCTGAACATAGGATCCCAGGATGGCAGTTTGATAGGCTCCTGCTTCAGCATCTCCAGCACATCCGAAGGCACATACTTCCGCGCGACAACCAGCCTGAACATATACTCGTTGAACCACTCGTCGGTCATAATGAGGCAGCCCTTGTAGCCGGCTGAAGGGCCCCAGCTGTTCTCCACCATCCACTTCCGGGGTTCTCCGCTCCGGGCGTCAATATCCACTGCGATGAGCGTCATAGCGTGCGAAGAGCCGCTGGCGTGGGTCTGCACCCTCTCCTTCTTGTTCATCCCGAACTCAACCCCCATCAGAGACGAATAGTCGTAGTTCTGAAGGTCCAGAGTGCCCTTTGTGCGGCTGAAATATTTTCCCACGTCGCAGGAAAAATACATCGCGGTGTTGTCCTTGATGCTCGCGATGGCCATTTCCTTGATCCTTTCGATCGGAAGGTTCACATAGAGCCAGTTCTGACCGTCATAAACGTGGCGGTCATAGTCGATTTCATACACTTTTCCATATTCCCGGCACGGGTCGTTCATCACCATAACATAGCCCCCGTTCAGGTCCTCGCCCACATATTTCTCGTAGAAGGATTTCGGGGTATATTTCTCTATGGAGACAATCTCTCCCTTGCTGTCGCAGCGGGTCCATTCGAACTCTGCAGGCGGCTCGCCGAGGCAGAGGGCAAGGATGCGGTAGACTTCCCGGAGCATCTCAATCTTTTGACTCTCAAGGGCTTTGAGCGAAGCCGAGGTGTTCGGACGGCGCACCTTGGAGGCCATAGCGTAGTAGGACTCGCGAAGCCTCAGGCCGTCCTCGCGGAGTTTGAGTTTGAGAACCATCGACATCTGTGAGGTGTTGTTGCTGCAGAATGTCTCAGGCATAGCCTCGGAAGGCACGATTCCATACTTTGTCACAAGATTCGCGACTCCGGTGAACTGACCGCCGTCGCTGAGAGGGTTGCTGAAAAGCCAGTCCACCTGGCGGTCGTCGTCAGGAAGGTCCCTCGTGTCGATTATTCCCTGAAGGAAAAGGTTTGCCTTTTCGAGCTGGTCGTAGAAGAAAACATAGTTCTGAGAAAACTGGAACTCGGGAAGGTCGTAGGTGTCTATCATCTTGGCTCTGAGGACATTAAGTCCGGTGAAAAGCCAGCATCTTCCGGAAGATTTCTGGTCGGTGATTCCCTTGGTGTTCACGCGGTCGGAAAAATGGGTGTCAATCATTGCGGCGTTCTCGCTGTTAACGGCGAGAGTCGTGATTGAAGTGCCTGCAAGGGCGTTTTTGATGGCTTTGTCGGAGGCTGTGCCTTCGTAGCCTTTTGAAATTTGTGCAAGCATTTCACTTGTGATTCCCCCTTCTGCGGAGGCGGCGGCGCTGCCTTTTGGAAGAGCCTGCGCGAAGGCCGATGCGGCAAAAACTGAGAGAGCCGCGAGAGTAAGCATTATCTTTTTCATAATATCTTGAATTTCAAAATTTTAGCATTGGGCCCAAGACCCATATCCTAAGGGAATATCCTCCCTCGCACGAAATCATCCCCTCCTTTTTCGCAAAAACTTTCAAATATAGGAACTTTTTGCGAGGATTTTATGAAACTTTCATTACCTTTGGGTTTCAATTCATTCTCCCCCGAGGGGCCCCCGACACAGCTAAAGCCCCGCCAAAGAAGAACGCACCACAAAAAACGCCCCTTATGGCAGAAAGCGAAAAGACACTCTATCTCATTGATGGACACGCACTTGTGTTCAAAATGTACTATGCCCTGCTCTCGCATCCTATGATAAATTCGAAGGGAGTGGACACCTCGATTCTTTACGGGTTCACAAAATATATTCTTGAACTCACGCAAAAATATCATCCCACGCATCTCGGAGTCTCATTCGACCCGCCGGGAGGAACATTCCGCAACGAGGCCTACCCCGAGTACAAGGCCACCCGCAGCGCAACTCCCCAGCTTGTGATCGACGCTCTTGAACCCCTCACGGAGATTTGCCGCGCCCTTGACATCCCTGTGCTGATGCTGAAGGGGTTCGAGGCGGACGACGTCATCGGCTCTATGTCGAAAAAGGCTGAGGCTGAAGGATTTAAGGTCTATATGGTGACCCCGGACAAGGACTACGGACAGCTTGTCACGGAAAATGTATTCCAGCTAAAACCCGGCAAGGCCGGCGGCGAGGACGAGCTTTGGGACAGGGAGAGGGTCTGCGAAAAATACGGCGTGCACTCCCCTGTCGGGGTTATTGACTACCTTACCATCTGCGGCGACGCCTCCGACAATGTGCCCGGAGTGAAGGGAGTGGGTGAAGTGGGCGCGAAGAAACTGCTCACCCAGTACGGAAGCGTTCAGGGCATCTACGACAATCTCGAAAGCCTCACCCCGAAGCAGCGCGCTCTTTTCGAAGCCGCGAAGGACCATATAGCTCTCAGCCGTTTTCTTGTCACAATCAAGACCGACATTCCCCTCGGGGAGTTCCCTCTGGAGGATATGAAAATCACCGGGCACTATGGAAAGCGGATTTTCGAGCTTTTCGACCTCTATGAATTTTCCTCGCTCAAGAGATACCTCGGAGACGCTCCTGCGGACTACTCGGGGACTGCGGGGGAGAACGCCAAAAAGGAATTTTCATTTTCAGAGGCTTCGGCTCAGGAGGTTTGCTCCCTTGCAGCCGCAAGCGGAGAGTGCTCCATTGTGCTTGACGGAGAAAGACTTACCGTGGCGGCAAGGGAGGTTTCAAAGGGCGCTGAAGGCCTGACTGGCAGCGCAAAAGGCAGCGAGAAAGGCAGCACAGAAGGCTCCCGGGACGGCGAAATCCGCGTCTGCACCGATACTTCCGAAAAATTCCGCCAAATTCTTGAAAACCCAAGTATCTCAAAATACGGCTACAATCTGAAAGAGACCTGGAAACTCCTCCGCAACTCTCTTTCCGCAACGGCCTCCCCCGCCCCGAAGGCAACCGACATAGACATTCAAGGCAGCCTTCGCGACATAGAGCTTATGGACTATCTTCTTAATCCGGAGAAAACCCACAAGATTGACGCTCTCTCCAAGACCGTTCTCGGAGTCAGCGTGGAAGAGGACAGCACACAGGAAACGCCCCGGAAGGAACTTTCGCTTTTCGACGCTCCGGAAGATACACCCGCAAAAAACCACGCCAGGGAGGCCGCAGTCTGCCTTGCGCTCGGAGAGAAGGTCCGCGGGAAGGTTGTCGAGGCGGGTCTGCAGGGGCTTTACGACAAGATTGAAGAGCCGCTCGTGAGGGTGCTTGCAAGGATGGAGGCGGAAGGCGTGAGGGTGGACCTCGGACAGCTACGGAAATATGCTGACAGCCTTTCGGCGGAGCTCGTCCAAATTCAGGACAGCATCCGGCAGGAGACGGGAGAACCCTCCCTTAACATCCTATCCCCCAAACAGATAGGCCAGGTGCTTTTCGAGAAGCTGAAGCTTGACCCAAAGATGAAGGCGAAAAAGGATGTGAGATATGAGTACCCCACCGACGAGGAAACGCTCCTCGGCCTTGCGGACAAATCCCCCGTCGTGAACGAAATTCTCGAATACAGGGCGGTGAAAAAGCTTCTTTCCACCTACATTGAGCCGTTCCACAGTCTCGTGGACCCGACTACGGGCAAAGTGCACACGACTTTCAATCAGGCCCTCACATCCACAGGAAGGCTCAGTTCCTCCCGTCCCAACCTCCAGAACATCCCGGTGCGCAGCGAGAGGGGCAAGGAAATCCGCAAGGCATTCGTCCCTTCGCGGCCGGACGGAGTGATTGTCTCGGCGGACTACTCCCAGATTGAGCTCAGGGTGATGGCGCACCTAAGCTGCGACGCCCACCTTCTCGAGGCTTTCCGCGCGGGAGAGGATATCCACAGGATGACCGCATCCAAGATTTTCTCCGTTCCTTTGGAGGAAGTCACCCCTGAGCAGAGGAGGGTCGCGAAAACTGCGAATTTCGGCATTATGTACGGGATTTCGGCGTTCGGCCTCGCGCAGAGGCTCCGGATTTCCCGCAGCGAAGCCAAACAGATTATAGACGACTATTTCCGCAATTTCCCTTCCATATCCTATTTTATCGAAGACACGCTTGCCTCCGCACGGGAAAACGGCTATGTCGAGACGGTTTTCGGACGCCGCCGCTATATCCCCGACATCAACTCCCACAACGCCACTGTCCGCGCCCTTGCCGAAAGGAACGCGGTGAACGCCCCTATCCAGGGCACTGCGGCCGACATAATCAAGATTGCTATGATAAATGTGGACAGAAGGATGCGGGAGGAAGGATTCCGCAGCCGGATGGTGCTCCAGATACACGACGAGCTTCTTTTCGACGCCCTCGCTGACGAGGCTCCGGCGCTCAAGAAGCTCGTAGTCGAAGAGATGGAAAACGTAACGAAACTTTCAGTACCCCTAACAGTTGAATGCAATGAAGGAAAAAACTGGCTCGAAGCTCACTGATCTGAGCGACAGGGAACTCATCTGCAGGGCCAAAGGACAGGACCAGATGGCCTTCGTCATCCTCTACCAGCGCTACCACAACGCGCTGAGCACCCACGTGGCCCGGTTCATCTCGAACCGTGAAGACATCGAGGACATCTGCATCGAGACCTTCCAGAAGGCCTTCAGCAGGATAGAACTCTACGACGAGAACTATATGTTCTCCACCTGGCTGTTCCGGATCGGGCAGAACACGGCGTTCGACCACCTGAGCCGCAAGGAGCGCAAGGACGAGAATATAAGCCTGCAGCCCCTCGGCGGCGACACTTCGCTTGACATAGCGTCCGAGGCCACCTCCCCCGAGGAGAGCGTAATCAATCAGGAGGAATACGACAAGTGGCTCACTGTCATCGAGTTGCTCAAGGGCGACTACAAGACCGTGGCGAAGATGTTCCTCGTGGACAACTACGGCTACCAGGAAATCGCCGACAAGCTGGGGATGCCGCTGGGCACGGTGAAGACTAAGATTCACAGGGCCCGCGCGCAGCTGATGAAGATGATGGAGATGAACGACGAGGCTTTGTAAATTGCCATAAAAGGCGAATTGCTGCGTTATACACATACAGTTTTTAAATAGTTTATTATATGGATTTTACTGGATTTAAAGATATTGTATTGCGGGAGTTCCCGTTTTTGAGTGAGACTCAGCTGCGGCAGTTCGAGGCGATGGAGCCGCTGTACCGGGACTGGAACTCGAAGATTAACGTCGTGTCCCGCAAGGACATAGACAATCTTTATGAGCACCACATCCTGCATTCTCTGGCGGTTGCGCTGTACCTGAAATACCAGCGGCCGGAGGTTTTCTCTAAGTGGAGAGGAGCAGCGGCCGATGGCATTGATGCCGAGGGCACTGAGGCTCAAAGCGCCGGAAAGGAACGCCCTGAAACGCCGACGACGGTCCTTGACCTTGGCTGCGGCGGAGGCTTCCCCGGGATTCCCCTTGCGGTGCTTTTTCCGGGGGTCAAATTCACTCTCTGCGACTCCATAGGCAAGAAAATCACCGTGGCGCGTGAAGTCGCCCTTTCGCTCGGCCTTCAGAATGTCGAGACAGTGAACGCGCGGGCGGAGTCCCTCTCCGGGCCCTACGACTGGGTGGTGTCCCGGGCCGTTACTTCGCTTGAAAACTTCATCCCGTGGGTGAAGGGGAAATACCGTTGCGGGATTCTGTACCTCAAGGGCGGCGACCTCGCGGAGGAAATCGCCCAGGCTATGGGAAGATGGAAAATGCCAAAGGGAAGTGTTGGCGTCTGGCCCATATCCTCTGTGCTCCGGGGGGAATACTACGACGGCAAAATGGTCATTTCCATCGGGAAATAGCCCTCTGCCCGTGCTCTGAAGCATTAGGCAAGCGGAATTTGCAGGAAATTGAGGAAAGAGGGCTTAATTTTTCGTCAAAAAACTTTGGCGGATTAAGTGAAAAAGACTACCTTTGCAGTCCGTTTTGCGAATATACAAAGATAAAAATATAAAAATTAGATAAAATGAAAAGAACATTCCAGCCATCAATCCGCAAGCGCCGCAACAAGCACGGCTTCCGCGAGCGTATGTCCACACCGAATGGACGCAGGGTGCTTGCATCACGTCGTCGTCACGGACGTAAGAAATTGACAGTATCATCTGAGGACAGGTTCTAGGCCTGCGCTCAAAGTGCTAATGAAAGTAAGATGTCCAAGCATATTGGACATCTTTTTTTGTTTTTGAGTGTCTTTGCGGGCTGTATTTCCCGTTTCCTCCGGTCATTTAGACCCACTGAACTCCCTCCGGAGACGAAAAATTCATCCTCAGAAATCCAACTCAAAAATATTAAATTCGGCAATTATGGATAGCGTCAAGATTAAAGAGATTTTCTCAAAATACTCCGACGAAGGCCTTTCTCTCATCGGGAAGGCCTGGGACATCGCCGAGACTAAACTCGAGGGGCAGGTCCGCGGAAACGGACATCCCTTCATCGAGCACCCCATCAATGTGGCGAAAATCGTCTCGGACGAAATCGGCCTTCCCGCCGAATGCGTCGCCGCAGTTTTCCTCCACGAGGCCCAGAGGTTCGACCAGGTGAAGACCCCGCCGGAGGGCTTCGGACACGATGTGCTCGAGATGGTGGACGGGCTGAATAAAATCGCCGCCATAAAGCCGAAAGACACCCGCCTCGAAGCCGAGAACTACAAAAAACTCATAGTCTCATATTCCCGCGACCCGCGTGTCACTGTCATCAAACTTGCTGACAGACTGGAGATTATGCGTTCTCTCGACATATTCCCGAAGTCTTCACGCGAAAGAAAAATCCTCGAGACCCTTCTTCTCTACATCCCGCTCGCCCACCAGCTCGGGCTCTACAATATGAAGAGCGAGATGGAGGACATCTATTTCCGCTATGCCGAACCGGAGCAGTACAGGGCCATCACCAACAAGCTCCGCGCAACCGAGGGCGACCGCCAGAAGCTCACAAGCCAGTTCATCGAACCGCTCAAGCAGAAACTTTCCGACAACGGAATTCAGTACAAGCTGAAAATCCGCACCAAGACCGCCTGGTCCATCTACAACAAGATGCGCAAACAGAAAGTGCCTTTCGAGGGGGTCTATGACGTGTTTGCCATCCGCTTCATCATCGACTGCGACAGCAACCGCGAGACAGAGCAGGCCCTGTGCTGGAAGGTTTTCGGCTATGTGACCGAGGAGTACGAGCAGGACACCAACCGCCTGCGCGACTGGCTTTCCAACCCGAAACCCAACGGCTACGAGTCCCTGCACATAACGGTAAAGAACAAGCAGGGCGCCTACATCGAGGTTCAGATCCGCACAAAGAGGATGGACGAGACGGCGGAGAGCGGACTTGCCTCCCACTGGTCCTACAAGGGCATAAGCCACGAGGAAACCCTCGACAACTGGCTGAAGTCGGTGCGAAACATCCTTGAACACCCTAAGAGCGAGGACGAGAAATCCGAGTTCTATCAGGACGAGCTCCCTACCCCGCCGGAGAAGGAAATTTTCGTGTTCACCCCAAGCGGAGAACTTCGCAAACTTCCTTCCGGAGCCACCGTGCTGGACTTCGCCTTCGACATCCACTCCAACCTCGGCGTGAAGTGCACGGGGGGAAAGGTGAACGGGAAGGTCGTGCCGATCAGGGAAAAGCTCAAGACGGGAGACATTGTGGAAATTCTGAGCGGAAAGAACCAGAAACCTGCGCCGGACTGGCTGAATTTCGTCGTCACTTCGAAGGCGAAGGCGAAAATCCGTCAGAAGATGGCCGAGGCCGAGTTCGAGAAGGCCTCCGAAGGCAAAGAGATGCTTTCCAGAAGGCTGAAGAACTGGAAAATCGAGCTTCAGGACGACCTGCTGGCGGCGCTGATGAAAAAGCATCAGATGAAGACCCTCAACGCCTTCTATGCCGCAGTGGGAAGCGGCGAAATAGACGTTTTCGAAATCAGGGACTTTATTCTCGCGGGCGGTGATGCTCCGAAAATCCCATCCGAGGACCCTTCAAAGCAGACAAAGACGCTCAATGCCCCGACTTCAAAGGGCGGCGGAGACGACATCCTCGTCATTGACGCGAAGAATGTGAAGGGGCTTGACTACAGGATGGCGAAATGCTGCAATCCAGTCTTCGGAGACGATGTTTTCGGGTTCGTGAGCCGTCTTGACGGCATCAAAATCCACCGCATTTCCTGCCCGAACGCGGCAAGGCTTATGGAGGCATACCCGTACAGGATTCAGAAGGTAAGGTGGAGCGACACCCCGTCCTCTTCCAATTTCCAGGTGACCCTCAGGGTTACGGCCGCCCACGAGCCGTCGGTTGTGAACGAGATTATGGACGTGATCAACGGTTTCAGGGCGTCAATGCGCTCGTTCAATGTGAACGACAACCCGCGCAGCGGCACCTACGACATTCTTCTGAAGGTCGCAGTCCCGAGCAATCTGGAGCTGGACAAGGTGATTTCGCAAATCCGCAACCTCCGCAACGTAATCAAAATCAGCAGGTCATAGCATTTTCGGATGTACAAAGACGAGGAGAAAAAGACGACAGGGATAGCCGGGTCCAAGGCTAAGGCTAAAGTTCAGGAGCCTCAGGCTCAGGCTAAGGCTCAGGTTAAAGCTAAAGTTCAGGAGGCACGGACAAAGGCTAAACCTCAAACTAAGGCCAAGCCTAAGCCTGGGAGAAAGGCTTCCAGGAAGAAGCCCCGGCCGCGCGAAGTCTCGCAGTGGTGGTTCATCGGGGCCGCCGCAGCTCTTGTAGTCCTCTTCGTTCTTGTTCCGCTTCTTGTAACCCGCTGCGCCGCCGATGAAGGAGTCCGCGTTCCCAAAGGGCACTACGCCTACGCAGTTGACATCTCCAAATACCAGAAAGGCATCAATTGGGACTCTCTGATGGTTGTCACAACTCCCTCCGGCCGCACCACAAAGGACATCCGTTCCTCCGCCCGGATAACGAGGGTCCGTTATGTGATGATAAAAGCCACCGAAGGCACCTCCCACAAGGACGCTCTTTTCGACGAGCACTGGAAAAAGTCCGCCAGGGCAGGCTACAGCAGGGGCGCCTACCATTTTTTCCTCTCCTCCAAATCCCCCGAGGACCAGGCCCGCAATTTCATCCGCACGGTAGGAAACATCCGCCACAAGGACCTCCCGCCCATCCTCGATGTTGAAACCATCCACAAGGGCTGCACGAAGGAGCTGCTCAATTCCAGAATAAAAACGTGGCTGGAAACGGTTGAAAAGCACTACGGCCGGACCCCGGTAATCTACACCTCCGACGCCTTCCTAAGAGACCATCTCGAGAGCTCCATAACAGAAAACTACCCCATCTGGATAGCCCGCTACGAAGGCCCGTTCGGCCTCCAGGAACCCCGCTTCCAGGACTGGATGATGTGGCAGTTCACCGACCGCGCCTCCGTCTACGGCATCCCCGCCCCCTGCGACCTGTCTGTCATACACCCCTCCCGTCCCCTCTGTAGGGGAAGTCGTGCTCCATCTTCCCTATCAACACAAGCCTCCCCCTTCAAAGACTCCGCACGGCGCTCCAGCGCCTGGGCTTCGCCCCTGTATTCATACACCCCTCCCGTCCCCTCTGTAGGGGAAGTCGTGCTCCATCTTCC
>CAVAMP010000031.1:0-26863 GCA_963589825.1 Flexilinea sp. | reverse complement strand
TCGGCGCGCCTCCGGGATATGTGGGCTACGACGAGGGCGGTCAGCTCACCGAGGCCGTGAGGAGAAAGCCGTACTCAGTCATCCTGCTGGATGAAATCGAGAAGGCCCATCCGGATGTGTTCAACATCCTGCTTCAGGTGCTGGACGACGGCCGTCTGACCGACAACAAGGGCAGAACGGTGGACTTCAAGAACACCATCCTCATTATGACCTCCAACGCCACCGAGGCTCAGCTCCACGAAACGATGAGACCGGAATTCCTCAACCGAATTGACGAAATCATCACCTTCGAGCAGCTCACCAAGGACGACATCCGCGAAATTCTCCACCTGCAGATGGACGCCCTCAGAGCGAAACTGGACGAGAACGGAGTGGGCATCCGCTTCACGGACGAGTTCGAGGAGTATATGACCACCGAGGGCTACGACCCTGCCTACGGCGCAAGGCCTATCAAGAGGCTGATGCAGAGGGAGCTTGTGAACCTCATCGCTAAGGCCATCCTCGAGGGCCGCGTGAACAAGGGGTCGACGATTAAGGTGGATGTCCGTGACGGTCAGGTCGTAATCGAAGAGGTTAGCTAAAAAGCGGTCTACTGCGTTGTTCTCCTAGCCCAAATCCTCACAACCCAAAGGTTGCTCCGGTATTGGGCGTCGTCGAGAGCCTTGTATCCCATCTTTTTATCCAACCTCTTCCCCACCGCACAAAAAAAGAGGGTGACCCCAAAAGTCATCCTCGTTTTTTGTTTCTGGAAAAGCCCTAGACTACAGCAGTGAGATGAAATACTGACGAAGAGTGGTCCAGTCGTAGTACGGGCCCTGAGCCGTAGGGAGGGCGGGGATGGTGGTCTCGCACTCGTTGCGGAGGAGCTTTACGAGGACATCGCCCTTTTTGTTGCGGTAGAAGATGAGCTGGAGGCTGGAGGCCATCGGCATCATCCTGAAACCGTACCAGACCGTAGGTGCATCGGCGAGGCGGTGCGCCTCTTCAAGACCCTCCACCCTCAGAAGGCTCAGAAGCGGCGAGAGGCCTGTGTCGTGACCGAAACGAAGGTCGGCGGCGTGGTCATTTCCCGCGAGGGCCGCGTCGGCCTTTTCAACGATGTCGCGAAGAATCCTCTGGCCGATTATGTCCCTGCCGCGGCCATTTTCCACCGTAGAACACATTGCATTGTAGTGGGTTACGCTGTCGTGACACCAGGCCGCATAAAGCTCGTCAACGGTGAAGTGGCGCAGGATGTCCGGGTCGTTGTCGAGATTCTGCTCTATACCTCCGGCAATGACAACATTCTTGATGAAGGTGCGTGCATCGCCGCCCTTGATGTATTGGAGAGCCGCTTCAGAGTCAGTGAACCAGGCTCCCAGAATCCTGGAAGGGTCCAGATGCACCGCGAGAAGGGAATCCGCAATCTCGTAGTCCCTGCCCGGAGCGCCCTTGCGGGAACCGTCGTGGTTGCAGAGATACTCCTGGTAGCGCTCTCCGGCATCCATCGTCATCTCCAGCTTCGGATTTTCCCGTCCGAGCTCAAGGCAGAAATTCGCCATACTCTGGATGCAGCGCTGAACAGGGGTGGAGACACAGTAGATTTCGCGGCGGTCCTTCTGGTTGAAAACCTGGGGATAGCGCTCATAGAGATTGTGAGCTATACCCTGATGCTGCTCCGCCCCCTTGTGGGTGAGATAGCCCATAAGGCCGCTGTGCTGCTCGGCGATGACCTTCAAATCCGAATACACTGCCTCGCCTTCCTCTGTGAGGAGATTGTGGGCTGAGAGGGAGTCGAACACCGGAAGGACTCTTCCGAGATGGTTCGGAGAGTGGTGGGTGCGGCTTCCGTGACGGCCGTAGTGGCTGACATAAAAGGGTTTGTAGCCCCGTGGAGAGGGGGTGTCGACGATTTTCTCCGGCGCTTCATAGCAATGGAGAGTGTTTACGCAGCAGGATGGGTCGGCGGCGAAAATGGCCTTCACCTCGGCCTCAGCCTCGGGGGTCTGCGCGAAGAGTGGGCAAAAAACCGTAAGGGAGACGAGGAGGAGAACGATTATTTTACGAATATATTTCATTATCAATAATTTAGAAGGATTTCAAAAGGAGTGCGACAAAGCATCGCGCTCTCTTTGGGACTATCGGGTCTTGAAGTCAACGGTTCCGCGCACATCGTCGGCCGCTGCGGCAAAATAAGCGGTAAATTCGTGACCGGAGTCAAGCACCCAGGAGTGGGTGTCGGCATTGAAATAGGCAAGGTCGGAAGCCGGAATCTCGAACTCAACCCTTTTGCTTTCGCCCGGAGCGAGAGAAATCTTGTCGAAGGCCTTGAGCTCCTTCACCGGACGCTCGAGCTCGGGGTTGTGCTCGCCGATGTAGAGCTGAACCACTTCCCTGCCCTCGCGGGAGCCGACGTTTTTCACTTTAAGGGAAGCCTTCAGGGTGCCGTTTGCGCTGAGGGTCTTGTCGGCCTTGAAGTCGCTGTACTCAAAAGTGGTGTAGCTCAGGCCGTGGCCGAACGCGAAAAGAGGCTTGATGCCCCTTGCATCGAACCAGCGGTAGCCCACATAGATACCCTCCCTGTACTCTACATCCGCGCCGCAGGTGTAAACGCCGAGAGCGTGTGCAGGTGAGTCCTCGATGCGGACAGGGAAGGTGAACGGAAGTTTTCCGCTAGGGTTCACAGAGCCGAAGATTACATCGGCGATGGAGTTTCCGGCCTCGGAGCCGCAGAACCAGCACTGAAGAATGGCAGGAACGCTCTCAATCCACGGCATCGCAACCGCGTTTCCGTCCACGAGGCAGACTGCAAGGCGCGGATTGGCCTCCGAGAGGGCCGCGATGACCTTGTTCTGGGCGTAAGGAAGATTGTAGTCGCTGCGGTCACAGCCTTCGCAGTCCTGGCCGCAGGATTTGTTGAGGCCTCCGAAAAAGAGCACCGCATCAGCCTCTGAGGCAGCTTTCACGGCGTCGGCGATGAGTTCGTCTTCGCTCCTGCTCTCGGAAAGGTCCTGACCGGTGGTGACTCCGTTGTATGCTCCGGTTACATCTCCCACATATCCTCTTTCATACGCTACCTCGACTCCCTTGCCTGCTGCAGCCCTGATTCCGTCAAGCGGAGAAACCTCATTCCTGACTTTAAGGGAGGAGGAGCCTCCGCCCACGGTCATCATCTTCACTGCGTTCTCGCCGACAACGAGGATTTTCTTCACAGCGGAAAGGTCTACAGGAAGCACTTTCTCTCCGCCAGAGACCGCGTCGTTCTTCAGAAGGACGATTCCGCCGTCGCCGATTCTGCGGGCGGCGTCAATATGCTCCGGGGAGTTGAGCGAGCCGAAAGGCTTGTGGGTGTTCATCGCCGTGCGGAAGATGAGTTTGAGGACCCTGCCGGCCTTGTCGTCGAGGGTTTTGAGCGAAGCCCTGCCGTCGCGAAGGCGTGCAAGGTATGGGTCTGCAAGCATATATTTGTCATACTCGGTCTTGCCCTTGGTGTAGAGTCCGTCGGTGCCTGTGCCGTATTCGAGGTCGATTCCGTAGAGGGACGCCTCGTCAGGGTCGTGGGCGCCGCCCCAGTCGGTGACGACCGCGCCGTCAAAGCCCCATTCGCCCTTGAGCACTCCGTCGAGAAGGTATTTGTTGTGGCAGAGGTGCTGGCCCTTATAGAGGTTGTAGGCGGCCATAACGCTCCACGCACCGCCCTCCTGAACGCCTTTCTTGAAGGCCGGGAGGTAGATTTCGTAGAGAGTCCTGTCGTCAACCTTCACGTCGGCTATGTGGCGGTTGCATTCCTGGTTGTTGAGGCAGAAGTGCTTCAGGCAGACTGAAACGCCGTTTTTCTGCACCTCTTTAATATAAGGAACGCACATTTCCCCGGAAAGATAAGGGTCTTCGCCCATATACTCGAAGTTACGGCCGTTGAAAGGGGTCCTGTAGATGTTCACGCCCGGGCCCAGAAGGACATCCTTCTCCCTGTAGCGCGCCTCCTCTCCGATGCTTTTTCCGTAGAGGGCTGAGAGTTCCCTGTCCCAGGAAGCCGCAAGGCAGGTGAGTGCCGGATATGCCGTGCAGGAGTCATTGGTCCAGCCGGCCTGGTTCCATTCGTCCCATTTGACCTCCGGACGGATGCCGTGAGGGCCGTCGGTGCACCAGAGCTCGGGGATTCCCAGGCGAGGCACTCCTGCCGAGGAGAACTTGCTCTGAGCGTGGAGGATGCGGACTTTTTCTTCGAGAGTCATCTTCGAGAGAGCGTCAGCTACCCTCTCGTCAAGGGGTTTGCTTTCGTCCATATAGACCGGGACGGAAGGCTTGGAGGAGTTGCAGCCGACAAAGGCCAAAACGGCGCAGGCGGCAAGTGCAAGGAGATTTTTCTTCATATTGTTCGGTGTTATTATTTTCCAAAGTCGGGAAGCGCAAAGTTAGGGATTATTCCCGTTCATAAGAAATAAATTGTCATAAAACAGGTCACTTTTATTATCTTCGCACTCTCAAATTTTACAGAAACGATGAAAAAGATTTTAACGGTTTTAGTTTGCCTCTGGGCGGGGCTCGGGACAGCCCTTGCGGACGAAGGAATGTGGATGGTGCACTGCATCGACAAGGCTCTGGAAAAGAATATGAAGGCGAGGGGCCTCAGGCTCGGGGCGCGGGAGATTTATTCTGCGGATGCGGGTGGGGCGACCCTGGGCGATGCCGTTGTGGCGCTTGACTTCGCCTGCTCTGGAAGCATAATCTCCGACGAGGGACTTCTAATCACCAACCACCACTGCGCCTACGCCGATGTCCACGCGATGTCTACCCCCGAGAAGAACTACCTTGAGGACGGATTCTGGGCCATGGAGAGCAATGAGGAGAGGCCTGTTCCGGGAAAGAAGGTCTTTTTTCTTCAGAAGGTGCTGGATGTGACAGAGGAGGTCGAGGCCGTGAAACGGGACTATACCGCCCGGGGCAAAGCCTTCGGAATGAGGAAGCTGAGCTGGGAAATAGAGAAAAAATACCGGAAGGAATATCCGGGGCTGGAGGCGAGTCTGAGCTCAATGTGGGCCGGGGAGAAATACTACCTCTGCCTCTACCGGGTCTATGGGGATGTCCGCCTTGTGGCCGCCCCGCCGGTTTCAATCGCCGCCTTCGGAGGTGACACCGACAACTGGGAATGGCCGCAGCACAAATGCGATTTCGCGCTCTACAGGGTCTATACCGCCCCAGACGGAAGCCCTGCTATGGAATATTCACCGGAGAATGTCCCTCTGAAGCCTCAGAGAAAACTCAGCATATCCCTCGCGGGATATAAGGAAGGAGCCTTCGCGATGGTCCTGGGCTACCCGGGAACTACTTCGCGCTACAGCAGCGCTGCGGAAAATGCCTTCGAGACGGAGGTGACTCTTCCGATTTCCAACCGCCTCAGGGCCGCTCAGATGGAGATTATCCGCCGCGGGATGGACTCATCTCCGAAGGTCAGACTGCTTTATGCCGACAGGTTTTTCAGCCTGAGCAATGTGCAGGAGCTCCAGGAGGGCGAAGTGGACTGCATCCGGAGGTTCGGCGTGATTGAGGACAAGGAGGCTGAGGAAGCGGCGCTGAATCGCTGGATAAATGAGGACCAGGAGCGGAAGGCCCGTTGGGGAACGCTGACAGAAGATCTGCAGAGGCAGTATTCAAAGATTTCCGCCGCCTCAAAGGATATGACCTATTACAGGGAAACCCTCGTGAGGGGAAGCCAGATGGGGATGGCGGCGATAAGGATTGCGAACTTTCTTGACACTGCGAAGAAAAAGGGCGTGGAGAGTTTTGTAGGAAGCGATTTCACCCAGGATCTTGCCCGACTTGAAAGGCTCTACAACACCATAGACCTTCCGCTGGAAAAGGAACTTTTCACCTATTCTCTCGGGGAATTTTTCCGCAATGTCTCACCGGATATGTTCAGCCCCTACCAGGAGGAACTGTGGAAGAGGTTCTGTCTTGCTGAAGCAGGACAGGGCGCCTCTCAGAAAGAAAATGACGGATCTTCGGTTGCATCGGAAGAAGGTCTGAAGAATATGGCTTCCTGGCTCTGGGAGAGCAGTATTCTTTCAGACCGGGACAAACTGGAGGCGTACCTTAGGGAAAGCCACAGCTGCGCGGAATACGCCGCCGACCCGCTGTTCCGATTCTACAAGGAGATCCAGATAGTGAGGTTCAACCAGAAAATCCGCGACATTGAAGGCGAAACGAAGATTTCCGACCTCAGGAGGGAATATATCCACGCCCTCTATGAGATGAGACTTGAAAAGGGGCTGCCGCAATATCCTGACGCAAACTCCACTCTCCGCCTCACCTACGGGCGCATCGGAGGCATCGCTCCGAAGGACGGAGTGCGCTGCGGCTACGAGAGCTCCGTCGCCGGGGTTCTTGAAAAGAACGACACCTCCGCCCACGATTTCTGCCTCGGGAAGGACTGGAGGGAAATTCTCGAAAAGGGCGACTGGGGACAGTGGGGAGCATCAGTCAAGAATAAAAAAGGATGCACTCCTCAGCAGGCATTCCCTGTGAATTTCCTCTGCGACTGCGACATAACGGGCGGCAACTCCGGCTCTCCGGTGCTCAACGCCAAGGGCGAACTTATAGGTCTCGCATTTGACGGCAACAAGGAATCCCTCGCAAGCGACGCCGCCTACACCCCAGACTACAACAAATGCGTCTGCGTAGACATCCGCTACGTCCTCTTCACCCTCGACCGCTACGCGCACCTCGACCGCATCCTCAAGGAGATAGGCTACTAAAAAGGCCGACTAAAAAGCGGTCTACCGTGTATCTAAAAAACAGCCAAAACGAAGTAAAATTTCGCTTTGGCTGTTTTTTGTTTCAAGAGAGCCGGTTAATTGGCTTGGTAGGCTCCCGGGCAGTGGGCGGACGCGGAGCGGGCGTTGCCGAAACCGTCGTAGCCGAAGGCGCCTATGGAGTCAAGCCAGCCGAGGAAATCCTCGCCTGCCTTTGATCCGTCATAGACCGCAGTATCGCCGGCCTTGATGGTTCCTGTGGCTGAATTCGAGTAGCCTGAGATGGCAGCGCGAATCTGAGTGGCGGTGAGTTTCGTGAAAGTTGTCGTGCCGTTCCAAAGGTAGCACTTTGACGTTGAATTCCACGAGAGCGAGAGAGCCGAGGCGGCGGAACGGGTCGCGTAGTTCTCGTCTGTAGCCAAACTCTCATACTGACTGTTGGCGTTGATGCTTCCAATCACCATATTTCCTCCCTTTGACAAAAGTTTCTTTCCGGTGGAGGACATATCAATCGCCTTCTGATCCTTTTCCTGAATGAGGAGATTGTTGACAATGAGAGAACCTGAAGTAGGGTCTGACTCGCAGCGGATAACCGCAAGGCTGTTGGATGCAACAAGAGTGCTTGAAGAAATGAGCATTCCACCGCTTCCGTTGACCACTCCATTGGCCGAGCAACCGTTGTCGTTACCGGCGTATGTAACATTGTACATGCACAGGATTCCACCCTTTTCGTTGATGTGGGCAAGCTGGCCGAAGCCTCCGCCGCCGAAGGTGTTGCCGGAGAATGTGCAGGCATTAAGATAGACGCGGCTGGCGACATTCCTCAGGCGGATAAGTCCCCTCGGACCTCCCTCTGCCCTGCAGGAAGTGAAAGATACGTGGCTGAGTCTCACAAGGCCTTTATCCACGAGCAATACCGGGACCTGGCTGATGCTTGATTTGCAGCTGCGGAATGTGCAGTCGGTAAAGTCCGCGCGGGCATCTCCGGTAGCTCCTGCCGCGACCTGTATGCACCCGTTGTCGGCGGCGGCGAGAAGATTGGCAAAGACTATTCCGTCGTATGTCACCTCTGTCTGGTTGCCGAGGATACAAAGCCTGTTTGCAGGGGTACTGCCGTCGGTGCTGCCGTCAAAAACGGTCTCGTAGGCGGAAATATCTCTCTTGCTCGTGTCAGTGCCGGTGCTTGAAGGATCATAGCCTCCATAGATATTGAAACCTACTCTGGTCGAATAACCATTGAATTCGATTTTATGGCCTGTCATTTTATAGGTACCTCCGGCGAGGTAGAAATTCCTTCCGTCGAGTTTGATGGCGTTGTTGTCAGAATCGGAGGTGTTCTGCTTGATATAATCAATTAACTGAGTCGTTCCGAAAGCCTTTTCCCAGGACGAGCCGTCTCCGGTGCCGTCGGCATCAGCCTTGACGAAAATATTCCTTTGGGACTCCTCCATCGAGAGTTTCACCTTTCTGAATTTTCCTGCGTTCAGAGAGAGATTGTCGAGGGTTCTTGTAGTGGATATTGTGCCTTGATTGGTGGTGACTTCCACGGTGAGCGTTCCCGAAACCGTCTGAGGAGCGACGGCTATCTCATTCAGGAGAGTTCCTCCAACGGCGGTTTTTGATCTCTGAGTCCCGTCATTGTTAAGGTTGCTGCAGGTAAGTTCTATTTCGCTCTTGCCGGTTCCTTCCTTAAGCTCCAGTTTACCGGTCTTCGCGTTGAGATAATATTCTCCTCCGAAGACTATGCAGTCTGAAGAGAACTTGACCTTGGTCACCTCCATAGCGGCAGACTCAAGGTTGTTCGTGGTCTCGACCTCTATCACTGAAACTACATTGTGCATAGTCACAGCCGGGGTTGTGAAGCCCGTTGCAGTGGCAGTTCCCCAGAGCGGCATCTTCTCAAGGTGACCTTTGTTGCCGCTTCTTTTCTGAGTAGGTGTTTCAAGTGAATAGGTTTTCTTAGCCGTAGCTCCGTCCACTGTTTCATAAATCCAGCCTTCGGAGTCCATTGTGAGTCCTGCCTCGTAAGGAAATACAGCGGTGTAGGAATATTCCACGCCCTCCTCCGGAGTAAACTCCGTGGTGTAGAAGGTGTTGCCCTGCTTGTTCCAGTCGGCACCCTCCTCGGGAGCGAACTTGAATTCGTAGGAATTTTCTGAATTTGCGAAAACATTCAGCGCATCTCCTTCGTACCAGACGAGCTGAAGACCGTCAAAGAGTGCCTTTGACTGCGGACCGGTGGCATTGGAGTCATCGGACGCGGAAGCGACGAGAGAAAAGGTAGCCCCTTCGACCGGAGCTACATAATCGGTCTTAGACTCATTGGGAAGAGAAGGTTCTTCCATTTTTTCTGCACAGGAGGCAAAAGTTGCCGCAGCAAGGACAACGAAAATAAAATCAATTCTTTTCATATCCGTCCTCTCCTATATATCTTCATCGTAACTATAGACATCAATGCCTACTCCAACTTTGATTTGCGAATCTGCGAAACCTTTTTCTGCCGACACTTCAAAAAGTGTCATTTCGGGAGACTTATATTGCCCCCCCCTATTGGAAATTTTCAACATAAGTTATTGGTTTTTATGTATTTGTATGCGTTACTCCACTTTTATTGTCCTGCCGCGTGAAAAGGCGGCAGGAACAAAAGTAATAAAAATTCCGTTATCAGTCGGCTTGGTAGGCTCCCGGGCAGTGGGCGGACGCGGAGCGGGCATTGCCGAAGCCGTCGTAGCCGAAGGCGCCTATGGAGTCAAGCCAGCCGAGGAAGTCCTCGCCTGCCTTTGAACCGTCATAGACCGCAGTATCACCGGCCTTGACGGTTCCTGTGGCGGAGTTCGAGTAGCCTGAGATGGCAGCGCGAATCTGAGTGGCGGTGAGTTTCGTGAAAGTTGTCGTGCCGTTCCAGAGATAGCACTTTGATGTGCCGTTCCACGAAAGCGAGAGCTCGGAGGCATCGGAGAGGGAAGTGAAGGAGTCGTCCGATGTAGATGCCTCGTACTGACTGTTGTCATTGATGCTGCCTACAGTGACATTGCCGCCCTTTGACGAGAGCTTCTTCCCGGTGGAGGACATATCAATTGCCTTCTGGTCCTTTTCCTGAATGAGGAGATTGTTGACAAGGACTGAACCGGATGTAGGGTCTGACTCACAGCGGATTACCGGGTTGCTGTTGGACGCGGCAAGAGTGCTGGAGGAAATGAGCATTCCGCCGCTTCCGTTGACCACTCCATTGGTCGTGCAACCGGTGTCGTTACCGGCGTATGTAACATTGTACATGCACAGGATTCCACCCTTTTCGTTGATGTGGGCAAGCTGGCCGAAGCCTCCGCCGCCGAAGGTGTTGCCGGAGAATGTGCAGGCATTAAGATAGACGCGGCTGGCGACATTCCTCAGGCGGATAAGTCCCCTCGGACCTCCCTCTGCCCTGCAGGAAGTGAAAGATACGTGGCTGAGTCTCACAAGGCCTTTATCCACGAGCAATACCGGGATTGTACCTGTGCTGGATTTGCAGCTGCGGAAAGTGCAGTCGGTAAAGTCCGCGCGGGCATCTCCCGAGCCTCCGGCTGCGACCTGTATGCATCCGTTGCTGTCGGAGAGAAGATTTGCGAATACGACCCCGTCAAAGGTGAGCTCTGTCTGGTTTCCGAGAATAAGGAACTTGTAAAGCCCGTTGCCGTCAAAGACAGTCTCGTTGGAGGAAATATCACGCGAAGTGATGTCAGTCCCGGTGCTGGAGGCGCTGTAGCCGCCGTGGACGCGGAATTTGACTCTGGTGGCGTGGCCGCCGTATTCCACCTTCACAGGAGACGCGGAGTAGGTTCCCCCCGCGAAATAGAAATCCCTGTCATCGACATTATCGGCGTTCTCGTCAGACTGCGCCTGAGTGTCGTTTTTCTGCTTTATCAGATTGAGGAACTCTGTCATTCCGAAGGCGTTTTCCCACGACAGTCCGTCCGCAGTGCCAGAAGCTGAAGGCTTCACGAAGTACGGAACAAGAGGAACTTTCTCGGCATCGCCTCCTCCGATGACGGTGACAGCGTCATCCCACGGAGAAACTGTCGGAACTCCGAGAGAAATGACGGAGCCGGAGATGTTGACCGGGATGTCGTAGTTGCATCCCGCCTCAAGGGAAGGTACTCCGCTCAGTTCGATGTCCTTGCTCTTGTAGTTGAGAGAGACGAAAACCTTGGATGCGTCAGCCTCGGAAGGAAGAATTATAGCAGTGTAAACCGTTCCGTCAAGCCCTGAAGAAGACCCCTCGCGGGCAACGGTGTATGGGCTCACATACATTCTTTCGGGGTTTGCCGCTCCTTCAGTGAACCCCGTGGATGTCCAGACGCGGAATCCCTGTACCCTTGCACCGCTCTCAACTCCCGAAAGAGTGAAACGGACCCGCGCCATCTGTCTTTTCATCTCCAGATGGAGCTTCCCGTCAGCGGGCTTCACTGCATCGGTGACCGTGCAGGTCATATAGTCTGCAGCTGCAAGAAGTTCTGCGGTGCGCTGGGAAGAAGGCAGGTCGAAGTTGCCGAAAGTTTTCGACGACTCGGTCGCCGGATAAAACGCGGAGTAGGTGACGGGAGAATTCCCCCAGCGGAGATAGTAGTTGTCGGTGGGTTTCCAGCCGTTGTTGCCGAGTTTGAAAGTGGTGTGTCCGTCCGCACAGAGAAGGGCTATCATATCCCCCTTGTTGAACTCGGTTTCCTTTTCAGGAGTGACCGGGTTGGATTTTGAGGTGTACCCAGAAGATATTTCCGGGACTATATTTATGGCCCGATCGTCGGTGGTGTATTCAAGTTGAACTTTATCCTTCACACATCCTGCGAGGAGAAAAGCCGCAGCGGCGCAGAGAATTGCTGCCAAAATTTCTGATTTCATACTCATTCAATCTCCTATCTTATGGTTATCTTTCCCTCGGCCGAAGTGGAGGAGGATTTTGTTGTAAGAAGGTTCACCGTGACCTCGGCGGTCTTGCCCGCTGCGAGGCTTACGGCTGAGGCGCCGCTCCAGGAGTACTGGCGCTTTTTGTAGGTGACTTTCACCGAGAATGTGCCGCCGGAAACAGTCTGAGGCACTGTTATAAGAGTATAGGCACCTTCGCCCACAAACGGGAACATAGTAGTGGCCGCTCCGTCAGCCTCAACCGAAGGCGAGGAGACGCCGATATTGCATTTCCCGGAAGACTTGACCCCGCTCACTGAAAGCGAAGTTATCTCTGACGGGGCGAGTGCAGTTCCTTCGGCGGTGACTTTGACGACAAGCCTTGTGTTGAGGTGGGCGAAATTCAAAGGAATTTTTCCTTCCACAAGGTCTGAAGACGGGTTGACGGACTCATTGCAGAGGAGGAAATCGGCTTCGTCGAGTTTCGCCTCAGTGGACTGATTTGTCGGGCAGCTGACCGTTATGATCCCGTCCTTAATCTCCGAATAAGGAGCGTAGGCCGTGACGCTGACGGTCGTACCCTTGCCGTCCCAGAGCATCATCTCTCCGTCCGAAGCCACATATTCTCCGCCGGAAAGGATGATTTTCTTAATGTAGGAATAGCCTCCGAGGGGGTTTGTGAGCACAAATCCGAAGGAGTCAAGAGAACGGGACGAGCCAGTGGAAAGCGCCGAGGCCTTTGGAAGAAAGCTGAGGGAGAGGGACTTCGTCCCGGAAAGTTTCGGGTCGTATGCGCCCGGAAGCATTTTTTCAGAGTTCCTTTCCTCGCCCCTCTGGTCAACCGAAAAGCCGTCGCACCACCCGGCGAAGACTTCACCGATTCCCTCGCATATTTCCGGGCTGAACGCTCTTGCATATCCTTCAATCTCCGCTGCAGTTGCATAGGTGCTCATAGAGACCTTGGAAGCGTCCCAAACATAGACCCCGCCTTCGAGAGAGCCGAGGCTGCCGCTGAATGATGCATCGGATGCGGAAGTCTGGAGCGCTCCGGAAGTGCTGTTGAAGATGTTGTGCCCGCCGGAGACGGCCACTTTGTTGCTTCCGTTGAGAAGGAAGCCGGGCTTCCCCTGAGTGTTGATGGCTATGCTGCCGGCGATGAAAGAGGCCTTGTTGGAGGCGGACTCACAACGGATTGCCGCCGTGCCGTCATCGGAGATAATGGTGCTGTTGAGGATGAGCATAGCACCTCCGCCGTTGACCGTTCCGCCCTGAGACGCACTGCCGGGGGTATTCGAGCAGAATGTGCTGTTGTTGATGCAGACGACTCCGTCTGATATCTGCAGGCCCGCACCCCACTCCTTTGTCACAGAATTGTCGTGAATCGAGCAGCGGTCAAGGAAGAGCACCGCGGCGGAGCTGTTGCAGCGGAGCGCACCTCCGCGGGAGTTGCCGTTGCAGCCGCTGATTTCGCAGTCGCGAAGCCTTGCCTGCCCGCTGGCTATGTAGACCGCAGGCCCTCCGGCGTACCCAGACGTGGTGGCGGCACTTATACAGCCTTCAAAACGGCAAGAGAGGAACTCTGCCCAAGTGTCGGAATCTCCTCCCACATACACTCCTGCGCCGCTTTTCTTGGCGGAAGCGGTCTGTTCGTTCATATATCCGCCGCGGAAGGTAATCCCGCCGAATGAGCAGTGCCCGCCATAGACACAAAGAAGCCCGCAGTCACCCTCGTCGGCAGCCGTGTTTTTATTGATGTCTCCGCTGAAAACAGTGGCGTATTTGTCCACATCCCGAAGGGAAAGGTCCTCCCCGGTGCTGGAAATGCTGTAACCGCCGCTGACGGAAAGGATGTTTTTCCTTATTGACGGGCCGAACACCGAGCCTCCGGACATATAATAGGTACCCTCTGAAAGGTATACCTCGGTCTTGGAGAGGTCGGTCTGGTCCGAAAGAATGGAGATAAAATAGTCCGCATCAACGGCATTCTCCCAGGAGGAACCGTCCATCAGACCGTCGCCGTAAGGGGTGACAAAGAGTTTTGCGTCCTTTTTGTCTCCGAAGTCTTCGTCGTCGAGGTCGTCATCCTGCTGGGAAGCAGTCGGAGGAGCCACCATCTGGTATCTTTTCTGGCACGAGAACATCCCCAGGAGGGAAGCCGCCGCCAGCAAAACTGCTATATATTTCTTTATTTTCATATTCTTTCTCTGCTCCTATCTGTTAATGTCTTCATATCCAGGGTTCTGCTTCAGGTACTTGTTCTGTTCAAGGGCCTGGCGCGAGATAGGGAAAATCTCGTAGTGGGTGTCGGCATCCTTTTCCTTGTCCCACCACGCATCCTGGAATCGTCCGAAACGGATGAGGTCGGTTCTGCGGCGGCCCTCCTCTATGAATTCCCTTCCCCACTCGTCGAGCATTTCGTCAAGGTCGAGGACCACGCTGCCCTCAGGCTGATAGGCGATGGACGCGTCGAAATTCTCGTAGTTACGCCGTCTCACGGTGTTGAGAAGTTTTCCCGCCTCGGAAGCATTTCCCGTGCGCAGAAGTGCCTCAGCCTCGGAGTAGTAAATCTCCGCATAGCGGATTACGGTGAGGTCGGACTCGATGTAGTAGCCTCCGGTGAAGGAATAGAACGGATATTTCACGCAGTAGAGGCCTGAATTGAAGTCTCCGTTGCCGAGTTTTGACTCCTTGCCCGTTCCTGAGATGGTCCCCGCTTCGGCAGTGTTGAGGAACTGGCCCACCTGGTCGCGGAGGTAGATGATGTACTGGTTGTCCGGATTCATCGCGTAACCGGATGAAGTCGTGGAATTAGGAATCCTTCCCTCCAGAAAGAACATTCCCTCGCGGGAGTTCACGCTGAGGTTCTTGTACTGCTTCCATCTCTTGTCGCCCGGATATTTCTGGAATTTCTGGGTAGGCATTCCGAGTTTGTAACTGAAGAGCTGACGCGGAGAAGAGTTGTCATAGCTCGGTGAAAGGGCATATTTAGGGTTTCGCGCTCCGTTCCCTTCGATGCCGAGATAGTACTCGCAGCCGTACGGAAGGGTTCTTCCGTAGAAGGTTCTGTAGGTGTTCTGAAGATGCCAGGAAGTGCTGGTGTAGGAGCCCGGGAAGCCGAAAATCACTTCATTGCAGGTTTCGTTGTTCCAGTCGAAAGGCTCCCACCAGTTCTCGGCGAGAGTGTATTCTCCGAACTCGCCACTGCGGATTCTCTGACACCAGGAGATGCAGTCGGAGTAGCGGTCAGAGCCGATCCATTTCTCGGCATTGAGGTAGAGCCGCACCAGAAGCGCAGCTGCCGCACCCTTCGTGAACGAGCCCTGCGAGTTGCCCGGGCCGGATGTCCCGGTCTTTGCAGGAAGGTCCTCGACACCCGCCTTGAGCTCGGACTCTATGAACTCGAAGAGTTTCTCGGGAGAGACCTGGGCGCGGTTTTCAGGAAGGTTGTTCACCGCCTCGTCGGAGGTGGTGGTGAGGATGCAGTTGCGGTAAACATTCAGAAGCCTCAGATACATATAGGCCCTCATCGTGCGGAGCTGACCCTTGTAGGCGTTGAAATCCTCCTCGGAGAGACCGAATTTCGCAGGATTGAGTTTCGCGAGGTCGTCGAGCACGAGGTTGCACTGTCCGATGCCGGTGTAGCAGGAGTTCCACTCCCCTGTCCAGTTCCACCCTGTCTCGATGTTGCTCCAGGTGTGGCGGTGGAGCATTTCCCATTTTCCGCCGTCATACCACCAGGTGCCGCGGGTCGGCGTTATGAACTGGTCGGCGGTGAGCTCGTCGTGCTCGTAGAAGTCGTAATGGCAGCAGTAGGCGTGCTCGAACGGGCGGAAAACCGCCTGGATGATGTCCGATTTGGTGTTGTAGTAGTTGCTGCTCATCACCTGGTCATAGACTTTCTCGCTGAGGTCCGTACAGCCCGCAGCGGCAAAAAGGACGGCTCCCATAGCGGCCGACACCTTTATTATATTTCCAAGTATTTTCATTTTCAACATTTTTTAGAAACCTATCTGGACACCGAATATGAACTGGAACGCAGACGGATAGTAGTTGTACGAACCGCCGTAGGTGCCCGGGGTGAGGCCGTTCACCTCGTAGGTGGAAGGATCCACGCCCTCGAAACGGGTGAGCGTGTAGAGGTTGCGGGCCGTTCCATAGACCCTGAAGCTGTCGATGAACTTGCGGTTGAGTTTCAGGGTGTATCCGAGGGTGACGTAGTCAAGTTTGAGATAGTCTCCCTTCTCGATGAAGTAGTCGGTGATTACGTTGAGGCCGCTCGTGATGTGGGCGTTCTTGGAATAGGCCTTGGTGAGCACATTGCCGGTCATCCCCTGAAGTCCGAAGTAGAAATCGTGGACATTGAAGATGTCGAAGCCGGCCGCCCCAGTGAGAGCCACGGCGAGGTCGAAGTTGCCCCAGGTGAAGCTGTGGGTCATACTTCCGGTGAATTTCGGAAGTCCGTTTCCGGTGACGCACTTGTCATCCTCGGACCCCTCGGCAATCGGGATAATGTTGTCGTTGTGGTCATAGATGAGCCAGTTGCCGCTCTTGTCCACTCCGGCGTAGCGCCAGGTGTAGTAGTTACCGATTCTTTGGCCCTCCTCGATTCTCTGAAGATAGCCGGGGTTGTTCGGGTTGGACATCGTGCAGACATTGTAGTAGGTCTGACCCTCGTAGGTGTCGTTGGAGAAGCTGACGAAACGGTTGTCGTTGGTCGCGCCCACAAGGGTGAAACTCCAGCTGAAGTTGTCCTTGCGGATTACATCGACATTGATGTCAAACTCGAAGCCGGTGTTTCTCAGCGTGCCGACATTGGTGTAGATGGTGTCAAAAAGGTGCGGCGGCACGGAAACATTGTAGTCTCCCAGAAGGTCGGACTGCTTGCGGATGAAGTAGTTGAGGGAGCCGCTCAGCCTGTGGTCGAACAGGGAGAAGTCCACGCCGATGTTCTGATTGTGTCCCTTTTCCCAGCGCAGCTCAGTGTTCACATTCTTCGACGGACCCCAGACGTGGAAAGTCTGGCCGTTGTACTGGTAGTTTCCGAAAGCGCGGTAGGTCGCGAGGGACTTGTAGCTGCCGAAATCCTGGTTGCCGGTGACTCCGTAGTCGTAGCGGAGCTTAAGGTCGTTCAGCCACCCTGAAGCTCCCGCCATAAACGGTTCGTCGGAAAGCCTCCAGCCCACTGAAACCGCAGGGAAGTTACCCCATTTGTGGTTCGCTCCGAACTTGGACGAGCCTTCGTGGCGGAGTGATACGGAAAGCAGGTAGCGCTCCTTCCAGTCGTAGTTCACTCTGGCATAGAACGAGATGAGCTTGCTGTCGTTCTTGTAGCTGCTCATACAGGTCTGACCCTCGTTCGAAGCCCATTCGCCGGACCCGAGGCTGTTGTAGGTGAGTCCGTCGGAGGTGAAATCCTTATTGCTGGCTTCCATCCCGGAGTTCACGGCGTAGAAGTAGCTGTAGCCGGCCATCGCCCTGATTTTATGGTCTTTGAGCTGGATGCTGAAATTGGTGACCCAGTCAAAGTTGATTTTTGAAGTCTTGTCGAAGGTGCGGCTGGCGCTTCCCTTTATCTGGTCGTTCTGATGGGCGGAAATCGTGGACGGAGAGTAGTAGCCGCCGAATTTGTCCACCTCATATCCGGAAACCGTCGCCTTGGAAGTGAGGGAAATGTCCGGACGGTTCGGGGTGAAGAGCGGAAGGAGGTTTATCTGTGCTCCGGCGTTCCACTCGAGAAGTTTGATTTCGGTGTCGCTGGTTATCTCTTTCATCGACTCCACGACATTGGTGTAGCTTGAGCCGGAAGGGAAATGGTAGTAGCCGTTGGACGAGGTCTCGTCATACACAGGAGCTGTCGGATTTATTCCGAGGACTGAAGAATATGAGCCTGTGGCCTTGTTGCGGTTGATTATTCTCGGGGTTATGTTCGCCGTGAAGGTGAAAAGTCCGCCCTTTGTGGTGTGGTTCACGCCAGCCCTCGCGCCGAATTCACGGCGGTCTGAGGTGAGGTCAATGCCGGTGGCGTAGCGATAGTCCGCAGTGACGCGGTAGTTGGTCTTGGCGTTTCCTCCGGAGAGAGTGAGGGTGTGGAGGTGACTGAAGCCCACGCGGGTGGTCTCCTTGAACCAGTCGGTGCTTGCGCCGAGGTCGTCGAGAGGATTGTTCACGGTCCTGTAGGCCCTGTACTGCTCAGCAGTGAGCATTTCGAGTTCATTTTTCGGAGCATTGAGCGTGACGGTTCCGCTGTAGGTCGTGTGGATGTTGCCGTCCTTGCTTCCCTTCTTGAGGTTCACGAGGATGACTCCGTTGCTTCCGCGGGTTCCGTAGATGGCAGATGCCGCACCGTCTTTCAAGACATCCATAGACTCGATGTCCGCAGGGTTTATATTCGTGAGGTCGCCTCCCGGCACTCCGTCAACGACGATGAGAGGCCCGTTGCCGGCGCTGCGGGAAGACACACCGCGAATCTGGATGCTTCCGTAGTTGTTCGGGTCGGCCGCAGCGGTGTTGGAAACGGAAACGCCTGAAACTTTGCCCTGAATGAGCATAGAAGCGTCAAGGCTGCTGACGGAACTGAAGTCCTTCGCACCGATGTGGGAAATGGCTGAGGTCATCTCCTTCCTTTTCATAGAGCCGTAACCCACTACGACAACTTCGTCAAGGACGGTGGTGTCCTCTTCGAGAACGACGCGGATTTCTCCTCCGCTGACATAGATTTTCTTCGTCTTGAAGCCCACTGAGGAGACCTCAAGCGTAGAACCCTTGGGGGCGGCGATTTCAAATTTACCGTCAAGGTCGGTCACCACTCCGTTGGTGGTGCCCGAAACGACCACTCCGGCCTGAATCACCGGTTCGCCGTTCGAGTCCACCACTGTGCCGCTCACTCCTGAGGGAGTCTGACCGACGAGCGGCAGACAGAGAAGGAGCGACAGGACTGCAGACGCGAACAGTCTGATTTTGTCTATTCTGTTCATATTGAATAATTAGGTGCTTAGTTATAGTGCGAGGCATTTTAACAAGCCTCTTTCATCAGAAGGGTTATCTCAGGCCCCTGCTTGCAAGGGCTGCGATAAGTTCCTTTGGAGAGTCGGTCATTATCATCTTGGTTTCAGGGAAAACCGTAAGAAGGTCATCCAGCTGCTCACCATTTATACCCACCTCGGGAATGGCCTTGTCGAGAACGCTCAGCATATTGACCGAGCAGAGCATCCCGTCGCGAAGAGCGGAACCGATTGAGGTGCTGCCATCAGTGGGGCAGTAGGAGTACTGGACGAAATAGTTGCCGCCCAGACTCACAAGCGGAGAATACTGGGTCGCCCAGGTGTAGGCGTGGGCTTTGGCGTCCAGCTGAAGAACCTCGTTGCATTTTGCGACTGAATTGCAGTAGAAGAATACCTGCTCCATCATTCCGAGCTTCTGCACAACCTGCATCACCTCGGAGGTTGAGGCAGTACGCGGAGAGTAGTCCAGATTAACATAGATTTTGCCCCTGCACGCCTTGAGGAACTCCTCAAGAGTAGGCATCACCTCGTTGGTGGCGTTCCCGTTACGGTCCAGAAGCTTGTAGGACTGGATTTCTGCAAGGGTGAGAGCGGAAATGTCGCCGTTACCGGTGGTGGTGCGGTTGATTGAGCCGTCGTGGCAGATGACGACCTGACCGTCCTTGGTGCGCTGGGTGTCGCACTCTATGAATTCGGCTCCGGAGGCGATTGCCGCAGCAACCGAAGATACCGAATTCTCCGGGATGGTGAGGTCGGTGGTGTGAGCCCTGTGGGTCATCACCCAAACCTTCTTATAAGAGGCGTCACGGAAATTCTTCAGAGAAGAAGAAAGCGCCTCCAGAGGATAGCAGCGTACGGTTTTCTGTATATCCTCATCCAGAACGGAAGAGGAAACCGTGACGGAGAAGTCCGCGCTCTCGCTGTAGGCGTGAACCGCAGCAGAGGGGGCAACGGCTTCTACAACGGCTCCGTCGCCGAAATCCACGGTGTACTTCGTGCCGGAATTGACACCTTTAAGATAAATGTTGACTTCCTCCTTGAGCATCACCCTCACCGGAGCGGACACTGAAGGATTTACAGGAATCTGGGCATTGGAAACGCAGCCGAAAGAGAGGACTGCCAGAATGAACGGGACCGCAGTCCGCGCAATTTTTGTGAAAGACATAGTCATTAGTTTTTTACAAAAGTAGCAATTTAGAAGTCAATTTTACCCCTCCCCGATATCAAAGGAAACTTTGCAGACTTTAGGGAAACGGCAATCATCTGGTTTTCAATGGATTGCCTATTTTACTCCAAGCCATTTAGGGAAATGAAAATCAAGGCCTTCTGTCTTCATTTCTGAGGAATTTCTCGAATTTCGCCTTTGGGGCGGCAAGTTTCTGATTGACCGCAGACCTCTTGTTGTAGACAGTTTTTATGGAGTAGTGAAGCAGCTCCGAGATCTTCGCGCTGTCGCTTACCCCGAGCTTGATCATAGCAAATATCCTCAGTTCCGTGTTGAGTTTTTCGTCCTGCTTCAGGACAATGCGGCACTCAGGCTTCAGGAAAGAATTGAAGTCTTCCACGAATGTCGGGAATATGTCGAGGAAAGCCGAGTCGAAGTTGGAGTACATGTGGCGGAGCTCCTCGTTGGTGATGTCACGGGAAGGGTTGGTGAGTTCTATCACGTAGTTCACGTTTCCCCGCCTGAGATTTGTGTTTATCTTGCCGCGGAAGGAAAGAAGCCTGTCAATGTAAGAGGAATAGAGCGAAAAGAAGCCGGCGAGGTAGGTGTTGGATATTCGGTTCGACTGCTCCAGACGACGGTTCAGAGTTTTTCCTCTGCGAATCAGCAGCGCCGCGTATGTCACGGCCACGACAAGCAGGACCGCCAGAATGGATAGCAGCACCAGAGCAAGGGAAAGCTGGCTTTTCTGCTCCTCCAGCTGATGGCGAAGAACCTTGTCGGTGGCGATTATCGCATCCGAGCCGATGAGCCTGCGGGTGCGTGAACGGAAACTCGTCATCGAAAAGTGGGAATACTCAGAGAATTTCGTAAGAGCCTTCACATCAATGAGATCACCATATCTGGAAACGATGATATTGAAGGCGCCCACATCCCGGTTCGCGTTTCTGAGGTCTATTGAGGCGGACCTAAGAAGGCAGTAGAGGGCATCCTCGCGATGGCCTCCCATATCCCCGTAGATTATGCTCCTTTCATAAAGGACCAAACTTTCCGCGATGCTACCCTTCAGGCAGAGCCCCTCTCTCCTGAGGTTGCACTGCATAGCCGCACGGTAGTCGCGCTCCCTCAAAGCCTTCTTTTCCCTTGAGCGAAGGCCGAATTCAGAATTCTGTGGGGCATAAAGTATCACGGAGTCGACATAGGAATAGTATTTCGCCCGATATTTTTCCTTGAATTCGAGTCTGGAACCGTCAATGTGAAAGAGTTCATAGTAGAGAAGTTCCAGAGTTTCATAGTACTCGTAAAGGATGGACGGCGGGATTGAGCGGTAAGGGATTGCGTCAAGACGGTCTTTGCTCTCGACATAGTAGCCGAGTATAGCAAGCATCTTGGCAACCCTGATTCCGGAGCGGACGGCGATGAAATTATCGTCCTCATCCTCGGCAAGTTTCCGGGCTTTTTCCAAATAGACGATTGAAGAGTCCGAGTTGAAATAATGGTAGTCCTCGGCAATGTCCATCCAAGCATCCATTAACTCCCGTCCCTTCAACTCCCGGCACCGCTCCTTCTTGGTCTGAAGGCTGGAAAGCATCCGGGCCTCGTAAACATCAAGGCTGTCAAACTGCGCCACAAGAGTGTCCAGCGCGGCACGGCAACGCGGAGAAAGCTCCTGCGCAGGACACTCCGCAAAGGAAAACAGCAGAGCAAAAAGTATTATAATTGCACGTCGCATCTACTTTCTGATTGAGTTCCCGAACTTTCAGTTTGAGTTCCCGAACTTTTCGTCAAAATTAGTAAAAACTGCACAAACAAAAAAGCCTCCCGGCGGAACTCGTCGGGAGGCTTTTTGTAATACTTTGTTAAAAAAGTTGTAGAAATGGGCAGATGCAAGGCGCACGGTGAAGATAAAACCGGAGCAACATTTGGGCCCAGAGGATTTTATCGAGACGAGCAACACAGCAGATGCCCGTTTATACGACTTTTTTAGTTGAACTGAGCGAACTCGATGTCGTTGGCAGCGCGCTTTGCAAGCTTGTCGCACTTCTTTGCGTTCTCAAGGTTAGCCTTAACGCCGTCCTTGTCGCCCTGACGTGCAGCGATGATTGCCTTGAGGTATGCACCCTTAGGGCAGTCGCACTTGATTGCTGAGGAAGCTGCAGCGTAGTCGCCGACGAGGATGTTGGCGAGAGCGGCAGTGAAGCCCTCTTTGCCTGCCATCTTGGAAGCGGCAGCCTTGTAGTCACCGTTAAGGATGTCAATGGTAGCGGCATTCTCGTTAGCGGCCTCAGTTGCAGATGCTGCGAAATACTTGGCAGCCTCTTCGAGGTTGTTCTCGCGGAGAGCAAGTACGCCAAGAACGTTCTTCACGTCAGCGTCGTTTGCGTCGCACTTCTCGATGGCAGCCTTGCAGTCAGCGTCTTTGCCTGCGCGAGCGTAAACCACTGCGAGGTTGTACTGAGCAGTCTTGCTTGAGTATTTCTCGATTGCCTTGTTGTAGAGGGAGATCTTGTCAGCGTCCTTCTCTACGAGAGTTGCAGCGTGAAGGAGAGCGGCCTCGTCAAGAACATCGCTGTTCTCGTCAACGAGTTTGAGAAGCTCCTCGCTTGAGTAGTTGGTGAACTCAACGTTAGCGATGAACCTTGCACGACGAAGTTCAGGGAGAACCTCTTTTGCAAGAGTTGTGTAAACTGCAGACATATTCTTGATTTCCTGCTCACGGACTGCAGGGTCGCTGTACATAGAAAGAACGCGGAGGATAAGCTCCTTGTCTTCGATGTTGGAGTTGTTAACAAGCTCCTGGAAGCCTTCCCAGTCCTGACCTACAGACTTAACGTTTACAGGTGCGTCGATAGGCTCTTTCTTGGTAACCTTGTTGAATGCCTTCTCAGCGGAAGTTGAACGCTTGTCAGAAAGTTTTGCGTTGAGCTCCTGTCCACCGTCAGGTGAAGCGTATGCAACGATGTCGGTGCTTACGATGTTCTTGCGCTCGTTCTCTTTGGCAGCCTTTACAGCAGCAAGGAAGTCCTTTACAGACTGGCCCTTGAGCTCAGAGTTCTTAACGTCTGCGCTGTTGATGCTGTAGAGAATCTGGCCCTCTTCAGGCATATTGATGATCTCCTGATAGCCGTCAGCCTTAAGATCTACGCGGCCACTCTTGCAAGCGAGCATATAGGTGGTGTTGGCACCGTCAGCAGCCTTCTTTGTAGGGAGGTCGATAGTCTTCTTCTTGTAGCTTACAACGCCGCGAAGCTCAAGATAGCACTTCTCCATACCCTCTTCGTAGGTGAAGTGAACCTTCTTAGAAATTGTAGCGCCGTCTGAAGGAACAACCTCGTAGTTGTCCTTAACCTTCTCACCCTGGAACTTGAACGGCTCCATAGCCTGCTCACCGCCGTCGAAAACGATAACCGGAGTTACGGTGAGGATGGCCTTCTTGTGGAAGTAATCCTTCGGATAAGTTACTGTGACAGTTGCGTCGATGTTACCGGCAACAACCTCAAGAACAGCAGGATCGCACTTTACGATCACATTCTCTGCCTGTTCTGCCATCTTCTCAGGGGAGCTGCAGGCAACTGCGGCAAGACCGAGGGCGATAGCCAAGAATTTGATACTCTTTTTCATTGTTTATGAATTTAAATTGGTTTGTAATTTACTAATTCATAGCGGTTTCACCCGCTTTCGGGCTCGGGGGCATCCTTTCGTTTTCCCCAAAAACCCAATTTTGCGCAAAAATAGGCATTTCCGATGAAAACGCCAAACGCGGCCGCAATTTTCCCGCAAAAATAGTGCTCAAAACGCTAAAAATCTTTATTTTTTTAAGCGCCCCTCGAAAAACGGGAGTTTTGAGGTGGAGAATACGGGCAAACACACTATCTTTGTAGGTTGTCGCGGTCAAAATGGCCGAAGGACTGACAGAATAGACCGTATGGGGAAGAAAATTCACGAAATCTTACCTTCCAGAGCAGCGGAAGGAGTGCTTGAAGCGGGATGCGACGAGGCCGGAAGAGGGCCGCTCGCGGGTCCGGTCTTTGCCGCCGCCGTGATTCTTCCCGAGGACTTCGCCCAGGCTCTTCTGAACGACTCCAAGCAGCTGACCGAGAAGGAGAGGGAGGAGTTGAGGCCCATTATAGAAAAGGAAGCCATCTCCTGGGCCGTTGAGGAAGTGAGCGCGGAGGAAATAGACCGCATCAACATTCTCTGCGCCTCGATTACGGGGATGTGGCGCTCTGTGGTGCGGCTCGCCGTGAAGCCCGAGGCTCTCATAATCGACGGAAACAGGTTCAGGGACCTTGAGAGACTCCCGCAGGCGGCGCTCACCGGGCCTTTCCCCGGCGGGCAGCTCAAGGACTATCTCCCCGCATTCAAGGCCCTTCCCTGGCAGACTTTCGTAAAGGGGGACGGGCGGTTCGCCTCCATCGCGGCGGCCTCCGTTCTGGCGAAAACCTACAGGGACGACCGTATGAGGGCTCTCGCGGAGGAATATCCCCGGTATGGATGGGAAAGGAATATGGGCTACCCTACGGCGGAACACATCGAGGCCATAAGAAAATGGGGATATACGCCCTGGCACCGTAAAACCTTCCACGTCAAGGAGTTGGAGCCGTCATTGTTTTGATTGGAACAAATTTTTGCCGGTAAATGTGCGTGGGATTTAAGAGGGTGATTAGAGGGGAAGGGATTATATATAAATAAGTTAGATACTTGCGAAAGTTGAATATAGGTATATATAGGAATTGGGCTCCCGAAGGTATTTGAATTGATAATATATAATTATAGTAGTGTTAAGATGAAAAAGACTTTGATTTCGCTCGCTGCCGCGCTTTTGCTCGCGACGGGTTCCGCACTTACGCTTTCTGCGGACGAGGGTATGTGGCTTCTGCCGCTGCTGGAGAAAATGAATGCGAAGGAACTTAAAAAACACGGCTGCAAGCTCTCTCCCAGGCAGATTTACAATGCTGACGGGGTGTCGCTGAAGGACGCCGTCGTGCAGTTCGGAGGCGGATGCACGGCTGAGGTCATCTCCGACGAGGGACTTCTGGTGACCAACCACCACTGCGGCTATTCAAGCATCCAGGCCCTGAGCAGCGTTGAGCACAACTACCTCCAGGACGGCTACTGGGCAATGAACCGCAGCGAGGAACTCCCTTGCAAGGGGCTGAGCGTCACATTCCTCGAGTCCATAACCGATGTCACCGACATCCTTGCCGCCGCCGAGAAAGAAGCCCGCGAGCAGTACAGGGATAGCGCGAATGTGGACATCAAGGTTGCCGAGGCCCGCAACGCAAAGTCACGGGAACTCGTGAAGGCCGCCGACGCCGAGAACCCTCACTGCTCGAGCGAGGTAGTTTCCTATTACAACGAAAATCTCTACTATCTTATTGTGTATAAGATATATAACGACGTGCGCTTCGTGGGTGCACCGCCTTCCTCAATCGGAAAATTCGGCGCGGACACCGACAACTGGATGTGGCCGCGTCACACCTGCGACTTCTCTATGTTCCGAATCTATGCGGGAAGCGACAACGAGCCTGCGGAGTACAGCGAGGGGAATCAGCCTCTGAGGCCGAAGAACCACCTCAAAATCTCGCTCAAGGGCGTGAAGGAGGGAGATTTCACAATGATTATGGGCTACCCGGGCCGCACAAACCGTTTCGCCACCTCTGCGGAGCTTCGCCAGATGATTGCCGAGCAGGACATAAGGATTGAGGCGCGCACTCTGCGTCAGGACCTTATGATGGAGGATATGCTCGCTGACCCTAAGGTGAAGATTCAGTATGCCAGCAAATACACAGGCTCTTCCAACGCGTGGAAAAAGTGGAAGGGAATGAAGATAGCCTTCGAGAAGCTCAGCGTCATCGAAAGGGCTGAGGAGGAGGAAGAACTTTTCCAAGCCTGGGCCACTGCAACCCCTGAGCGCGAGGCTCTTTACGGAGGGGCTCTCAGCGACATTGCTTCCGCAGTGAAGGCGGGCAGCGAGGGAGCGTTCCTTCGCGCCTGGCTTTTCGAGACGGTTTACCGCTGCGAGGCGTCAAATGCAGCCGCTGTGGCATTCGCATCGGCCTCAAAGGCTCTCAAGGAGGGAAAAGACACCGCCGCTGCGCTTAACTCCGCACTGGAGGCCCTTAGGGAAGACGAGTTCTACAAGGACTACTCCCTCCCTACCGACAGGAAAATCACCGAGGCTATGCTCCGCCTCTATCACGAGAGGGTGGACTCCGCCGACTGGATTCTGCCTTCTTACAGCGAGGCCGCGCTCAAGGAATATGTTGAAAAACTGTTCTCAGGCAGCATCTACACCAGCGAGGAAAAGGCCACAGAGGGCATAGAGAAGGGAGGTTTCGAGGCTATGAAGAACGACCCGGCCCTTGCGCTCTACAGGCAGTTCCTCTCAAAGTATTTCACCGCCGGAGCCGCTACTGCCGGAAACAGTTCAAAGCTGCTTACAAAGGGCAAGAAGGCCTACACGGCAGGTCAGCTGGAGTGGAAGGCGGGAGAGCCGTCCTACCCGGATGCCAACTTCACGATGAGGCTCACCTACGGCAACGTTATGGGCTACTCGCCTGCGGATGCCGTTGAGTATGAATACTATACGACCCTTGCGGGCGTGATGGAGAAGGAAGACCCGGACAACTGGGAGTTCGTCGTGCCGGAAAAGCTCAAGGAGCTCTACTACGCCGGGGACTACGGGCAGTATGCGATGAAGGACGGAAGGATGCCGGCCTGCTTCCTTAGCAACAACGACATCACGGGCGGAAACTCCGGCTCTCCGGTTATGAACGCCAAGGGTGAGCTTCTCGGACTTGCTTTCGACGGGAACTGGGAGTCAATGAGTTCGGACATTATGTTCGAGCCGAATCTCCAGAGGTGCATCAATGTGGACATCCGCTATGTGCTCTTCATTGTGGACAAGTTCGGCGGGGCCGGCTATCTGCTTGACGAAATGGATATCGTAAAATAAAGCCGCATTGCACTGCATCTTTTTATCGACTTTATTTCATAATGGAATAATAAATATACTAAAGTTTCGCAAGTGCGAAACTTTACAAGGGCTTCTGCCCGCCGGCCCTGAGGGCCGTAAAAAATCC
>CAVAMP010000030.1:0-30509 GCA_963589825.1 Flexilinea sp. | reverse complement strand
GAGAACTACGAGAGCCTCAGGACAATCATAAACCGCGATTACGAGACTTTCAGCGGGCTGATGCTCGAGCGCTACTTCGCAAGAGTGCTCATCGAGAGCCGCTCATACACCCGACTCGGAGGTTGGTGGGACCGTAAGGGAGAGAACGAAATCGACATAGTCGCAGAGAACGAACTGGACGGCAAGGCCACATTCTATGAAGTCAAACGCAAGGAGGACAACATAGATCTGGAGGTATTGCGTATCAAGGCCGATGCCTTCCTTCGTGCCACAGGAGAGTTCAAGAACTATGACATTTCCTATAAGGGCTTGTCAATGATTGACATGTAGATTTTCTGGAAATCATTATGTTTATTGCCTGTTGGCATCTCTCCTTCTGCCTAAGTCGACGCCACAAGGTTCCTGATGTGAATTATACCAGTCCGCTTCTATGCAGGTTCTCGCGCACGACAAGGATGTCCCGGTCGTGGTTCCGTATGAGTTTCTTCGACGTTCCGAAGTCGCTCCAGTTGATGACCACGAGGCGTATTCCGTGTTTTGGCAATTCCGTTCTCCGTCTCTCGTCGTAGATCCTTCTCTGCTCTCCCCTGCTTACGCCGCTGACGGTCTGCCTGCGGTCGAAGAATGACACCGTTTCCGTGTGTTGCCGCTCATAGTACTCGATGACGAGATTCAGCCTCTCATAGTAAGCGTCTACTGGAAGCGGAGTCCCGGAGTCCCCCAGCAGGAACGGGAACCGGTGCTGCCGTGAAGCCGTCTGCCCAAGCACCTCGTCACACAGGTCAATTACATAATGCTCGTCTGAAGCCGCTCTTCCGCGGCTACTGCTTGGAATGGAGTTCTCTGCCATTGTCCTCGTCTGAGGAGTGACAGCCTGCTCCGGAGCATTGACTGCTTCTGCCCCCGGCTTCTGTCCTACAACTTTCAAGATTCCCCTGCTCACGAGGGCGTCAAGGTTTGCGACCGTATAATCGACCCCAGATGCAACTTCGCGCCAATACAGTCCGATGTCGCGGATCTTTTGTCTTATTCCCTTTTGCTTCGTTACATCTGCGGTCTCCCGTTCTCTCACGAGCTCCCTTATCCTTCGGAACTCATCAGCGGTGAATGTGGTTCTTCCTCTTTCCATAATGTCTGGGGTTTTTAAGTTGCTATTCGTCGTCCGGCCAGTAGTCCGCCTGATCTGCCAAGTCGTCGAAATCTATCTCGTGGCGGAGCTGCTCGACTATCTCCTCCGGGGTGGCGTTGATGTCGTGGGCCTTGCCGTTATTGTCGTAGATTACCGTGCTGCCGGTATTTGGCGCGGAGCTGAACACAGACTGATACGGCGCGGCCTCGTAGGACTCGTTTCTTTTGGGCCTGTATGTGACCGTCCTGTTCTCGTAATCAACTGAGGCTATTTCCGTGACCTCCCTAGTGGGGTCATATCCCTTATAGTTCTCGTAAGGGCACCGGGGCTCCTCCCAAACCGTCTCGGGCTCCTTGTAGGTAACCGCCCAGATGAAGAACACTATCAGTCCTACGGTGAATATGTTCCACCAGCGGAACTTGGTGTGGATGAAAGTGTCCCACAAGCTCCGATCTTCCGCCGTTCGGCTGCCCTTCCTGCCGGATTTCTTCTGCGGTTCTTTCGTAGCCATAGCTTTAAGGTTTAATGTATTAGCGTACAGTCGCTTTGCCGAACTAGCGCTTTAGGGCTACAGTCCTGGGACTGACGCTCCTGTCAACCGAGAACAGCCCCGGGTAGTTCTTCACTCTGGCCGAGATCTGGTTGGACGGCACAGGGAGTCCGTCGCCCCTCGTGTAAAGTTTCTGTGCATTCACCTCCGAGGCTATCTCGGAGACCGTAAGCGGATGACCCGCCTCCCGGAGCACCTGCGCTATCGCTTCGTGAAGTGTCATCTCTTCGTTCATATTTCCGTTCATTTTGTTGTCAACTATCCCCTTTTCCACTCCGGCATCCTGCATCAGCCGGTAATACTTGTGCAATTCCGGGTCCGATGTCTCCAGGCCGTTTATCATATTGTCAATCAACTCCTCGTATGAAAACTTCCGCTCATAGCAGGCAAGCGCCGCCTTCTGCAGAGTCTTCAACTTTGCGAAGATCTCCACGGGGAGGTTCATTGCTGTAAATTTCTTGTTCAGACCAATCATAGCTTCAGATTTTCTGCAAATATACTCACATTATTGAATAATGCAAGCGAAATATGAAATTATTTGCATAATATAGAAATGGGCGAATAATTGTTCAAAATTATATACTGAGACAGGCCGGAAATCTTGCAGAAGCCGCAAAAAAAAGAGGATGACCTTTTCGGGTCACCCTCTTTTAGAATGTACAACTATGAACAGTCGAATAAAAAGATGGGATGCAAGGCTTGCGGCGCGGTTCAATACCGGAGCAACCTTTCGGTTGTGAGGATTTGAACAAGCCGCGTAACGCGGCAGACCGCTTTTTATTCGGCTTTTCTATTAGAGTTCTGCAAGATCTTCGGTCGTAGTTTCGGACACCGGAGCCACCAGGATTTCCTGGAAGTCCTTCTGGCCGGTACCTGCCGGGATAGCGTGACCGCAGATGACGTTCTCCTTCAGGCCTTCGAGGTAGTCCACGCGGCCGCGGATTGCAGCCTCGCTGAGCACCTTGGTGGTCTCCTGGAAGGAAGCGGCTGAGATGAAGCTGTTGGTCTTGAGGGCAGCACGGGTGATACCCTGAAGAACCTGGTCTGCTGTGGCCGGCTTTGCCTCGCGGACAGTGACGCCCTTAAGGCCCTGCCTTTCGAGAGAAGAATTCTCGCTGCGCAGATCTCTTGCGGTTATGATCTGACCAACCGTGAAGCGCTCAGAGTCGCCCGCATCAGTGATGTAGGACTTGCCGTAGATGCTGTCGTTGGTGTCCATAAACAGAGTCTTGTCCACAAGTTCCTCCTGAAGGAACTCGGTGTCGCCCGGATCCTTTATCTGGACCTTTCTCATCATCTGGCGAACGATGATCTCGAAGTGCTTGTCGTTGATCTTCACACCCTGGAGACGGTAAACCTCCTGAATCTCGTTCACGATGTACTCCTGAACCTTGATAGGGCCGAGGATGCGGAGAAGGTCAGTAGGTGAAACGGCACCGTCTGAAAGCCTCATTCCGGCCTTCACGTAGTCGTTCTCCTGAACCATAATCTGCTTGGTAAGAGGAACGAGGTAGTGCTTCTCCTCACCCGACTTGTTGCGGACGATGATTTCGCGGTTACCCCTCTTGATCTTGCCCATAATGACCTCGCCGTTGATTTCGGAAACGATTGCAGGATTTGACGGGTTGCGGGCCTCGAAGAGCTCGGTAACTCGAGGAAGACCTCCTGTAATATCGTTTGCCTTACCGATTGCGCGCGGAATCTTGATGATGATGTCGCCGACCTTCACTGCGTCGCCCTCGCCGACCATAACGTGCGCACCAACAGGCAGGTTGTACTGCTTCTTGATTTCGCCGTCCTCGCCGGTGATGAGGATGCTCGGGTTCTTTGACTTGTCACGGCCCTCGATGATGACCTTGTCGCGGTTCATCGAGTACTCGTCGGCAGCCTCCTCGCGGAAGTTCTCGCCCTCGACAAGACCGTCGAAATGGATAGTACCGTCGGTCTCGATGATGGTGATTGCGTTGTAGGCATCCCACTCGCAGATGAGGTCGCCCTTCTGCACGCTCTCGCCGTCTTTCTTGTAGAGGACTGAGCCGTAAGGAATGTCATACTGGCTGAAGGTTATGCCGGTGTTCTCGTCGATGATGCGGAGCTCGGTGGTGCGGCTGACCACAACCTCCTGCACTTCGCCTCCGTCGAGAACTCTCTGGATGGTCCTGAGTTCCTCGTATTCGAGTTTTCCGTTATACTTGGAAGTGATGGAGCTGTCGGCTGCTGCGCTGGATGCGGTACCTCCGACGTGGAATGTACGGAGGGTAAGCTGTGTACCCGGCTCGCCGATTGACTGTGCGGCGATGACTCCGACAACCTCTCCCTTCTCGACCATTCTGCTGGATGCGAGGTTACGTCCGTAGCACTTCGCGCAGACACCCTTGCGGGACTCGCAGGTGAGCACTGAACGGATTTCCACCTGCTCGATAGGAAGGCTCTCGATGAGGGCTGCAATGTCCTCGGTGATCTGCTCGCCTGCCGGAACGATGAGCTCGCCGGTGAGCGGGTTGAACACGTCGTGCACTGAAGTACGTCCGAGAATCCTCTCTCCGAGTGACTCCACGACCTCATCCTTGCTCTTGATTGCGGTAGCGATGAGTCCGCGGAGAGTTCCGCAGTCCTCCTCGTTGATGATCACGTCGTGGGAAACATCCACAAGACGCCTTGTAAGGTAACCTGCATCGGCAGTCTTGAGGGCGGTATCGGAAAGTCCCTTACGGGCACCGTGGGTGGAGATGAAGTACTCGAGCACTGACATACCTTCCTTCAAGTTGGTGGTGACAGGGTTCTCGATGATCTCTGCTCCTGCCGCTCCGGCCTTCTGAGGCTTCGCCATAAGTCCACGCATACCGCAGAGCTGTTTGATCTGCTGTGTTGAACCGCGGGCTCCGGAGTCAAGCATCATATAGACAGGGTTGAAGCCCTGCTGGTCAGCGGAAATCTGCTGCTCGACGATCTTGGTGATCTTGGTGTCGATGCCGGACCAGAGGTCGATGACCTTGTTGTAACGCTCGTTGTTGGTGATGAAACCCATCTGGAAGTTGGACTTGATTTCCTCGACGGTCTTGTAGCCGTCCTCGATGATCTTGGTCTTCTCCTCCGGGATAATCACGTCGCCCAGGTTGAATGACAGTCCGCCTTCGAAAGCCTTGCGGTATCCGAGGTTCTTGATGTCGTCAAGGAACTGTGCGGTGCGTGAGATGCTCGTATTCTTGATTACGACAGAAATGATCTTTCTGAGGGATTTCTTTCCGAGGACCTCGTTCACATACGGAACCTGCTCAGGGACGAACTGGTTGACGATGATTCTTCCTGCGGAAGTCTCCACCATCTCAGTTCCCTTTGAAGGGTCCATCTTGTCCTTTGGAAGCCTTACCAGAACCTTCGCGTGCACATCGATAGCCTTCTCGTTGTAGGCGATGATGACTTCCTCAGGTCCATAGAACTTCAGACCCTCTCCCTTTGCTCCCGGACGGAGCTTGGTGATGTAGTAGAGTCCGAGCACCATATCCTGTGAAGGCACGGTGATAGGGGTTCCGTTCGCAGGGTTCAGGATGTTGTGTGAACCGAGCATAAGGAGCTGAGCCTCCATAATGGCCGCGTTGCCGAGCGGAAGGTGCACCGCCATCTGGTCACCGTCGAAGTCGGCGTTGAATGCCGTGCAGGCGAGCGGATGGAGCTGGATTGCCTTGCCCTCGATCATCTTAGGCTGGAAGGCCTGAATACCGAGTCGGTGAAGTGTAGGGGCACGGTTGAGAAGAACCGGATGACCCTTCATCACGTTCTCGAGAATATCCCAGATGACAGGATCTTTCCTGTCCACGATTTTCTTTGCGGACTTGACGGTCTTTACGATGCCCCTCTCGATCAGCTTTCTGATGATGAACGGCTTGTAAAGCTCCGCAGCCATAAGTTTAGGAAGACCGCACTCGTGCATCTTCAGCTCAGGTCCGACGACGATGACTGAACGTGCAGAGTAGTCGACCCTCTTACCGAGGAGGTTCTGACGGAAACGTCCCTGCTTACCCTTGAGGCTGTCGGAGAGTGACTTGAGCGCGCGGTTTGCCTCGCTCTTCACTGCGTTGGACTTCTTCGAGTTGTCGAAGAGGGAGTCAACAGCCTCCTGAAGCATACGCTTCTCGTTGCGGAGGATGACTTCCGGAGCCTTGATCTCGATGAGCCTCTTAAGGCGGTTGTTACGGATGATTACCCTGCGGTAGAGGTCGTTGAGGTCTGAGGTTGCAAACCTTCCTCCGTCAAGCGGAACGAGCGGACGAAGATCAGGCGGAATGACCGGAATGACCTTGAGAATCATCCACTCAGGACGGTTTATGCCCTTTGACTCCTGGAACCACTTCACGATGGCAAGCCTCTTGAGGGCGTCAGCCTTCCTCTGCTGGGAGGTCTCGGTGGCAATCTTGTTGCGAAGCTCCGCAGCAAGGACATCGACGTCGATTTCCTTGAGGAGCTCGTAGATTGACTCCGCTCCCATTCCTGCACGGAACTTTGCCGGATCGTCGTCCGGAAGGTTCTGGTTGTCAGGGAACTGCGCGAGGATGTCGAGGTACTCGTCCTCTGAGAGGAGGTCGAGTTTCTGGAGACCGGTCTCGCCAGGGGCAGTCACGATATACTTTTCATAATATATGACTGCCTCGAGCTTCTTGGAAGGCAGACCGAGGAGCGCGGCGATTTTGTTCGGAGCGGACTTGAAGTACCAGATGTGGGCTACAGGGACGGTGAGCTCGATGTGGCCCATCCTTTCCCTTCTCACCTTCTTCTCTGTCACCTCCACGCCGCAGCGGTCGCAGACGATTCCGCGGTACTTGATTCTCTTGTACTTTCCGCAATGGCACTCGTAATCCTTGGTAGGACCGAAGATCTTCTCACAGAAAAGGCCGTCGCGCTCAGGCTTGTAGGTCCTGTAGTTCACCGTCTCCGGCTTCAGAACCTCTCCGGAAGACCTCTCTTTGATGTCCTCCGGGGAAGCGAGCGATATGCTGATTCTTTCGAAATTGCTTTTAACCTTGTTATCTTTATTAAAAGTCGGCATATTTCTAAAATTTCAAAATTATCCTAAATTAATCCAATGTCACCTTGAGACCCAGACCGCGAAGCTCATGGAGGAGGACGTTGAGGGACTCAGGAATACCCGGAGTCGGCATCAGATCGCCCTTGACGATTGCCTCGTATGTCTTTGAACGTCCCGTGACGTCATCGGATTTGACTGTAAGAATCTCCTGGAGAACGTTTGCTGCGCCGAATGCCTCGAGCGCCCAAACCTCCATCTCACCGAAACGCTGACCTCCGAACTGGGCTTTACCGCCGAGAGGCTGCTGTGTGATGAGAGAGTAAGGACCGATGGACCTTGCGTGCATCTTGTCGTCGACCATATGACCCAGTTTAATCATATAGATGACACCCACTGTTGCAGGCTGGTCGAACCAGTCGCCAGTGCCGCCGTCGCGGAGGTAGGTCTTGCCGTAGCGCGGAAGTCCCGCCTTGTCGGTGTAGGCGCAGATGTCCTCAAGCGATGCACCGTCGAAGATAGGGGTGGAGAACTTGAGTCCGAGTATGTCGCCGGCCCATCCGAGCACGGTCTCATAAATCTGACCGAGGTTCATACGTGAAGGCACGCCGAGCGGGTTCAGAACGATGTCCACAGGGGTTCCGTCCTCAAGGAACGGCATATCCTCGTCGCGGACAACCTTCGCTACGATACCCTTGTTACCGTGGCGGCCGGCCATCTTGTCACCGACTCTGATCTTCCTCTTGCGGGCAACATAAACCTTTGCAAGCTGAAGCACACCGTTGTTGAGCTCGTCGCCGACCTTGATGCGGTCAATTTCCCTCTTCGACTTGGCTGCCTCTTCCTTGTAGGCGATGCAGTAGTTGTTGATGAGTTCCTTGACGAGAAGGTTGGTGTTCTTCTCGGAGGTCCACTTCTGGGTGTTGATGTTCTCGTAATCGATGTCGCGAAGGGTTGCAGCCTTGATGGTCTCGCCCTTAGGGATGATTTCGACTCCGTAGAGGTCGCTGATTCCGGCGCTCTTCTTTCCTTCAACAAGAACAAGAAGTTTGTCGAGGAAACGTGCCCTGAGAGCCTCTGCCTTGACATTGAACTCTTCCTCTGCCTTCTCGATCCTGACCTTCTGGTCGGCTTTCGCCTGCCTCTTGTTTCCGGAGGCGTTGCCTGCCTTGGAGTAGAGGGCGGTCTTGATGATTGTTCCGTCGAGTGACGGGTTGGCCTTGAGGGAAGCGTCCTTCACGTCACCTGCCTTGTCGCCGAAGATGGCGCGGAGAAGTTTCTCCTCAGGTGAAGGGTCGCTCTCGCCCTTAGGGGTAATCTTACCTATCATAATGTCACCCGGCTCGATGTGGGCACCGACCCTGATGATACCGTTCTCGTCGAGGTTGCGGGTTGCGTCCTCGCTGACGTTAGGAATGTCGGATGTGAGCTCCTCCACTCCCCTCTTGGTGTCGCGCACCTCGAGGAGGTACTCCTCCACGTGGATGGAAGTGAGGATATCCCAGCGGATCATCCTCTCGGAGAGCACGATTGCATCCTCGTAGTTGTAACCCTTCCACGGCATAAACGCCACTTTGAGGTTGCGTCCGAGGGCGAGCTCGCCGTTCTGGGTGGCATAGCCTTCGGTGAGGACCTGTCCCTTCTCCACCTTGTCACCCTTGCGGACGATAGGCTTGAGGAGGATGGTTGTGCTCTGGTTGGTGCGGCGGTAGATAGGGAGCTGATATACGGTGATGTCGTCGTTGAAGCTTACGAACTTCTCGTCTTCAGTCCTTTCGTACTTGACGTGGATTTCCTTTGCGTCAACATAGACGACCTCGCCCTTGCGCTCTGCCATAACCTGAGTCCTTGAATCCAGGCAGACCCTTTCCTCAAGACCGGTTCCCACGATAGGAGCCTCCGGGCTGAGGAGCGGAACTGCCTGCCTCATCATATTCGCACCCATAAGCGCACGGTGGGCATCATCGTGCTCGAGGAACGGAATGAGGGAGGCTGCGACTGAAGCGATCTGGTTAGGAGCGACGTCCATATAGTTCACTTCGTCCTTAGTTACAACCGGGAAGTCGGCGCCGTAGCGGCAGAGGATCCTGTCTTCGAGGATGTTGCCGTTGTCGTCCATCTTCACGTTTGCGAGGGAGACCATCTGGTTCTCCTCCTCCTCGGCGCTCATATACTGCCATCCGCTGTTGCTCAGGTCCACCTTTCCGTTCTCCACCTTGCGGTAAGGAGTCTCGATGAATCCGAGGTTGTTGATGCGGGCATATACGCACAGTGAGGAGATAAGTCCGATGTTCGGGCCTTCAGGGGTCTCGATAGGGCACAGACGGCCGTAGTGGGTGTAGTGCACGTCTCGAACCTCGAATCCCGCCCTGTCTCTGGAAAGACCTCCCGGGCCGAGGGCTGAAAGACGCCTCTTGTGGGTCATCTCGGAAAGCGGGTTGGTCTGGTCCATAAACTGGGAGAGCTGGCTCGTTCCGAAGAATGAATTGATCACTGAAGAGAGGGTCTTCGCGTTGATGAGGTCGGTCGGGGCGAACTGCTCGCTGTCCCTCACGTTCATCCTCTCGCGGATTGTCCTCGCCATTCTTGAGAGTCCGACGTTGAACTGGTTTGCGAGCTGCTCGCCCACGGTTCTTACACGACGGTTGCTCAAGTGGTCGATATCATCGACCGTAGCCTTGGAGTTGATGAGCTGGATGAGATATTTGATGATCTCGATAATGTCGGTATTGGTGAGGACACGGATGTTCTCGTCAATGCTGAGATTAAGCTTCTTGTTAAGACGATACCTGCCCACGTCTCCGAGGTCATACCTCTTGTCCGAGAAGAACAGCTTGTCGATGACGTCCCTTGCGGTTGCCTCATCAGGCGGTTCTGAGTTGCGGAGCTGTTTGTAGATGTAGTTCACAGCCTCGGTTTCGGTGGAGGTTGTATCCTTCTGGAGGGTGTTGAATATGATGGCGTACTCGTTGACATTGGCGTCCTCCTTCTGGAGAAGGATGGTCTTCACGTCAGTGCCGCGGAGCTGTTCGACTGCATCCTGGTCGAGGATTGCGCCACGCTCAAGTATGGTCGTGGTCCTCTCGATAGGGTTGGTCTCTCCGGTATCCTCGTCAACGAAATCTTCGACATAAGTCTGGATGACCTTTGCGGCAAGTTTGCGTCCCTGGAACTTCTGAAGGTTCTCCTCAGTTGCCTCAACCTCGTCAGCAAGGCCGAATATATCGACGATGTCCTTGTCAGAATTGAATCCGATTGCTCGGAGAAGAGTTGTGACAGGAAGTTTTTTCTTTCGGTCGATGTAGGCATACATCACATTGTTGATGTCAGTCGCGAACTCTATCCAGGAGCCCTTGAACGGGATGATTCTGGCAGAATAGAGTTTTGTGCCGTTGGCGTGGATGCTGGATCCGAAGAATACGCCCGGCGAGCGGTGGAGCTGCGATACGATGATGCGCTCTGAGCCGTTGATGATGAATGTGCCGCCCGGGGTCATATACGGGATATTGCCGAGGTACACATCCTGAACCTTCGTGTCGAAGTCTTCGTGCTCAGGGTCGCTGCAGGAAAGGCGAAGTTTTGCCTTCAGAGGGACGCTGTATGTCTGTCCTCTCTCCAGACACTCTTCGATCGAGTACTGAGGCGGGTCTATGAAGTAGTCGATGAACTCGAGCTTATAGTTGTTGCGCGTGTCTTCGATCGGGAAAATCTCCTGAAATACCTGATACAGACCTTCATTCTTCCTATTCTCAGGGGTAGTTTCGAGCTGGAAGAAATCCTGGAAGGACTTCAACTGCACCTCGAGAAGGTCAGGGTATTCGAGAAGAATCTTTGATGTTGCGAAGGAAATTCGCTGATTTTTAGACTTTTGTGACATCTTCTGCCCTTATGATATTATGTAAAACATAAATACGACAAAAAGGTTTAGGGTCTACCTGGACCCTAAACCTGAGATTGTTCCCCTCTGGGGAAGCGGGGCGAAGTTATTTAACCTCAACTTCGGCGCCTGCCTCTTCAAGGGCAGCTTTGAGTTCGTCAGCCTCTGCCTTAGATGCCTTCTCCTTGATTGCTGTAGGAGCCTTGTCTACGAGGTCCTTAGCTTCCTTAAGTCCAAGACCGGTCTTCTCGCGAACGACCTTGATGACGTTAAGTTTTGCCTGACCAGCGCTCTTGAGCACTACGTCAAACTCGGTCTGCTCTGCAGGAGCTGCTTCGCCGCCTGCAACTGGGCCTGCTGCTACTGCAACTGCTGCAGCTGCCGGCTCGATACCATACTCTTCCTTAAGAACGTTTGCAAGTTCCTGAACATCTTTCACAGTGAGGTTTACAAGCTCAGCTGCGAGTGCTTTAATGTCTGCCATAATTGTTGATATTTAAATAGTTAATAATTTTTTATTCGTTTTCTTTCTTTTCCTGGATTGCCTTTACGAGACCAGCAACAGTGTTGCCTGAGGCGTTCTGCAGAGCGGAGATGACGTTGCGTGCAGGTGCCTGGAGAAGAGCGATGATGTCAGCGATGAGCTCTTCCTTGGACTTGATGTTGCAGAGTTCGTCGAGCTTGTTGGCTCCGAGGAATGCGCAGTCCTGAACGAACGCGCCCTTGAGGGCCGGTTTCTCGGCGCCGGCTTCCTGAAGCTTCTTGATGAGCTTTGCAGGAGCGTTAGGCGTTGTGGTGAACATAATTGCGGTAGGACCTTCGAGAGCAGGATAGAGCTCCTTTACGTCGTCGCCGCAAGCCTCGGCAGCCTTGATGAAGAGGGTGTTCTTCACTACGGCAAGCTTGATATCCTTTTCGAAACATTCGCGACGGAGCTTTGAAGTCTGCTCCGCGTTAAGCCCGGAGATGTCGGTAATGTAGAAATTAGGGGTCTCCTTGAGCTGCGCTGAAATTGCGTTGATTACTTCAACTTTAACTTCCTTTCTCATAATTGTAATCTCCTTTATTCAGCAGTTGCGAATGATTTAACATCTACGTGGATTCCAGGGCTCATAGTAGAGCAGATGGAAAGAGACTGGAAATATGTTCCCTTGAGAGTAGAAGGCTTGAGTTTGAGAATTGTGTTCACAACCTCAGTCGCGTTTGCGAGAATCTGCTCAGGGGTGAAGGAAACCTTTCCGATTGCGGTGTGGATGATTCCGGTCTTGTCAACCTTGAAATCAATCTTACCGGCCTTCACTTCCTTGACGGCCTTGCCGATTTCCATCGTCACTGTGCCGGTCTTAGGGTTAGGCATAAGTCCGCGAGGTCCGAGGATACGGCCGATAACGCCGACCTTTGCCATAACTGAAGGAGTACAGATGATGACGTCAACGTCAGTCCAGCCGGCTTTGATCTTCTCGATGTACTCGTCAAGACCGACATAGTCTGCGCCTGCTTCCTTTGCCTCGTTCTCCTTGTCAGGAGTGCAGAGTACAAGGACACGGACAGTTTTACCTGTTCCGTAAGGGAGGGTTACGACGCCACGGACCATCTGGTTCGGTTTGCGCGGATCCACTCCGAGTTTTGCGTGAAGCTCTACAGAAGCGTCAAATTTGGTGAAGGTTACATCCTTCACAAGCTCACAAGCCTCAGCAAGCTTATACAACTTGGCCTTTTCTACCTTGGCCGTAACCACTTTCTGGTTTTTAGTAAGTTTACCCATAGCTTGAATTATTTAACACCTTCCGGCTTCTCGCCGCCTTCAACCTTAATACCCATACTTCTTGCGGTACCAGCCACCATTGACATTGCTGACCTGAGGGTGAAGCAATTCAAATCCGGCATCTTGGTCTCGGCGATGGTCTTTACCTGATCCCAAGTGATGGTAGCCACTTTCTTCCTGTTAGGCTCTGCGGATGCAGTCTGGATGCCTGCTGCTTCCTTGAGCTGAATCGCTACAGGCGGCTGTTTAACCTCGAAGGTGAATGACTTGTCGCTGTAGACTGTGATTACAACCGGCAGAATCTTTCCTGCGCTCTGCTGAGTGCGGGCGTTGAACTGCTTGCAGAAATCCATAATGTTCAGACCCTTTGAACCAAGAGCAGGTCCAACTGGAGGTGAAGGATTCGCAGCACCGGCTTTGATCTGGAGTTTAATGAATCCAGAAATTTCTTTTGCCATAATACTTGATTATTCTTTTGTTACTTGAGTAAAACTGAGCTCGAGCAGGGTTTTCCTGCCGAAAATCATAACCATAACTTTGAGTTTGCTCCTGTCCTCGACGATTTCCTCGACTGTACCGTCGAAACCGCTGAACGGTCCGTCGGTAATCTTGACTGCATCTCCGACGACGTAGTCTACCACTGTCTCGGCATCGGTTGAAGCCTGCTCGTCCTGTTCGCCCAAAAGCCTGCGAACCTCATCGTCACGAAGAGGAATCGGAAGCCTCTCCTCCTGGGTCTTTCCACCCTCGCGCTTGATTTCCCTCTTCTCGGTCAGGAAGCCTGACATATGAGGAACATCGTTGCGGATGATGTACTGAAGCTCCGGAGTAAGTTCGGCCTCGATAAGCACATAACCCGGGAAATAGAGTCTTTCTGTGCAGACCCTCTTTCCGTCACGGATTTTGTAAACTTTTTCGGTCGGGACGAGAACCTGATTGACGAAATCTTTCTGGCCGAACCTCTCGATTTCTTTCTCGAGATATTCCTTGGCCTTCTTTTCCTTTCCGCCGGCGGTTCTGAGGACATACCACTTTTTAGAATTTTCACCCATAATGAAACTGAAAACTTAAAGTGTGTAGATGGCTTTCATCAGATACTGGAAAGCGGTGTCCATTGCGAGTATGACAACAGCCAAAATCACAGAAGCCACCATCACGAGGACAGCGGAACTCTGCAACTTCGCCCAAGTCGGCCAGGTGACCTTCTTGGTCAATTCATAGTACGACTCTTTGAAGTAGTTAATGATTTTTCTCATCTTTACATTTAATGGGCAGTGCCGGGTGGAAGCAATTGGCAGTGCCTGTTAAACATTATCAAATCGTAACCTTTGATATTGGCAGGGGAAGCAGGATTCGAACCCACATCGACGGTTTTGGAGACCGCTGAACTACCCTTGTTCTATTCCCCTGTGAAAAGATGGGTGTTGCCGGAAAGCAACCCCCATCTCATTTGGCTGTATTAGTCAAGAATCTTTGTGATCTGACCTGCGCCGACTGTACGCCCACCCTCGCGGATTGCGAAACGGAGACCTACGTTGATTGCTACAGGGTAGATGAGGTCAACATTGATTGTGACGTTATCACCAGGCATTACGACCTCTACGCCCTCCGGAAGAGTGATCTCACCGGTAATGTCAAGCGTACGGAGGAAGAACTGAGGACGATAGTGATTGTGGAAAGGAGTGTGGCGGCCACCCTCGTCTTTCTTCAATACATAAATCTCAGCCTGGAATTTCTCGTGAGGATGAATTGTACCCGGCTTTGCAAGTACCTGACCCCTCTTGACTTCCTTCTTGTCGATACCGCGGAGGAGAAGACCTACGTTATCACCTGCCTCACCTTCGTCGAGGATCTTGCGGAACATCTCGACACCTGTGATGACAGTCTTCTTAGGCTCTTCGCCGAGACCTACGATTTCAACCTCGTCACCTGTGTGAACAACACCTGTCTCGATACGTCCTGTTGCAACGGTACCACGGCCGGTGATTGAGAAGATGTCCTCGATAGGCATAAGGAACGGCTTCTCGTTGTCACGTGGAGGGATAGGAATGTAAGAGTCAACTGCATCCATAAGCTCCATAACCTTCTCCTCGTACTGAGGGTCGCCGTTGAGGGCGCCGAGTGCAGATCCGCGGATAACCGGAGCGTTGTCGCCGTCGAAACCGTAGAATGAAAGGAGGTCACGGATTTCCATCTCAACGAGGTCAAGCATCTCAGGGTCGTCAACAAGGTCAACCTTGTTCATAAATACGACGATCTTAGGGACGTTCACCTGACGTGCGAGAAGGATGTGCTCACGAGTCTGAGGCATAGGACCGTCTGTTGCTGCAACTACGAGGATTGCGCCATCCATCTGTGCGGCACCAGTTACCATGTTCTTCACATAGTCGGCGTGGCCCGGGCAGTCTACGTGTGCGTAGTGGCGGGTTGCTGTCTGATACTCAACGTGAGCGGTGTTAATAGTAATACCACGCTCTTTCTCCTCAGGAGCATTGTCGATTGAGTCGAATGAGCGAAGCTCTGAAAGACCCTTCTTTGCGAGCACTGTCGTGATGGCTGCAGTCAAAGTGGTCTTACCGTGGTCAACATGGCCGATCGTACCGATGTTAACGTGGGGTTTGTCTCTTTTAAAGGTTTCCTTTGCCATACTTGTATGTTTTGAAAAGTTATTATACAACAAAAATTTACTCCGTATTCACAATGTATACGAAGCAGTATACACAAAAAATCAGAGCCGGTGGAGAGAATTGAACTCTCGACCTCTTCCTTACCAAGGAAGCGCTCTACCCCTGAGCTACACTGGCGTAGTATTGAGCGGAAGACGAGGTTCGAACCCGCGACCCTTAGCTTGGAAGGCTAATGCTCTACCAACTGAGCTACTTCCGCTTTTTACTTTTCAATAAAAAAGAGCCCTTTCAGACTCTCCTTTGTGGGAGAAGATGGATTCGAACCACCGAAGGTATAAACCAGCAGATTTACAGTCTGCCCCATTTGGCCACTCTGGTATTCTCCCATTATTTGGAGCCGATGGAGGGAGTCGAACCCACGACCCCGAGATTACAAATCACGTGCTCTAGCCAACTGAGCTACATCGGCAAAAGGCCTGTTCCCTCAAAAGGGATTGCAAAGATAGGCATAAATTCTTATTCTCCAAAACTTTTTCGCCTTTTTCACTTAAAATCTTTCCGCCTGCGGCTCTGCGGCGCTTATGGATGAGCGCCCTCCCGCGGCTATTTAAGCAATAGGCTCAGCCACCGGTTCTATTGGAGAGAGAGGCTCAAATTCCTGAGCTTTGCAGCGATTCCTTCCGCGTCGATGCCGCACTCGGCCCTCTGCTCGCCCTGCTTGCCTTGAGAAATGAAGCGGTCGGGGATGCCCCCGCAGACGACCCTTATGCCAGGATGACGCTCCGCGACATATTCCGCCACCGCGCCGTGAAGCCCTCCTCTGGTGCAGCCCTCCTCGAGAGTGAGGATGACGGAGTGCCCCGCGCAGGCCTCCTCCAAAAGAGCCTCGTCAAGAGGTTTTACATACCTTATATTATATAGGGACGGAGTCCATCCGCTTTCGGCAGTGAATTTTCGAATGGCCTCATCGGCTCTGTGGACAAGCGGTCCGGCCGCAATGACGGCTATCTTTTCGCCGCCAAGGACCTTCACTCCCCGTCCGACTTCGCACTCGGAAAACTCCGAGCCTTTCCACGTGGCGTTTTCTCCGCAGCCGCGCGGGTAGCGGATAATGAACGGGCCGGCGGCTTGGAGGGAGGCCGTGTACATTATATTTCTCAGTTCCGCCTCATCTGCAGGCACGGCCACGACGGCGCCGGGGATGCTCCTGTAGGCCGCGATGTCAAAGCAGCCGTGATGGGTCGCACCGTCTTCGCCCACAAGGCCCGCCCTGTCAAGGCAGAGAGTCACCGGAAGGCTCTGGAGAGCCACATCGTGGATAATCTGGTCGTAGGCGCGCTGGGAGAAGGAAGAGTAGATGTTGCAGAAGGGGCGAAGTCCTCCGGCGGCGAGCGCAGCGGAGAAAGTCACAGCGTGCTCCTCGGCAATTCCCACGTCGAAGAAGCGGTCGGGAAATTCCTTAGCGAAAGTCCCCATTCCGCAGCCCGAAGCCATTGCAGGGGTGACTCCGACGATTTTAGGATTCTCCTTTGCAAGGTCGCACAGGGTCTGCCCGAAGACATCCTGGTAGCGGCTCGCCCCGCCTTTGGAGGAGAGCCTTTCGCCGGTCTCGGGGTCGAAGGCGCCCGGGGCGTGCCAGATGGTCTGCTGCTGCTCGGCCGGAGCGTAGCCCTTGCCCTTGGTGGTGATGGCGTGGAGAACGCGCGGACCCTTGAGGTCGCGGATTTTTTCGAGCGTGGAGACGACCTGAGAGATGTCGTTGCCGTCAATCGGGCCGAAATAGCGGAAGCCCAGGGCCTCGAAGATGTCTCCTCCGGAGCCTTTTATTATGCTGTGCTTGGCGTTGGCGACAAGGCTGCGGATGGTTTTCCTCAGTCCGTTCTCGCCTATTGCGTTCCAGATGTGGGTCTTGATGCGGTTGTAGGTGGCGCTGGTGGTGAGGTTCAAAAGGTGCTCGTGCATCGCGCCGATGTTGCGGTCGATGGAGAAATTGTTGTCGTTGACGATGACGAGAAGGTCCGCCTTGCTCGCCCCGGCGTTGTTAAGTCCCTCGTAGGCAAGTCCTCCGGTGAGGGCGCCGTCCCCGATGAGGGCTACGACTTTTTCGTCACTGCCGCCGAGCCGCGCCGCCGTAGCAAGACCCAGGGCCGCGGAGATGGATGTGGAGGAATGTCCCACGCCGAAAGAGTCGTAGGGGCTTTCGTCCATACGCGGGAATCCGCTGATTCCGTCCTTTTTGCGGTTGCCCTTGAATGCGTCCCTGCGTCCGGTGAGGATTTTATGTGCGTAGGCCTGATGCCCCACATCAAAGACAATTTTGTCTTTCGGGGTGTCGTAAACCTTGTGAAGCCCGACGATGAGCTCCACCGCGCCGAGGCTCGATCCGAGATGCCCGGGGTTTACGGCGCAACATTCTATCATATAATCCCTTATCTCGGTGCAAAGCGTTTTGAGCTGCTCCGGGTCAAGGTTTTTTATGTCCTGTGGTGAATTTATATTTTCAAGCATTTGCTGCAGTGGGTCAAACAAAAGTTTCGCAAGTTACAAACTATTTGTTAACTTGCGAAGTTTTTTTGCAAAGGCATCTTAAAAAGCGCATTACTGCGTTGTACTGAATCTTTTTTAAGAATGCCTTTGCTTCCCCGCACTGATATTAACAAATTATCAAGATATGCAGAAGATTTACAAACTGATGAACGACAACCCGGTAGCAAGGTGGGCTGTCCTTATCCTCGTGGCATCGATGATGTTTTTCGCGTATATGTTCGTGGACGTGATGTCACCTCTGAAGTCAACAATCGAAAAGTCAGTCGCCGAGGGCGGTCTGGGCTGGGACAGCGGCGTTTTCGGCACCTACGCCGCTTCGGAATACTTCCTCAACGTGTTCTGCCTCTTCCTCATTTTCGCCGGCATAATCCTCGACAAAATGGGCGTGAGGTTCACGGGACTCCTCTCCGCAGGCCTTATGGTCATCGGCGCATCCATCAAATTCATCGGCATCTCCTCCTGGTTCCAGGACACTGCGTTCTGCGGATGGCTTGACAGCTGGTGGGTGGCTCTCCCGGGCAGCGCGAAGATGGCCTGCCTCGGATTTATGATTTTCGGCTGCGGCTGCGAGATGGCCGGCACGACGGTTTCCAAAGTGCTCGCCAAGTGGTTCAAGGGCAAGGAAATGGCTCTCGCTATGGGTCTTGAGATGGCAATCGCCCGCCTGGGAGTCTTCGCGGTCATGTGGATTTCCCCTATAATTTCCGGACATTTCAGCGACGCCCCGGTGCTCGCCCCTGTGGGATTCTGCACCGCCCTTCTTCTCATTGGCCTCATCAACTACTTCGTGTTCACGATTATGGACCGCAAGTTCGACGCCCAGCTCACTGCCGCCGGCGAGGCCACCCAGGAGCACAGCGCCGAGGATGAGTTCCACCTGAGCGACCTCGGCAAGATATTCACCAGCAAGATGTTCTGGATTGTGGCTCTTCTTTGCGTTCTCTACTACAGCGCCATATTCCCGTTCCAGAGGTACGCTCCGAACTTCCTTGAGCAGACTCTCGGGGTGGATGCTGCAACAGCTGCGCAGATTTTCAGCGTATTCCCTATTCTCGCCATGTGCCTCACTCCGTTCCTCGGCGCATTCCTCGACTTCAAGGGCAAGGGAGCTTCGATGCTTATGCTGGGTGCGGTGATTATGATAGTTTGCCACCTCTGCTTCGCGTTCCTTCTTCCGGCGTTCCCTTCAAAGACGCTTGCGCTCATCCTCATTCTCACGCTCGGAGTTTCGTTCTCCCTCGTGCCGGCAGCCCTCTGGCCTTCAGTGCCGAAGATTATCGATGAGAAGATTCTGGGCTCCGCTTACTGCGTGATTTTCTGGGTGCAGAACATCGGCCTCTGCCTCGTGCCGCTTCTTATCGGCAAGGTGCTTGACAAGACCGGCGGATATTTCTGGCCTATGATCATCTTCGCTTCCTTCGGCGTGCTGGCGTTCATCTTCTCAATCTGGCTCAAGGCTGAAGATAAAAAGAAAGGTTACGGATTGGAAAAGCCCAACGTCGAAAAATAATGAAATCGAAGACTTCGGCTTGGATTGCCCTGGCACTGCTTGTGGTGCCGATGTTCGCATCCTACTTCTTTGACGATATGTTTTCCTCCGTGTCCCAGCTGTTCAGCCATCCTGAACTTCTGGAACTCGGGTGGGACTCGGCGGACTACGGGTTCTATGCCGGAGGATATTCCTTCCTGTGCGTGTGGGGCGGCCTGATTTTCTGCGGGATGCTTCTGGACAAATGGGGAGTGAGAGTTACCGGGTCCATTTTCGTGGGAATGATGGCGCTCGGGGCCGCGATGGTCACCGGAGCCATTTCCGCAGGCCTCGCCCCTAAAGTGTCCCTTACCGTCGCCTACATCGGCTGCATGCTTTTCGGCCTGGGGTCGGAAATTGCGGGAGTTGCGGTGACCCGCTCGATTGCGAAGTGGTTCAAGGACGGCCCGATGGCGCTTGCCATGGGGCTTCAGCTTGCGATTGCACGCCTCGGCACCGCGGCGGCTCTTCTTCTCTCCCCGGTTCTCATTGCAGGACACGCTCCTGGAGAAATCTACACGCTTTCCCAGACCAACCGGCCCGCTCTCGTGGGACTCAGTCTGCTGCTTCTGGGCGGGGTGCTCTGGGCGGTGTTCGTCGCGATGGACGCGCGGTTTGATAGGGCTATGGGAAGAAAGGAGGCCTCTTGCGGGGAGACTGAAAAAGCGGAGGGAGTCCCTTCAGATGTCGAAGCCATTGAAAGCCAGGACACCGCTAAAGAAGCGGACAAGGACGACAAGTTCAGGTTCTCGGACATATTCAAAATCCTCGGCAACAGGCGCTTCGTTATGATTGCGCTGCTGTGCGTATTCTTCTACTGCTGCATAATCTCGTTCAAGAAATTCGCCACCTCCATCCTCATCCCGCGCTTCGGCATCCCGGCTGAGAGCGCCAGCGTGATGGTGTCGATGATCCCGTTCTTCACGGTGGTCTTCGCCCCGCTTTTCGGACTTCTCGTGGACAAGGTGGGCAAGGGCCCGAGGTGGATGATTTCCGGCGCCGTACTCGTTCTGATAGCCCATCTTATGATTGCCTTCGCCCCAGCGTCAATAACCCTCGGAGGCGAAACTGTCAGCTGCAGTTTCCTCGGCTACATAGCCATAGGAATACTCGGAGTGGGCTATTCGCTTCTTCCCGCCGCGATGTGGCCGACGGTGCCGAAGATAGTCCCGGAAAAGAATCTCGGCACAGCCTATTCGCTGATTTACTGGATTCAGAACATAGGTCTGATGACCGTCCCGGTGGTGGTCGGAGGCATTTTCAAGCGTAGTTCCGGCCTCGCTGCGGCAATGAGCTCGGAATACATTTTCATCTCCCTCGCCGCAGTGGCAATCCTGATTTCAGTCCTTTTCGCCCTCTCGGAAAAGAACCGCGCAGCCTAGAACGGGAGGTCGTCTTCAGGGAGCGGGGCTGCGGTTGGAGGGAGCGGGGCTATGGATGGCGCCTGGGTCTGGGCTGCGGATGGAGTCGGGGCGGCTGATGAGGCCTCAGACGCGGTGCCGGATGGGGCCGGAGTGCCGGATGGGGAGTCCTGACGGCGGCCGAGGAGCTGGAGGGAGTCCGCCACTATTTCCGTCGAATAGCGGGTGTTGTTGTCGCGGTCGGTCCAGGTGCGGGTGTGGATGCGGCCCTCGACGTAAATCTGAGTTCCCTTGTGAACATATTTCTCGATGATGTCGGCAAGGCCTCTCCAGGCGGAGACGCTGTGCCATTCGGTCGTTTCCTTGACCTCGTTTGTGGTGCGGTCGCGGTAGCGCTCTGAAGTTGCGAGACGCAGCGATGCGACCTTGATGTTATCCTGAGGAGTGGCTCCGGCGAGATAGCGGATTTCGGGCTCTGCACCGACATTTCCGATAAGCATTACTTTATTCAGTGACATAATTCCAAGTTTTAAGAGGTTACAAATTCCCGTGTCAGCGCAAAGATAGTAAATTAGTTCGACTTTCCCTACGGGTGAGGGATAAACCCGATACCTTTATACTTGCGAAACTTGAGTTAAATTGCTAATTTTGTAGGATTTTTCAGCCCGCTTACACTTGGGAACTATGGAAAATGGAGGCGCGGAATGCCCCGTCGGGGAGACAAAGGCGGAAGAGCCTTATATTCAAAAAGATAGTAATAGTAAAAAGATTAAATATGTACAGAACTAAAACTTGCGGTGAGCTTCGGCTTGCCAATGTCGGGGAAACGGTGACTCTGGCCGGATGGGTCCAGAAATGCCGCAAACTCGGAGGAATGACATTCATCGACCTGCGCGACCGCTACGGCATCACACAGCTCGTCGTGGAGGCTTCGGCGGAGGAGGCGCTTTCATCCGCAGCCGCCTCGCTCGGCAGGGAATATGTCATCCAGGCTACTGGAAAAGTTGTCGAGAGGGCCAGCAAAAACCCTAAGATGGAAACCGGAGACATTGAAATAGTGCTTTCATCCCTCAAGGTCCTCAACAAGGCACAGACCCCTCCTTTCACAATCGAGGATGTCAGCGACGGCGGAGAGGAGCTCAGGGCTAAGTACCGCTATCTTGACCTTCGCCGCAACCCGCTCCGCAAGGCTCTCGAACTTCGTCACAGGATTGCGCACGAGGTCCGCAACTACCTCGACGCACAGAATTTCCTTGAAATCGAGACTCCATACCTCATAAAATCCACTCCGGAGGGAGCGCGTGACTTCGTCGTCCCTTCTAGGATGAACCCGGGGCAGTTCTACGCCCTTCCGCAGTCTCCGCAGACCTTCAAGCAGCTGCTTATGGTGGCAGGCTACGACCGCTATTTCCAGATTGTGCGCTGCTTCCGCGACGAGGACCTTCGCGCAGACCGTCAGCCTGAGTTCACCCAGATTGACTGCGAGATGTCATTTGTGGAGCAGGAGGATGTCCTGAACACCTTCGAGGGTATGATGAGGACTCTGTTCAAGAATGTTCTTGACGTCACCATTCCGAACCCTATCCCGAGAATGAGCTGGTACGACGCGATGGACAACTACGGCTCCGACAAGCCGGATATCCGCTACGGAATGAAGCTTCACGAGATCACAACGCTTGCTCAGGGCCACGGCTTCGGAGTTTTCGACTCTGTGGAGTATGTGGGAGCAATCGCAGTGAAGGGACTTGCAGAATACACCCGCAAACAGATTGACGAACTCACCGAATGGGTCAAGAGACCTCAGGTGGGCGCAAAAGGGCTGGTTTACATAAAACTCAACGCTGACGGCAGCGTCAAATCCTCTGTTGACAAATTCTTCAGCGCGGAGGAACTTCAGGGCATTGCAGAGGAGACCGGCGCAGAAAAAGGCGACCTCATTCTCGTTCTTTGCGGCCCTAAGAGAAAGACCCAGACCCAGCTCGGAGTTCTCCGAATTGAGATGGGCAACAGGCTCGGTCTGCGTGACCCTCACAACTTCGCACCGCTTTGGGTTGTGGACTTCCCGCTTCTGGAGTGGGACGACGAAACTTCTCGTTTCTACGCAATGCACCATCCGTTCACTGCGCCGAAGCCTGAGCATCTCTCTCTTTTCTACAGCGACAAAAAGGAAGACCTCGAAAAGGTCTGCGCAAACGCATACGACTTTGTCCTCAACGGCACTGAGCTCGGAGGCGGTTCAATCCGTATCCACGAGGCTGATGTTCAGGAGAGGATGTTCGAAGTGCTCGGAATCAGCAAAGAGGACGCCGACTACAAGTTCGGGTTCATCATCAACGCCTTCAAGTTCGGGGCACCGCCTCACGGAGGTCTTGCATTCGGCTTCGACAGGGTCTGCGCCCTGTTCGGCGGGCAGGAGACCATCCGCGACTACATCGCCTTCCCTAAGAACAACCAGGGCCGCGATGTGATGATTGACTCGCCTTCCCAGATTGATCAGGTGCAGATGGATGAGCTTCATCTCGTTATAGAATAAACATTTAAGATGGCGAACACTATAGTCACAATCAGCGACGTCGCCCGGGCGGCGGGAGTCACCAACGGGACCGTGGACAGGGTGCTTCACGAAAGAGGTGAAGTTTCCCCCAAGACGCGGGAGAAGGTGCTCCGGGTCATCGGGGAGCTGGGCTACCAGCCCAACGTCTATGCCTCGATGCTTGCCCGCAACCGCTCCCATTCCATCGCCCTCATCCTGCCTAAATTCAAGGCCGGGGAGTTCTGGGAACTGACCCACAACGGGGTGGAGGCTGCACGTGACTATGCCGGACGCTTTTCCGTGAACATAGTCGAGAAGCTCTACGACCAGTACGACGTGGATTCGTTCCTCGCCTCCTGCCGTGAAGCCATCTCGGAGGGGTGCTCGGGGGCGATAATAGCGCCGATGTTCCTCGACGAGACTCGCCGGGTCGCAGGGGAGATGGACGAAGCCGGAGTGCCTCTGGTGGTGCTGAACACCAGCGTGAGCGACACTAACACCTACCTCGCCTACTTCGGACAGCCGATCTACGAGAGCGGTCTATTCGCGGCCGACACTCTGATGGGAGGAGCCACGAGGAAGGACAAGGTCTATCTCGTCCGCATCGAAAGGGACACCCGCGGGCTTTCCGACCCTTCCAGCGGGCGCCGCAGGGGATTTCTGGACTACTTCAGCCGCCACTATCCGGGGACTGCGGTGGAGAACGTCGTCATAAACCCGAATGACCCCGTCGAGGCCACCAAGGTGATGGACTCTGCGTTCGGAAACATCCGGGAGGGCGCCAACATAATCACGCTCAATTCGAGGATATTCCTTGTCGCCGACTACCTCAAGAAACGAGGGCTCAAGGGGCTGAATGTCGTGGGATATGACGTGCTGGGGAGGAATCTGGAGGCTCTCAGAGAAGGATATGTCCGCTACCTCATCGGACAGCACCCGGACAGGGACGCGCAGAATGCGGTTTCCGCCCTCACGGATTTCCTCGTGCTCGGCAAGAAGCCCTCTAAGAGGGACAATTTCAGTTCGCTGGATCTGTTGTCACGCTACAACTGTAGATTCTACTAAGAGGGTTAAGAAAAAGCGGTCTACTGCGTTACTCTCCTAGCCAAAATCCTCTGGGCCCAAAGGTTGCTCCGGTATTTGGCGTCGTCGAAAGCCTTGTATCCCATCTTTTTCTTCACCCTCTTTCCTACCGCACGGGAAAAAATGCTATATTTGCAAGTTGCGGGGAGAGCGAGGGTGAGAGGATAAAATTGAAAAGAAAAAATAAAGATATATGAAAGAAAAAATCGATGCCATTCTCTCTGAAATAGAGGGACTTAAGGATTTGAAGGCACAGGAAGTCGAGGCCGCAAGGGTAAGGCTTCTCGGAAAGAAGGGCGAGATTACCCAGCTTTTCGAAGAGTTCAGGGGCGTTGCTCCGGAAATGAAGAGAGAGTTCGGGCAGAAGCTCAACTCGCTCAAACAGGCCGCAACCGCCAAAATCGAGGAGCTCAAGGCTGCCGCAGAGGCCGAGTCTTCAAAAAGCGACTCGTCCTTTGACTGCACTCTTCCGGGAGACCCGGTTGCTCTCGGAAGCCGCCATCCGGTTTCAATCGCAAGGGAGGAAATCATCGAGATTTTCCGCAAGTTCGGCTACGACGTTGCCGAGGGTCCCGAGATTGAGGACGACTGGCATGTTTTCGAGGCTCTGAACTTCCCTCCTGAGCACCCGGCGAGGGATATGCAGGACACATTCTTCGTCACTGCGGCAAAGAAGAATCCGGTTCTTCTGCGCACCCACACCTCCTCTGTTCAGGTCCGCGCGATGGAGAAACTTCCGCTCCCTATCCGTATCGTATGCCCGGGCAGGGTGTTCCGCAACGAGGCCATCTCCGCCCGCGCCCACTGCATCTTCCATCAGGTGGAGGGACTCTACATCGACGAGGGAGTGACTTTCGCCGATATGAAGCAGGCAATCCTTCTTTTCGCCCGCGAGATGTTCGGACCGGAGACAAAAATCCGTATGCGTCCTTCATACTTCCCGTTCACCGAGCCGTCTGCTGAGGTGGACGTAAGCTGCAACATCTGCCACGGCAAGGGCTGCAACATCTGCAAGGGCACCGGCTGGCTGGAGATTCTCGGCTGCGGTATGGTGGACCCTAACGTCCTCGAGGCTTCAGGCATCGACAGCAAGAAATACAGCGGATTCGCATTCGGAATGGGCGTGGAGCGCATCGCTATGCTCAAGTGGCAGGTGAAAGACCTCCGCAACTACTTCGAGAACGATATGCGCTTCCTCAAGGAGTTCGAAACCTCTCTGTAAAGCCTGAATAAAAGCGGTCTGCCGCGTTATGTGGCTCCATAAAATCCGATGAATATGTTTTTGAGCGCGCTGGGATTTCTGAATTTTTCATTCACCGACCTTCTGGACATTCTCCTGATAGCTCTGGTGATATTCTACGCAATACGCTCAATCAGAGGCACTTCGGCTATGAATATCCTCATAGCCCTTATCCTTTTCTTCTTTCTGAAGGTCATCGTTTCGGCCCTCGGGATGAAGATGATGACCGAACTTATGTCGGTGGTGCTGGATGTGGGAGTGCTGGCGCTCATCGTAATTTTCCAGCCTGAAATCCGAAGGTTTCTGATCCATTTCGGTCAGAAATATATGATAGGAAGGCGTAGCGGCAGGTTTTTCAGGCGTCTTTTCGGAGGCGAAGCCAATGTGAACGCATCCTCCGACGCCGTGAAGGAAATTGCCGAAGCCTGCAACTCAATGTCCGAGACCAAGACCGGAGCGCTCATCGTGATTGCCGCTTCATCCTCGCTTGATTTTGTGGTGGAGACCGGCGACATTGTTGACGCGGTGATTAACCGCCGGCTTCTGATGAACCTCTTTTTCAAGAACTCCCCTCTTCACGACGGTGCGGTGATTATCAGGGGCAACCGCGTGGAGGCCGCCCGCTGCACGCTCCCTATCAGCGAAAGGGACCTTCCCCCGCAGTTCGGGATGAGGCACAAGGCCGCCTGCGGAATCAGCGAAGTGACTGACGCTTCGGTGGTTGTGGTCTCAGAGGAGACCGGACACATAACCGTTTTCAAGGACGGAACCTACAAGGAAATCGGAAACCTCAACGAGCTGAAACTCCTGCTGAACGAGGCGATGAAATAGCCCCGCCCCGGAATCGGACACACCCCTCAACCTTTGACAGAAAATGAATGTGGAAAACGACAATATAAAGGTAAATTCAGACTATTCCAGGCTCGAGCATAAACTCGGATTCGACACGGTGAGGGGGATTATATCCGCAAGGTGTTCAACCGAATATGCCGCAGGAAGGGTCGCTGACGAAAAAATATCCACTTCCGAGGCAGAAATCCGCCGCAGGCTTCTTCTGACGGACGAAATGCGTCTAGTCGTTATGTTCGAGGAAAGTTTCCCCACAAGCGGATATATCGACTGCATAGGTTTTTTGAAGCCCCTGGGAAAATCCTCCGTTTCAATAGATCTTCTCTCACTAAGACGTCTTCGCACGCTTCTGGAGACCCTTCGCAAGGTGACTTCCTTTTTCGAGGGGGTGAAGGACGGGGTGTACCCGAACCTGAAGAAAATGGCTTCGGGGATTATGTCTTTCTCCGAGGTCCAAAGGAGGATTGACACCATTCTGGACAAATACGCCGAGGTCAAGGACACGGCTTCGGACTCCCTTTATTCCATCCGCAAATCCCTTAGGGACAAGGAGGGCAGCATATCCCGGAGGGTGAACCAGATTCTTCGCCGGGCGAAGGAAGAGGGGCTTGTGGACGAGGATGCCACAGTGACCCTTCGAGACGGGAAAATGCTCATTCCGGTGCTTTCGGCGAACAAAAAGAAGCTTCAGGGCTTTGTCTATGACGAGTCCGCATCGGGAAAGACCACCTACATCGAGCCTGCCGAGGTGGTTGAGATGGACAACGAAATCCGCGAACTCCGCTTTGCCGAGCAGAGGGAGATTGTCAAGATACTCTACGATTTCACGGAATTTCTCCGCCCGTATGTCCCGGACCTTCTTGACGCCGGGGTATTTCTCGGGGAAATCGACTTTCTGATGGCAAAGGCACAGACGGCGCTCGACTTCATCGCCGGAATGCCGGTGCTCTCATCCAACGGGGAACTTATTCTTCGCAAGGCGCGCCATCCTCTGCTTGAACGCTCGCTCAAAAAGGAGGGAAGGGAGATTGTTCCTCTGAGCGCGCAGCTCACTCCCCAAAAGCACATTCTGCTTATTTCCGGCCCTAACGCCGGGGGCAAATCCGTGTGTCTCAAGACTTTCGGCCTGCTTCAGTATATGTTCCAGTGGGGGATGCTCATCCCGTCGTCAGAGACCTCGGAGATGATGGTTTTCGACAGGATTATGGTGGACATAGGGGACGACCAGTCTATTGAGAACGACCTGAGCACCTACAGCTCGTTCCTTGCGAATATGAAGGATATGCTCGCTGTGGCCGATTCCCGGACACTTGTTCTCATCGATGAGTTCGGAAGCGGAACGGAGCCTGCCGCAGGAGGTGCAATCGCCGAGGCCATTCTCGCGGAGTTTGACCGCAGAGGGGTGTACGGGGTCATCACGACGCACTACACCAACCTCAAGTTCTACGCATCGGGGGAAACCGGAGTCATCAACGGTGCGATGATGTTCGACGCCAAGAACATAGTCCCTCTTTTCAAACTCGAAAGCGGGCTCCCGGGCAATTCATTCGCGTTCGAGCTCGCCCGCAAGATGGGCCTTCCGGAGCCTATCATAAAGGATGCGGAGACAAGGGCCGGAGAGGATTACGTGGACATCGAGAGGAACCTCCGCAAGATCGCCCGCAACCGCAGGGCTCTTGACGAGAAGCTCGAGCGCATCCGCAACACGGACAAGACCCTCGAAAACATCACGGACCGCTACCAGAAGGAGCTTCAGAACATAAAGCAGCTCAAGAAGGAGGTGCTCGACGAGGCCCACAGGGAGGCGGAGGAAATCGTGAAGGGGGCGAACCGTCAGGTGGAGAACACCATCCGCACAATCAAGGAGACCCAGGCGAAAAAGGAAAGCACGCAGCAGGCCCGCCAGGAGCTTCAGAACTTCGTGACTATGCTCTCAGCCAAGAAGGCGGAGGAGCAGAAGGCGAAGGACGACTACATAGAAAAGAAAATCCGTCAGCTGGACGAGAGACGGGAACGCCGCCTTGCCAGGACAGCTCAACGCGCTGACGAGGCCGAGAAGAAGCGCCTTGCCGAAGAGGCTGAGGCCCGCGCCCGCGAGGAGGCATTCCGTAACGCCCCTCTGAAGCCGGGCGAGAAGGTCCGCGTGAAGGACAACGGCCTTGTGGGCGAAGTCACGAGGGTTTCCCCCAAGGCGGTGTTCATCAACATCGGGAACATTTCCTCAAAGCTTCCGCTGGACAAGGTGGAACGAATAACCTCCTCGGAGTTCAAGGAGGCGACCAGAAGCGAAAACCGCAACGTCTCGAAGGTGAAGTATGACACTTCCATCGCGGAGAAAAAACTCCAGTTCTCCCCGGAGATTGACCTTAGGGGCGAAAGGGTCACGGACGCGATTGAAAAGGTGATGAAGTTTGTCGACGATGCGATGATGCTTTCTGTGCCTACGGTCAGAATAATCACGGGAAAGGGCACCGGGGCGCTCCGTGAGGAGGTGCAGAAGTTCCTGCGCACCACTCCTGGGGTCGCTTCAGTGAAGGACGAGCACATCCAGTACGGCGGCACGGGAGTTACGATTGTTACATTTGAATAGAAACGATTTGAGAGGGGGAGGTTTGTGCTAGGGAAAATGTGCGAGGGATTTGAGGGGGAAGGTTTATATAAAAACACATAGACACTTGAACTGAGAATGAAGGCGACACAGATTACGGGACGGTTCGGAGAGGATGCGGCGGCCGATTTTCTTGAGGGGAAGGGCTTTACGATTCTTGCGCGCAACTTTCGCAGCGGACACTATGAGCTAGACATCGTGGCGCTTGACTCCGCTGGGATTCACTTTGTGGAGGTGCGCACAAGGATAAATCCCGTGGTGCTCCCGCAGGAGACCGTGGACGCTCTGAAGCAGCACAAGGTGGTCGAGGGGGCGAAGAGGTTCCTCAGGGAGGAGGCCTACCGGAAATTTTCGGATCTCGAGTCGTTTTTCGATGTGGTGGGCGTGACTCTTGTAAATAACGAGATGGCCCTGGAATATATCCCTCAGGCGTTTATCCCAATTTATAAATAGGAAAGCGAAGGGCTGGACAATAGAAAAACATAAGTTACTAATAATCAGATATATTCAATGAATACAAATAATTCCTATTGCGTAATTATGGCGGGCGGAAGCGGCCAGAGACTCTGGCCTGTGAGCCGCGCCAACCATCCGAAACAGTTTCTGGACCTCGCCTACACCGGGAAGAGCCTTCTAAGGCACACTTTCGAGCGCTGCTCATCGTTCATTCCGGTGGAGAACATAATCGTCGTCACTGCAACAAAGTTTGAAAAGACCGTCCGGGAGCAGCTTCCGGAGCTTTCCGAAGAGAACCTTCTTCTGGAGCCATACACCCGCAACACGGCCCCGTGCATAGCCTACGCAACCTACACCATCCTCAGCCGCAATCCGTCCGCGAACATCCTTTTCTCCCCTTCCGACAACTACATCTCGGATCAGGAGGTTTTCCGTTCGCTCACCTGCAGGGCCCTGGAGTTCGTGGAAGGGGCCGATGTGCTGATAACCCTCGGAATCGTGCCTTCACGCCCCGACACCAACTACGGCTACATCCAGGTCGAGGGCGGAAAGGGAAATTTTGAAATCGGCTCGCCTGTCAAGGTGAAGACCTTCACGGAAAAGCCTAACCGCTCGCTCGCGGAGGTGTTTGTGGGCAGCGGAGAGTTCCTCTGGAACTCGGGAATGTTCGTCGCGCAGGCCAGCGGGCTCAAGGACGAGATGGAGACCTACAACCCGGAGGTGACCGCGCTTTTCAAGGGCTGGGAAAAGGCCATTGGCACGAAAAAGGAGAAGGCGTTCATCGACAGGGTTTACACCGACTGCCCGTGGACTTCGTTCGACTACGGCCTTCTGGAAAGGACCGACAATGCGTGGATTATGCCGTGCGACTTCGACTGGATTGACATCGGAAACTGGGCTTCGGTCTATGACTACATCCATGGCAAGGACCAGGACGGGAACTATGTGATTGACAATCCGCACATCGTTCAGGACTGCAGGAAGGTTCTCGCTATGAGTTCGAACAAGGGGAAGCTAATCGCCCTGAAGGGTCTGGACGATTTCATCGTGGTGGACACCGAGGACGCGCTGCTGATCTGCCCTAAGGACGACCACGAGGTCAAGGAAATCCTGTCCGGCCTCGCGATGCCGCAATACGAAAAGTATAGATAGATTTTTTGGAAATTTATTTGGAGATTAGAAAAAAATACCTACCTTTGCAATCCCATTCGGGAAGGCAAAGTTTGCGGAAATAGCTCAGTTGGTAGAGCACGACCTTGCCAAGGTCGGGGTCGCGAGTTCGAGTCTCGTTTTCCGCTCAAAAAAGAACCATCGAGAAATCGGTGGTTCTTTTGTT
>CAVAMP010000029.1:11781-31357 GCA_963589825.1 Flexilinea sp. | reverse complement strand
CTACCACTCGTCGGTGCGGAAAGGTGCGGCGGGCAGGTTCAGGGAGCCCGTCAGATTCCCCACCTGGAAATCACGGAAGCAGTAGCGCACGGCAACCGGAGCGCTGACCTCGGCGGAGTGAAGATAAACATTTATCCCCCTCACTTCGCCTTCAGCCGGATGGAAGACCCTGTCCTCGCCGGCAAGTTCAAAGCCTGCGAGGTCGTGCCACGGGCTCATTCCGTCCCAGTCCGCATTCTTGAAGCTGAGCTTCACCTCGCTCCCGTTAATCTCCATCCCCTCGAACACGGGGCCCTCGTATGGAAGGGAGCCCATCCCGTAGGTCCTGTTCAGCGCAAGCAGAGCGAGCCGCTGCCCCACCTGACGCTTCTGGCAAGGGTGAATCTGGTCGTACTCGTAAGGGTAGGCAAGGTCGTTGGTGCAGACTATTCCGCAGCCCGGGATTGTCTTCGCAGCCGTTCTCTGGGCCTCGCGGATGCGCGCCCCCGTGGTGCCGTCGCCGCCATAGATGTAGGGCGCGAGCTCCACCTGGTAGAACGGAAGTTCGCCCTGCCCCCAGAGGTCTCTCCAGATGCGCACCATCTCGGCGAGGCGCTCGGCATAATATGGGTACACCCCTGCGTTGGTTTCGCCCTGATACCAGATGAAGCCGCGGATGGTGTAGTTGCGTAGAGGATGAAGCATTCCGTTGTACATCACATAGTTGGAGGTGCAGTTGTACCAGCCGCCCTCGTCAAAGAACGGTTCGTGGCGCCCTGACGGGATTGTGTTCTCGGGATAGGAATATACCACTTCCTTTGGCACCCAGCTTTCCACGGCGGAGCCGCCCCAGTTGCAGGCGAGTATGCCCACAGGGACATCCAGCACCCCGTTGAGAGCCACAGCGAAATGCCATCCGACTGCTGTGAACCTGCGGGCAGTTTCGGGAGTGGTTTCGTCCCAGCGCCCCTCGACATACTCCTCGGGAGAGGTGGTCCCCGTCTTTGGAATTTTCACTTCGCGGACCCTGTTGCGGTACTCTCCGGCGCCAAGAAGGGTCTCCGCAGCGCCTTCAATTGGGCAGCAGCGGAAGCCTCCGAGCGGCATTTCCATATTGGACTGCCCGCCGGCGAGCCAGACTTCGCCGATAAGAACATCTCTGAGCGTAACGCTCCCGTCCTTGTCCGAAACCGTAATTGTCTGAGGCTCATAGCTTCCCTTAGGGGTGTTCACCTTAAGTAGCCACTTTCCTTCGGAGTCCGCAGTGGCGGAGTATTTTTCCTTGCTCCAGGAGACCCTGACGGTGACTTTGCCGCCCGGAAGAGCCTCGCCCCAGAGAGACGCCGCAGTCTGCTGCTGAAGAACGCAGTGGTCGCCAAGCTGCTCGGGGAGCCGGATTTTCGCGTCCGAGCCTTCCGCCGCCCCAAGAAGAAGCAGGGAGGCCGCAGCGGAGAAGGCCAAAAAAGTTTTCAGTGTCATAATCTATTTGTTTTTAATTCTTTATTCAAAAGTTTAACTTTTTTGTGGGGAGTGAAAGGGGGCTATAAAAGGATGCAGTGCAAGGCTCGCGACGAAGGGGAAACCGCAGCAACCTAACGGTTGTGAGGATTTCACCAAGGAGCACAACGCAGCAATGCGCCTTTTAGAGCACTCTTTCGTATATTTCAAGGCACATTCGGGTGTTATGATACGGGCACTTCCAGAATCCGGCCTTGTCGTCATCCCTGTTCACGCCCCCGTCAGCGCGAAGGCTCCAGAACCACTCCCCGCCCTCGCGGTCCACAAGATGCTCCCGGATGAACTCCCAGGTCTGGGCGGCCCGCTTCAGAGCGGCCAGCTCGCCGGTGAGCTGATAGACATTAAGATAGCCCACAACAGTCTCAGCCTGCACCCACCAGTGCCTGTCGGCATCCAGCGCGCCGGAGTCCCTGTGGAACTCGTAAATCATCCCGCCGCCGGGGATATACCCCTCGGACGCGGCAGAGGCTATTTTCTGCACATCCGGCACAATCCCCTCCGGGTCCTCTCCCACAACACTCGCCGCCTCATACAGAAGCCACGAAGCCTCGATGTCGTGCCCGAAAGAAACGACGGGGCGCTTGCTCACCCAGTCCTCGTCGAAAAACAGCTTCAGATGTCCGGTCTCAGAGTCAAGAATCCTGTTTCTGAACACCCACAGGAGGTTCACAATCCGCTCCCGGAGCCGCTCATCGGGCCACACTCGGTAGAGATTGGTGTAGGGCTCGATTATGTGGAGATGGGTATTCATGGTCTTGCACTCGTTCGCGTCCTTTTCGCTCAGGCGCATATCCCCGATCGGGCTCCAGTCCCGCGCAAAAGCCTCCAGATAGCCGTTTTTCTCCGAGTCAAAGCTGTGAGCCTCGATGTCGTCGAAAAGCCTCACGGCAAGGCTGAGGGCGGAGGGGTCGCCCGTTGCGCGGACATATTCGCTGAGGCCGTAGATGGCGAACCCGATTGCATAAATCTGCTTTTTCGTGTCAAGGGGCTTCCCGTCCGGAGTGAGGCTCCAGTAGACTCCGCCATATTCGGGGTCGAAAAAGCGGGACTCAATCTCACGTTTTGCGCGAGTGGCCATTTCGAGGTACTCGGGGCGGCGGAGAAGACGGTAGGCCGCGGAAAACGCCCAGAGGATGCGGGCATTGAGGATTGCGCCCTTCGGGGCCTCGGGGTCAGGCTCGCCGGTGCCGGAAATCCTGCCCAGAAAGCCCCCGCGAGGGTCCTGGAAGCGGTTTATCCAAAACGGAAGTATGTTTTCGGTGAGATTGGAAAGGGTCTCGGCCCTTAGATTTTTGAGGATATTCTCTGTGTCCATATTGCTGTGGGTGCAAAAAGGTTATGCTATAATTTGGTTTTCAGTTTTATATGCCCCCCGGGCGGGGCAAGGGATTACAAAGTTAGTCATTGCGCGGCAAGAAGGAAAAAGTTGCGAAAAAAAATATCACTACTTGTCAAAATAGTATCGGAAAAAATCTATATTTGCATCGTAATAACACTATTAACCACTCGCAGGGGGCTCACCGCCCTCCCCTAAACCCGGGATGGTCCCACAGAAAGGGCCCTGAACAACCACATAACAGAATGAGCGACGTACTTACCGAAATCACGCAGCTTTCCGACCTCGACTGCTTCTATATCGCGGAAAGGCACAAAACCGAATTCACATATCCTCTCCACCGCCACAAGGAGTTCGAACTCAATTTCGTGGAACACGGAGCGGGAGTCCGCAGGATTGTGGGCGACAGCGTCGAGACCATCGGCGACTACGACCTTGTGCTCATAGGGGCGGAAAACCTCGAGCACGTCTGGGAGAACGGAAGCTGCCAAAGTCCTGACATAAGGGAAGTTACGGTGCAGTTCGCCCCGGACCTCCTCAGCGACGACATTCTGGCGAAAAACCAGTTCGACTCCATCCGAAAGATGCTCCGCGCGGCCGACCACGGGCTTTCCTTCCCGCTCGAGACCATTATGAGGGTCTATCACCACCTCGACACCCTCGCCGCCGAGACCGACCGCTTCAAGCAGTTCATAACCTTTATGTGCCTTCTCCACGACCTCTCCACGGGACCGTACAAGGTGCTGGCAAGCAGTTCGTTCGCCCACTCGGCCCGAAATCAGGAAAGCCGGAGGGTCACGAAGGTGAAGCAGTACATCAACGACCACTACTCCGAGCCGCTCAAGCTGGAGGATATGGCGGAGCTTGTGGGGATGAGCCCGTCGGCGTTCAGCAGGTTTTTCAAGATGAGAACGGGGAAATCGCTCTCGGACTATGTGCTGGACATCCGCCTGGGGTATGCGGCACGCCTTCTCGTGGATTCGACGAAAAACGTTTCCGAAATCTGCTACGAGAGCGGGTTCAACAACCTTTCCAATTTCAACCGCATTTTCAAGAGCCGCCGGGGCTCCACTCCGCGGGACTTTCGGGCCCTCTACAAAAAGAACAAAATAATCGTATAACTTGTGTGTCTTTTTGGTCCATATTCCCCTTTTCATCAGTCACATACCCCGGTATGCTCCCTCTTCAAAGAGAAATCTGTCCTCAAAAATCCGTCACAAGTCAAATGGGATTTAGGATTATATTATAATCGGTCAAATTTGTACTTGTTTGGAACGCCGTGTATTCCTACCTTTGTAAGATATGAAACACTCACTTGTAACCATCCTTGCAGCCGGGACGCTTCTTTGCGCCTGCTCAGGCTCCCCCGCCGCCTTCTGGACAGAGCGGGAGGGACATTTCTACAGGGGCACGGACACCGCCCCGCAATACTTTATAGGAACGAATATGTGGTACGGCCCTCTGCTCGCCTCGGACACCGGGGCCGCAGACCCCCGGAGGCTCTCCCGCGAACTTGACTCTCTGAAGGAAATCGGGATAACTAATCTTCGCGTTCTTGTTGGCGCAGACGGAACTTCGGGCCCCGAGGGGAAAGTGAAACCCGCGCTTCAGACTTCGCCGGGAGTCTGGGACGAGAGCGTTTTCGTCGGGCTTGACCGCTTCCTTGCCGAACTTGGCAAAAGGGATATGACCGCCGTGCTTTTTCTCAACAACGCCTGGGAGTGGTCCGGCGGCTTCGGACAGTATCTTGAATGGGCCGGAGCGGGAAAGGCGAGAAGCACTATGGACGCCCTCTGGAGCGACTACTGCGCGTTCACTTCGCAGTTTGTCGTGAACTCCGAAGCCAAGGAAATGTTCCGCACACACCTCCGCAACACGGTTTCAAGGGTCAACACGGTGACCGGCAAAGCCTACAGGGACGACCCTGCAATCTTCGCCTGGCAAATCTGCAACGAGCCGCGCTTTTTCGTGGGCGACCCCGCCCTCAAGGAGGCCTTCATCGACTGGATTTGGGACAGCGCCCGCCTTATAAAATCCCTTGACCCTAACCATCTTGTCTCCACCGGAAGCGAGGGCAGTTGGGGCTGCGAGGGCGACTGGGATGTCTATCGCAGGATGCACGAGTGCCCTGATGTCGACTATCTGACCTGCCACATCTGGCCCCTCAACTGGAGCTGGGCGCACAAGGAAAGCCTCGGGGAGGATCTGGAGGGAGCCGTGGACAAAACCTGCGAATATATCCGCGAACACATCGCCGTGGCGGAGGAACTCGGGAAGCCGCTCGTTGTGGAGGAGTTCGGATTCCCGCGCGACGGTTTCCTTTTCGCCAAGGGCACCCCGACGACGCTCCGCGACCGATATTACAGCGCCATTTTCGACATTCTCCTTGAACAGTCCGAGAAGAAAGGCGTTTTTGCCGGGGCGAATTTCTGGACCTGGGGCGGGATGGCAAAGCAGACCCCGGGGCACACCTTCTGGCAGGAGGGCGACGACTACTCGGGCGACCCGGCTCAGGAGCAGCAGGGGCTCAACTCGGTGTACCAGAGCGACTCTTCCACCATCTCCCTTCTCCGTTCCACCTGCAGGGAGTTGGAGCAGAACCGTCTTAATCGCAAATAATTCAATAAAATCAATATCCCCCAAGGGCCATTGAACAATCGGCCCGCAAACGAAAAAATACTGAGAAAAATGGCAAAACTCTCCGAAAAAATTGCTTACGCACTTGGCGACGCCGCAGCAGGCGGAATCACCTGGAAAATAATGTCGATAGCCTTCCCGCTGTTCTTCACCAATGTCTTCGGACTCACCTTCGCGGACGCCGCCACCCTTATGCTCGTGGCAAGGCTTTTCGATGTGGTGACCGACCCTCTGATGGGAAGTCTCGCAGACCGCACCCAGTCACGCTGGGGCACCTACAGACCGTGGATAATCTTCGGAGCAGTGCCTCTCGGACTTGTTTTCGCCCTTCTTCTCTACACCCCGGACTTCGGGCCTGTCGGCAAAAGAGTCTATGCCTACACGCTCTATCTGCTTATGATGGCGGTCTATACGATGGTGAATGTGCCGTACGGGTCGCTGCTTGGCGTGATGACCGATGACGACAACGAGAAAAACCAGTTCTCATCCTTCAGGATGGTGGGAGCCTACGCGATGGGCTTTGTGACTCTTCTCTCTTTCCCCTATCTTCAGAAACTCATCGGAGGAAGCGAAGCTCACCAGTACGCGGTGCTAGCGGCGATTTTCGGAGCGGTGGCCGCCGTGATGACTCTTCTTTGCGGCCTTTTCACCAAAGAGCGGCTCAAGCCGGTTAGGGCCGAAAAATACTCCCTCAAGCAGTTCGCCGACCTTTTCAGGAACAAGCCGTGGATATACCTCACCCTGATTGGCATCTGCACCAACTTTTTCAACGGATTCCGCTACGCTGTGGCAGGCTACCTGTTCACCTACTGCCTCGGAGGCGACATAACCTTCAACCGTCTGATTATCAACTACACCGTCTTTATGACCTTCGGCGAGCTGACCTGTATGATTTTCGGCGCGCTGTCCCCGTGGTTTACGAAGAAAGTGGGCTCGAAAAAGAAGGCGTTTATGTGGGCGGCAGTAATCTGCCTTGTCTCCTCTGTGGCATTCTTCTTCGTTCCGATGAGGGCGGAGTCAATCGGGTGGATGATTGCTCTTGTGGTCATAACTTCCATTGGCATAGGCTTTTACTCCCCGCTCCTCTGGTCGATGTATTCCGATGTCGCTGACTATGCGACCGAGAAGAACGGCACATCCTCAACAGGACTCATCTTCTCCTCAGGCACAATGTCCCAGAAGTTCGGAACAGCGGTTTCAGGCTCTCTGGTGGCGCTTTTCCTCGGCCTTGCCGGCGCGGAAACCATCACCGACGAGCTGGGCAACTCTGTGGTTGACCCGCTCTCCATCACCCCGTCGGTTCTCGGAATGATCTGGGCTCTGTTCTCCATCATCCCTGCCGTAGTGGCTGCAATAATGCTCCTTCTCACCTGGCTCTACCCGATCAAAAAGTAGGAGAGGAGGCTGACTGAAAAGTCACTCTCCTGATGGTGCGACGGGGAAAAAGGTCTGACTATTATTGGAATTTGGCGTCAAGCAGAGCTGCCCGCTGCTTTGTGAGGGATTTCATCCTTTCGATTTCGGCCTCGTAGGTGGAGGCCGGAAGAGGTGCGTCGGTGCAGGCCTGGTAGTAATAGGTCCATACTGAGAAATTGGCCTTGATGGCCTTCTTCATCTTCCTCGGCCTGCTTTCAAGTTCGAAAAGCACTTTCTCCTGAAGCGCGTCCTTCTTGGCGGCCCAGCGCTCGCCGACATATTTGCGGAAATCCTCGTCCTGCCAGAAGCGGTGGAACCAGTCCGGATAGATGTATGGAGGCATATAGAAGCCGGCGTATATCATCAGACTGGAAAGGGGCGGGTAGCTGCTGTGCGGAGTGCGGTTGTCGTTGTTCCAGCCCTTGTCCAGATCCCACACGGGTCCGAAATAGATTTTGTCCACCCCGCGCCTTTTGTAGAAATAGGTGCTGGTGTAGCCGTCCATATCCCCCGCAAACTCCTTTGTGATAATGAAATCCGCAAGACTAGCCTCGTCGAAATACTTCCTCCATCCGGAGGTCTTGTCCGTAAAATTGGAGGAATAAAGAGCCGACTCTGCCTGCCTTATATAGTTCTCCATCCAGGTGTACTGGGCGATGTCCATATCGTCGTCCTCGGGATATTTGTGGTCCATATAGATGCCCCGGCTCGAAGTGAACGAGACAGGGTAGCCCTCGTCGTGGTGGATGTTGGTCTCGATGAGATGGCCGCCCGTGATGAGCGTAGGGTCGCTCCCGTCAGAGGCCTTGAGCTTGTCGAGGTTTATGCGGTCCTTCGAGACTTCCATCTGGTCTGACATCTGGTAAACGCCGTGGTAGCTGTCGCCGAAATACACATTCACGAACTGCGAGCAGGGGGTGAAAGTGACGGTGGAAGCGTCGTGGAAAGTGTCGCCTGAGCTGAACAGGATGCGGGAAATCTCGAATGCGAGGTGGTTGCGCAGCAGGGACTTGTCCATATCGTGCGCGAGGAGCACCCAGGATTTCGCCTTGGCGTGATTGAGGCCTATGGGGCTGAATTTCTCGGGGAATTTGATGCGGTAGGGTTTCTTGGGAAGGCCCCAGGTGGAATTGCCGCGTCCGCGGATCTGAATCTCGGGGTCCGAGGTTGAGGACCAGCTGCCTTCGCTGCTTCCGGGGCGGTACATATCGAGTTTGGTAGAGACATATTCTTCCTTCGAGGTGATGGAGGAAGCGGCTATATGAAAGTGCAGCACAGGCAGCTCCGTGTTGATCTGTGGGCAGTTGAGCGAGATGTGATAGGTTTTCCGGTCTCCGTTTTCCGCCTCCACCGTAAGGTCGAAGTCCTTTGCGAACGACATCGCGGTTTTGCCCGATTTCACTTCCTGACCGTCTAGATAGACAGTCTTTCCGTCGGTCTTGAACTCGGGGATGAGCATCTCTGGGTCGGCCTTGTCAATCCATTTGAGATACATCGCGCTGAAGGTCCGCGAGGACTCGTCGTAGCTGAATGTGACCTCCTTTTTGAGGCTGTTCGCCGATGCCTTCAACTTGAAGGATGTGAGGCTGTTGGTCTTGCTCTGCGGCTTGGAAGGAGTCACGGGAGAGGGCTCGATGTCCGCTTTCTGGCAGCAGACGAGTGAGAGCGAAGCTGCAAGGCAGCAGAATATGGTCGTTAATTTTTGTGTCATAAAAATGGGTCCGTTCTGAAAACGGGCCCAAAGTTAACACTAAGTTTCCATATTTCTGCCTTCGGGGAGCAAACTTCCCGAAATTATCTCCCGTGATGTGGGTTTATTTGCAGAGGGCGATCTCGCACTCTGAAAAGTAAAATTTAACGCGAAAGTTTTATTTCCTGGCCGGCGATGTGGAGCCTAACCGGGGCGGAGGAGCCTTCGAGGGAGCGGATGAGAAGCTGGGCTCTTCCCGCGAACGGGGTTATGGTCAAGGAGTTGCGCTCCTCCGGGGTTTTGCCGAGGGGGCGCTCTATGGCCTTGAAGGCAGGGTCTCCGTTGCCCCAGCCGAGAAGCTCCGCGCCTTCAACCCTCACCTGAAGAGAGTCCCGAGAGGTGCAGAGGTCAAGAATCACTATGTCCTGCCCGTCGGGGCGCAGGGAAAGCGTTGTATTTGCGAGGGAGGCCGCCCGGGAGTCAGCTGGAGAGAGAGCGGAGGAACTTTTCTCGAAGAAAACGCGTTCGAAGCCGCCGCCCGTCAGAATGTATTTCTCCCCGAGGTGAGTTGCAGTAATCTCAAGCTCCGGGAGAGCCTCCGGGAAGATGTCTGTGGCGACTTTACGGCCTTTACGGTAGCCCGCAGCCTTGAAAGTCCCCGAGTCTTTGCCGGCCCCCACTTTCCAAACAAGGTGGCCGTCGAGTGGCATCTTTTTCTTTCCGAGGGACTTGTTGCCCGCGTAGAGCCGGACCTCGTCGCAGTTGGAATAGACCCAGACCTCTCCGCCGTACGGGCCGCAGATGTGGACAACTGGCTCGGAAGGCTTCCAGGCGGCGCGAAGGTAGAAGGCTTCATCCTTCGGGAAGCCGCAATAGTCGAAAATGCCGAACTGACTTCCTGTTGCCGGCCAGCGCATCGGATTCGGCTCCCCGCGGTAGTCAAAGCCCGTCCAGTAGAATAGGCCGAGGCCCCACGGCCTCTCCGTATAAAACTTCCAGCCGTGCTCTATTACATTCACCCTTCCTGCGGTGTCAAGGCGGTTAAGCGGAGCCATCAGTCCCCGCTCGATGTCCGTGCGGTAGTGCCCTCTCGTGCCGCAGCCCGTGGTCTCCTCGGTGCCCACAGCGCATTTCTCGGGAAACTCCCCGTGATAGGCGTCCACAGGGTTCTGGACAATGTAGTTGTAGCCCAGAACATCCACTCCTTTCACAAGTTGCGGCCCGCCGCTGTTCCCGTAGGTGGAAGGGCGCGTAGGGTCAAGGCGGTGCACCTCCTCGCTCATCCTTAGGGCTATCTCGGTGCCCTGGGCGCTGTGCTCAAGGGCCCATTCCTCGTTCCCGACGCTCCAGAGAACGACGCAAGGGTGGTTGCGGTCTCGGTCAATCATATTGCGAAGCTGCCCCAACTGTTCCTCGTTCACTCCGAACTGCCTGTTCTCGTCGATTACGAGAACCCCCATCTCGTCGCAGAGCTCCAGCATAACGGGCGAAGCGCAGTTGTGCGAGCAGCGGATGGCGTTGAATCCGTAATCTTTCAGCGTCTGAATCCTGTACCTCCAAAGCTCCTCCGGGACTGCCACACCCACTCCGGCGTGGTCAAGGTGCATATTCGCCCCTTTCAATTTTACGCTTTCCCCGCTCACAAGAAGCCCTTTCGAAGGGCTGAACTCGAGGGTTCGCACCCCGAAACGGCAGGAGTAGGAATCCGAAAGAGCGCCCTCGTAGAAAAGTTGAATCTGAAGGGTGTAAAGATATGGATCCGCAGGGGTCCAAAGATGCTCCGCGCGGGAAACGGGACGACCTTCCGCGTCGAGGATTGTGACCCGGCGCGACACTGCGGCAGGAGTCACCGAAGCGTCGGCAAAAACATAGTCGGCATCGACGCAGCCCTCGTCGACATACACCGCCCGGGTCCCGTCCTCGAGGGTCCAGGGCCTGAGGTCTGATGTTTTCTGGGCTATACGCACGGAATAGGGTCTGAGGGCCACGGGACCTGCCTTATGGAGGCGGACCCTTCGGTATATTCCCCCGCCCTCGTAGTACCAGCCCTCCTCCGTGGAGGCGTCGCAGCGGACAACGATTACATTGTCAGCGCCGTAGTTAAGGTATGGAGTGAGAGTGTAAACTCTTGAGGCATAACCGCTTACCTCGTGCCCGAGATAGAAGCCGTTGCAGAAGACCTCGCTGTCGCGGAATATCCCCTCGAATTCAAGGGTTATCTGCTTGCCGCGATCCTCCTCGGGGACGAAAAGATGGCGGCGGTACCAGCCCACAGAGTTCTCCGGGTAGCGCCAGCCGACGCATTTGTAGCCGTGGGAGTGGCTCGCAGAGGCGCTGTAGGGAAGGTCCACCACAAAATCGTGCGGGAGATTGACCCTCTGCCAGGCAGAGTCGTCAAAGGCGGGCATAATCGGGGACTTGCTGTGGTTTGCGCTCTGAGCCTTGCAGAGATAGGTGAAATACTCCGTGCCGTGGGTGAAATCCTCCTCCATCGAGGCGGCATTGCCGAGGGAGAACGCCCAACCGTTGTCAAGCGGGAGGGAGGTCTGCGCGGAGAGAGTAGTTGCGGAGAGAAGCCCCGCGGCTATCGAAAGCAATGCTATCTTTTTCATAATCTTGTGGCTATCAGTTGGTTATATCCCGGCACGAATATCCGTTCACAAATATCCTCTCCCTATGTCTTCCCCTCTACAGGTCCAGAGTGAGCGAATGATGGCCGGGGCTGTATTCGATGTACTGCGATTTTCCGCTGGAGGAGTTCCGGATGGTGAGGTCATAGACCGCGTCACGGAAAACCCTCCTGATGCGGTACTCCCCTATCGAAGCGGGCAGGCACGGACGGATCATCAGTCCGCCGTAGTCCGGGAAGACCCCGAGAAGATACTCCGAGACGGCATACCAGTTCCAGGCCGCCGTGCCCGTGAGCCAGCTGTTCTTTCCTTCGCCAGGGCGCGGAGCCTGCTTTCCTGAGACCATCTGGCAATAGACATACGGCTCCGTCTTGTGAAGAGCCTGATCGCTGATGAATGCCGGGGAGATTTTGCAGTAGTGACTCCACGCGTCGTCAGCCCTTCCCGCAAGAGCCTCGCCGATTATAATCCACGGGTTGTTGTGGCAGAATATGCCGGCGTTTTCCTTGTAACCCTGGGGATATGAGGAGATTTCGCCGTACTCGGGGTAGTAGCGGGTGTAGGCGGGATAAAGAAGCACGAGACCGTGCGGGGAATCAAGAAGCCGCTTTGCAGAGTCGAGAGCCTTGTCGCAAAGGCCCCGCTCGGCTCCGATCCTCGCCATCGTGCACCAGCCCTGGCTTTCGATGTAGATTTTGCCCTCCTCGTTTTCGGCCGAGCCGATTTTGTTTCCTGCAAAATCGTAGGCCCTCAGGAACCACTCGCCGTCCCAGCCGCGCTTTTCAACGCTTTCGCTCATCCTGCGGACCCACAGAGAAATGTCCCGCGAGGTCCTGCCGTCGCGAAGGTTCGCAGCGCCGAGGCACACCTCGGGATGAGCCTCCATATATTCGAGGATATGTACAAATTCCTGTCCCACAACCACATACAGCCCCGCAATCATCAGCGACTCGGCCTTGCTGCCGTGGGTCTTGTTCTCGGTGGTCTGGAAGGACTCGTCTGGGTTGGTGGAGAAGCAGTTGAGGTTCAGGCAGTCGTTCCAGTCGGCGCGCCCGATGAGCGGGAGGCCGTTCGGACCGAGATTGTGGTTGACGTGGTAGAACGAGATGAAAAGGTGCTCCAGAAGGGTCTTTTCGCTGCCGGGGACATTGTCGAACGGCACCATTTCGTCGAGGATGCCGAAGTCGCCGGTCTCCCTGATGTAGGCGAAAGTGCCGAAAAGCAGCCAGAGAGGGTCGTCATTGAATCCGCCTCCGATGCCGTTGTTGCCCCGTTTTGTGAGCGGCTGGTACTGGTGGTAGCAGCCTCCGTCGGGGAACTGGGTGGCGGCAATGTCAAGGATGCGGGCACGGGCACGCGAGGGGATCTGATGCACAAAGCCCACAAGGTCCTGGTTGGAATCCCTGAAACCCATCCCTCGGCCGATTCCGCTTTCGAAGAAGCTGGCGCTACGGCTCATATTGAAGGTCACCATACACTGGTACTGGTTCCAGATGTTCACCATCCTGTCCAGCTCAGGCACCGGGGAGCAGACGCTGTATCTTCCAAGAATGTCGTCCCAGTAGGCCCCGAGGGCGGCAAAGGCCTCGTCCACCTGCTCCTCTGTGCGGAACTTCAGTAGGATGTCGTAGGCTTTTTCCTTGTTCACAAGAGCCGAGCAGGAGTTGAGCGTCTCACCCGCAAAAGAAGTTCCTGCAATCCTCTCTTCCTGCGCCGAAAGGGCCTCGGAGGGGAGCTGGTTTTCAAATTTGCGGCCTTGGGGCATCTCCACATAGCCAAGAGTGAAAATAAGGCAGCGGCTCTCCCCCGGAGCAAGGCTAAGCTCCAGACAGTGCGAAGCAATGGGGCTCCAGCCGTGGGCGATGGAGTTGCGAGGACGCCCTTCCAGAACCGCCTCGGGGGAGTCGAATCCGTTGTAGAGCCCGAGGAAGGACTCGCGGTCGGTGTCAAAGCCCGCGAGAGGGGCGTTCACCCCGTAGAAGGCATAGTGGTCGCGGCGTTCACGGTATTCGGTCTTGTGGTAGATGACGCTTCCCTTCACCTCCACTTCGCCCGTTGAGAAGTTTCTCTGGAAGTTCTCCATATCGGTCTCTGCGTTCCAAAGGCACCATTCCGCAAAGGAAAAGAGGCGGAAGGTCTTGGGGGCGGAGCCTATGTTGGTAAGGCGCACTTTCTGAATCTCGCAGCGGCAGCCGATAGGAACGAAGAAAAGGGCGTCGGCGCGAAGCCCCCCCTTCTCCCCGACGATGCGGGTGTAGCCCATTCCGTGACGGCACTCGTAGCGGTCAAGCGGGGTTTTGGAGGGTTTCCAGCCGGGGTTCCAAAGGGAGTCCCCGTCCTTAATGTAAAAATACCGCCCTCCCTCATCCATCGGGACGCCGTTGTAGCGGTAACGGGTGATGCGGCGGAACTTGGCGTCGCGGCAGAAGCTGTAGCCGCCCGCCGTACCCGAGATGAGGGAGAAGAAATCTTCTGTGCCGAGGTAGTTTATCCAGGGCCAGGGGGTCGCAGGCGAGGTGATTACATATTCGCGTGCCGCGTCGTCAAAGTGTCCGAAAGTTGTCATCAGTGAGGTGTATTAAGTCCCGTGCCAACGAGACTTGTTATCAGTCAAGTGTTACAAAAATCCTCCCCCGAATGCCAGAAGAGGCACCCCGGGGGAGGTAAGTCCAAAATTATTTCAACGCCAGGTTCCTGTCGATAAGGGCGTTGAGTCTCTTCACGGATTCTCCGGTGCGAAGGCCGTCCGAAGCGGTGTGAAGGCAGTAGTCCACAAGGCGACTGACGGTGCTTGTGGCTACGTGCATACGGGTGTCGCAGGATGCGTAGTAGAGGAAAACCCTTCCGTCGGGGTCGGCAATCCAGCCGTTGGAAAAGAGCACGTTCATAACGTCGCCCACATACTCCTCCCCTTCCGGGACCATAAGGAATCCTGCCGGCTCCGCAATGACCTCCGACGGGTCGGAGAGCGAAGTCATATACATATAGAGAACATACCTTAGACCCGATGCGCAGCCACGGACGCCGTGCGCAAGATGCAGCCACCCCTGCGGGGTCTTAATCGGAGCGGGACCCTCGCCGTTCTTTAACTCCTTGATGGTGTGATAGTGGCGGAAATTGATGATTTTCTCCTCCTTTACCTCGGCGCGGGTTATGTCGTCAATCAGGGCCCAGCCAATTCCGCCGCCCTTTCCTGCGTCGATGAATCCGTCCTGAGGGCGGGTGTAGAGGGCATATTTCCCGTCAACGAACTCCGGGTGAAGCACAACATTTCTCTGCTGGGAGCGGGACTTAAGGTCCGGAAGCCTTTCCCAGTTCACTAGGTCGTGCGTTCTAGCTATTCCCGCGCAGGCAACGGCCGAAGAAAGGTCTCCTTCCGGCGCATCGGGGTCTTTTCTCTCCACGCAGAAAATGCCGTAAATCCAGCCGTCCTCGTGGGCGGTAAGGCGCATATCATAGACATTCGTCGCAGGCTCCCCCCACTCGGGAAGGGTGATCGGGCGGTCCCAGAAGCGGAAATTGTCCACTCCGTTCGGGCTCTCGGCAACGGCGAAAAACGACTTGCGGTCCGCTCCCTCAACGCGCGCTACCATAACATACTTGTCGCCCCACTTGATTGCGCCGGCGTTGAAAGCGGCGTGGATGCCGAAGCGCTCCTCAAGGTAGGGATTGGTCTCCCAGTTGAGGTCATATCTCCAGAAAAGCGGAGCGTGGTCGCCGGTAAGAACAGGGTTTTCATATCTTTCGTACACTCCGTTGACATAGACGGGTTTATTTTTCTTTGAGAGAAGCTCTTCGTGCCTCTGCTTCAACCAGTTAAGTCTTTCGTCAAAATCCATAGCGAGTCAGTTCAGTTCGTTAGTATTTATTGGGTATATATTTATATATCAAGTCTTTATAAGTCCATATCCTTTGGAGCACATTTCTCCGTGCGCGGGGCCTCATCCCCCAGAAGCACAATCTCCTCCAGGGCAGCGAACTCCCGGAAATTCTCAGCATCCGCGCTGCCTGGGAACGGTGCGTAAAAATGCTGCGGCTTGTCGGAGGCGTTTCTCCAGGTGAGAACATAGCAAGGGGAGAAGCCTTCAAGAGAGCGAAGGAGCACGTCGGTCCACCACCTCGGGTTCGGGATGCTCTCGAAGCCTGTTTCGGTGAGGGCCGTGAGTTTCCCGTTTGCGGAGGCGTAATTTTCCATAAACCTTAGGTCACGGGAAAGAACCTCAATGTAGTGCGCGTCAGCCTCCCTCATTGCCTTTTCGCGGTCAGGGGCCGCTGCGTCGATGTATTCGTAGTGGTCAACTCCCAGGATGTCCACATAGCGGTCGCCCGGGTAGCGGCTGAAATAGGCGAGGGAGTCAATCTCTGAGTTCGGGGAGTAGGCCCAGAGGAGATTGTCCAGGCCGCGGTCGTTCTCGATGTAGTCGCGTGTGAGGCGGTAGAGAGACTTGTACTCGTCAGCGGTGCAGAAATTTCCGCCCCACCAGAACCAGCTGCCTATGTTCTCGTGCCACGGGCGGAAAACGGCGGGGATGCGCACTCCGGAGGAGTCCCTCAGGGAGTCCAGAAAATCTGCCGCACGGCTGAGCCAGTCCATAAATTTCGCGTGGTTCTCTCCCCCGTCAAGTACGGAAGCGACAACGCCGTTCCGGCTGATGTCCCAGGAGTCGCCGCCGGTGAGAGGATTGCGCGGGTGCCAGGAGAAGGTGACAACGCCGCCCTCAGCGGTGTGCTTCACTGCCGCCCTTCTCATCAGAGAGAAGCTCACTCCGTCAAGATTGCAGGGGTCGCCAAGTTCGATGCCGCCAAGGTCGAAGCCCACCATCGCGGGTTTGGAGCCGCAGACCTGCGCGACGTCGCTCCTCCGAAGGTCATCCCCCGCCGGGTCGACGACAGTCCACGAGTGGCCATAGACAAGGTCGTCCTGGTGGGCGTAAAGAATCTGCCCGTTTTCAGCGGTGGCTTTAAGGCGCGAGAAAAGCTCTGCGGCAGGGCTCTGTGAGCCGCCTGCGGTGCAGCCCCCTGCAAGAGCGAGGGTCGCCGAGGCCGCGAGAAGAGTATTTGCGAGATGTTTCATCATAATTTTCAAAGTTATCTGAAGGTCCCGAGGGACCGGACATTCTGTAAGGGGCGTCCTCCTATGGGCGTGCCTACTTCGGGGCGCTGTTGTAAACAGAGCGGAGAGTGTAGGAAGCGGAAGTTGTGAACACGGCGCGGTTCATAGCTTTCACAATGTCCTCCCCTTCGCGGATATATTCGCCGGTGGAGTGGCTCACTATGCCTCCGGACTCCCGTCCCGAACCTTCCGCGCCGTTGTCCCAGTAGAACGGAGGGATGCCGTAGTTGCGGCAGGCCTTGTAGAAAAACTCGAGGTAGTAGATCCGGAAGAGCGTTTCACGGGCGGAGTCGCGGTTGGAGCAGCCGGTCTCGCCCATATAGACAGGGATGCCCTTGTCGATGTAGGCGGCCTTAAGGCGTGCGAGAACCGGGATTATGTCCTTTTCGGTCTTGGGGCAGGCGTTATTTTTCGCCGTGTGGCCCCACTCGCCGTAGGTGCACTCGAGGGTGTAGTCGTAAGGGTCATAACAGTGGACCGCAACAAGAAGGCGGCCAGTGGCGCTGTCCTTAGGGAGAGAGAGGTACTCCATCGTAAGGTCAGGATTCGCCGAGTAGCCCGGGATGCCGAGATAACGGGTCGTGTTCTCCCCGCCCGCTGAACGCACGGCGTCGACAAACACCTGAACCCATTTGTTGATAATCCCGTACTGCTTCCCGCCGTCTTCGCGGTTATCTCCCCAGCCCCAGCCTCCGTCGTGGACTTCGTTGAAGGCTTCGAAAATGAGAAAATCGCCTTTGTCCTTGAAGCGCTCTGCAATCTGCTTCCAAAGAGCGGAATACTGCGCCGTGATGGCGCTGTAGTCAGCCTCGGAGGCAGCGGCCTTTTTTATGCTGAACCAGTGCTCGCTGTTCGCTCCGTCGTGGTGGACATTCAGGATGACATTTAGTCCGGCCTTTTCGGCATAGCCCACGATTTCAGCCACTCTGTCAAGCCAGGCCTGCTCCAAAGTGTAGGAAGGAGCGGCGCCGATGTGGCCCATCCAGGTCACAGGGATGCGCACCGAGGTGAATCCCTTTGCCTTCAGGCCGTCGAAAGTGGCCTGGGTTGCCGCCTTGTTGCCCCATGCGGTTTCGTTTGCGACCTCGTTGGAGTAACCGTCCATCTGGTTGCCAAGGTTCCATCCGAGTCCGAGCCGCTCCGCCATTTTCCACGCAGCGTTGTCGCCCCTCACGGTTTCCTCAAGAAAATCCTCCGGAACAACGGCCGAAGGAGCAGCCTGAGTGACGCTGACAAGAACCTTTTCGCTTCCGGAGAGAATGGATATGGAGGCGGTGCGGGAGACCGCGCCCGAGTTTTCCTCAACGCTCACAGTGACAGTGCAGGCGTTGTCCTTCAGGGGCGTGACGCTGGCCCGGCACCAGGAGGAGTTGGAAATGGCCTTTGGCTTCTCTCCGGCCTTGACCGCAAGATCAGCCGAAGCCTCCTCTGCGGTAAATTCCAGACTCTCGGGCGCGACGCTAAGCGCAACCGCCGGAGTCCCCTTCCCCGAGTCCTCAGAAGAGCCGTCCTTGGCGCAGCTGCAAGCCGAGCAGACCGCCAGAAGCAGCAGCATCGCCGCAGCGAATATATGTCTTGAATGTTTCATATTTTTATGCAGTGGGCCCCTCTCTGAGCCTTCTTTCATCGCTTTTTACTGAGACCCATTTCAGAGCCTTCTTTTCAGTTTCGCCCCAGCCTATTTCAACGAGTAGTCTCCCCTGTTGAGCATCCTGTCTCCAGAGAGGGCCGCCTTCCAGTCGTCGGCGGTGTTGTTCCAGCTGTAGGACCCGTCGGAATTGCGGCAATAGAGCACCGGAGAGCCGTTCTCGTAGTTGCACCAGTTCATCATATAGCCCCACGGAGCGCCCTCGGAATAGGCCCCGGAGATGTCGAGAAGGTTGCCGAACTCGCTGAGAACCACCATTTTGTTTCCCCGCACGGAATTGTTCACAAACTTGAAGGCCACGCTCTGGGTAGTGCCCTTGTTCTCATAAAGATCAGCCCCCACTATATCTACATATTCGTCGCCGGGGTACCATTCCCGCGCAGTGTCCAGAGACTCGGAGTTAACCGCTCCGGCGGTTGAAGTCTGCACGGTCCACACCCAGACGAGGTTGTTGAGCCCGTAGGTGGTCTCCAGCTCCTTGCGGAGGTACTTCCAAAGCTGAACGCAAGGCTCCGCGCCCTTTGCTCCCCACCAGAACCACGCGCCCCATTTGTAGTCGCCCGCAGCCTCGTGAAGAGGACGGAAGAGAACAGGGATGCCCGCATCCTGAAGAAGAGTCATATAACCCGCAAGCCTTTCTATCTGGTTGTCAATGAGGATTCTCTGCCAGGTGCCGTCGGCGAGCGCTTCCCGGATGTCAAAGGTGGTCGTTTTGCTGGAGCCGCCCTTTCCCGGAGCGTAGAAGCTGTAGTTGTTGAGGTCGGTTTCGTCCTGAACCGACGGGACTGACCAGTGCCAGCCGATCTGGATTATGTTCCCGGCGTCCCAGGCGGCCTTCACAGGGGTGATGTCGCCGTAGTCCGGGCAGCCGTCCCATTTTTTAGCGGGCCAGTTGAAGAAAAGGTAGTCAAAGCCGACAACGGCAGGATATTTCCCGCCCGCAGCCGAGGCGACGCAGTCCGAATAGGTTGTCTCCCAGGCAGTTCCGCCCATAGCGCCGCTGAAAGTCTTCTTGCCGTAGTTTTCAAGCAGCAGGGCGTAGAGCTTCTTCGCCCCGTCGGTGGCTTTGGCGTTCGTAAGGGAGGAGGCAGGGGCAAGGGCATAGTCCTTTTCGGATGCCTTCATCGAGAATGTGTACTCAAGGCCCCCGAAAAGGTTGTTCTTATATCCGGAAATGACCCCCTCAGGGATTGAAAGAGTGTACGAAACTCCTTCCATAAGGCCGGAGACGGAGATTGTGACATCCTTGTTGTAGGCAAAGACTTTGTCCACAGCGGCCGAATGGTCGACGGTGAATTTGCTGTGCTCCGACGAAGGGCATTTCACGTTCTGGTCGAAGGAGAGAACAATCTGAAGGCTTGTGCCCTTGAGGTCCTTTGAGCCGTTTTCAGGCGAAACGGCAACAATTTTCGGAGCCTCGGCGCCCTCACTGCCCCCCTTCTGAGGTTCATCCTTCTGACAGCCCCCGAGAAGCGCTCCCGCAAAGGAAAGCGCAGCGAAGGCAAAAATTATATTCCTTTTTTCAAACATTTTCATATCTTAGTCTTCGGCATCTTTAAGCGCGCCGGATTGGATCCTGACGGCAGGGTCAGCCGCCGTCAGGATAAAA
>CAVAMP010000029.1:0-11456 GCA_963589825.1 Flexilinea sp. | reverse complement strand
AATGACCCGGTCCAGATGTCCACCTCCTGCGAAACTTCACCGATGAGTTCAACTTTCGTGAATGTGTAGTTGCATCCGGTGATGACAAGGCCATTATGAGCTACAAGGTCATCGATGTTGGTCTGAGAAAGGACAACTTCCACGACAGTCTGTCCCGCAGTCATCTCGACAAAGACTTTCTCCGGGAGCTCACCCCAGTTGTCTCCGTGGCGGAGAGCAAGCTGCCAACAAGTAGCAGTTGCATCCTGCTCAAGAGTAAAGCGGAGAGTCTGTCCCGCCTTGACCTTTGACCAGTCGTATGCTCCCCAAGCAAGGTCCTGGTTACCGCCCCAGTTGCCTACTGCGAATGTGCCTTCCCAAATAGTTGTGAATGTCTGCTCCAGCAGCACCCCGATCTGGGTAGGGCAAATCTCGCTCTCGCCGCTGAGAAGGTTGAACTTCAGAGAATATGTTCCCACCTTGTTGAACGGCATAACGAATGAAAGCTCTTTCGCGCTGCGGTTGCCGTATGCGGTGACCTTCGCATCGCCCACATAGATATTCTCAATCATCATAAAGTTCTCTCCCTTGAGGGTTACTAGCTCTCCGATGTGTGCCTCTGAAGGCATTGAGCTTACGATTATGTAGGAGTCATAGACAATCTTCACCTCTTCAGAAGACTCAAGAGTCTCGCCGTTGTACTGGGTGAGAACCACCTTGCCCGTTACAGAGCTGCTGTTGGTAGTTATCACAGCAGAAGCTCCGTCGTTTGCAACCGCAATCTCGACGGCCTTTCCCCCGAGAGTCGCGCTCTTGATAAGGTCAAGGTCTGTTCCAGTCACGCTGAATGTCTTGCCGGCGGTGACTTCAGTCGTGCCCTCCTCAAGAACGATTCCAGTGAGAGTCGCTTTCACGAGAGAGTAGGCAGCAGTGACCTCATCCCCGTTTGCAAGGGTGAGTTTGATGTCGCCCTCCGTTGCAGTCATAGGCACGGTGACAGCGATGGAAGTTCCCTCCTTGTTCGCGGTGAAGGACTCCGCTGCGGCGGAAGGGAAGCTTATGGAAGTAACCAGATCAAGGTCCTTTCCGGTGATGGTGATATCATCTCCGTTCTTGACCGCGTCCGCAGGGGCTTTCACCTCCGTAGGCAGGACGGTCGTAATCTTGCCGGCCTTGAAAGACTTGCCCGCATAGCTCACAGCCGCAACTTCGCAGCTTGCAGCCTCAGCAGGAAGAGAAACCTTGAGAGTCTTGCCGTCCTCGGCATAGAGGATGTCCTCCGTGTCAACCCTGACCTCTCCGAAGTCCACGAACTCAATCATATCAAGGTGCGCTCCGCTAAGAGTCATCTCAACTCCAGGCTTCACTGCCCCCGCAGCCTTCACGCCGCTCACGGTCGGGTCCCCAATCTGGAGGTCCTTCTCGGAGTAGATGAGGTTTGCGATTTCGCCCTCGTCGGAAAGGATGATTTTTCCTGTGACGGCGGTTGAAGGGATGATGACAGTGGCGTTGTGGCGGTCACCGGGAACCACCTCGGCAACTTCTCCGCCCTCGAAAGTCACGCTCTTTACAAGGTTCATATAGTCTCCCTTGAGAGCGAGCTCATCGCCGGCGAAAGCAGGGGTGGTCTTCGTGGAGAAACTCTCAAGAACGATAGGCTCGGTGTATTCGAGTTCGGTCTTGGTGGTGAGAGTGACTCCGTCGGAAGACTTGAGAGTGATTGTGCCCACCTCCGGCCCTTCGGCTGGAAGGATGACGCGGATTTCGCTCTGCAGTCCTGAAGAAACGACCTCGATCGTGGTTATAGGCTCAACGCCCGGGACCTGCACCTCGACAATCCTGTCGAGGTTGCTTCCCTTGAAAGTGAGCGCTCCGCCCCTCATCACGGGGTTAGGCCCGTAGGAAACGAGCTTCACCCCTGTGGCGGTGTACTGCGCGGTGTCAAGCACATCGCTCTGGCAGCCGGTGAAAACGCCGGCGGAAAGAGAGAGAGCCGCGAGAGAAAAAACAATTGCGTATATCTTTTTCATATCAATAATCCTCCGCATTATTTAACAGGGACAGCCCTGATGTTGTCAATCTGAATCAACGGGTTGCAAGCGGTTCCTTCGGCAGCGCCGGCTGCGAGGAAGAGTTCAAGACCGGTGAACATATCCGCCTTGAGCTGGCCGGTCGCCTTCTTGCCGTCCCAGTAGTAAACGAACTCGGTGGCGATAGGAAGCGAAACTGTGATCCACTTGCCTGCGGTGTCGAACGACCCTGTAGCGGCCCACGGCTTGTAAAGCGCACGCGGAAGGTTGAGGGCATCGTCGTGGAAGTAGGAGTTGTTTGCCGTCTGGAGAGTAATCTGGTCGTGACCTGAGAAGATAATCTGCATAGGGCAGCCTGTCCACGGATGGTCGGAAGGAATCCTCATCTCGAACTTCAGAGTCATATTCGCGAAGTCGCTGAAGTCTGCGCAGGTAGTAAGGTCCACTCCGTCAGGATCGTCGAAGGTCTCAGGAGAGTTCCAGTTGCCAGGCCAGTACTCGAAGTGGTAGCCGGTGTCAGGCCAAGCCGTACCGTCGGCAGGAATTTCGGCTCCGTCGGCGAAGAGCTGGAGGTAGTTGCCGCTGAAGGAGTTGGCGTCAGACTGGATGGTCTGGTCGTGCCAGCCGTGGTTTCCGCGCGCGTCGTCGAATGTGAAGAGCATTCCGCGGTTGTCCTGATACATAAACGATGACTGGCCCACTCCGGAGTTGGTCGTAACCTTCACCTTGCCTGGCTGTGCGCCGGAAGGAATCACGACGTCGAACGATGAGAAGCTCAGATTCTTGATCTCGGTAGCCTCGGCTCCGGTGAACTCAACCGTCATCGGCTCATAGAAGTAGTTTCCGCTGATGGTGACTGTCTCGCCAGGATTTGCATACTCGAAGCTCATAGAATTAATCACCGGAACAGGAGGGAGCACCTTGAAGTCGAAGGTGACGGTGTCCTTGGCGGCGTTAACCATATAGATTTTGTCTGTCTGCACGGTAGGGAGCACGCTCGGCACTGCCACGATGAGGGTGTTTGCCGTGATGTAGCTCGTGTTGAGGACGGCCTTCTGGTCGTTGAACCAAAGTTCCTTGATGCTCGTGAGATTCTCTCCGAGCAGGCAGACAATCTCGTCCATATAGGCGCTTTCGATCGTCAGATCCCTGTCGGCATACCTGATGGAATAGACCGTAGGCACTCCGTCAGTGGACCTGTAGCGGTCCGGATAGTCCACTCTCTCGCAGGAAGAGAAAGCGAGGGCGGAGAGGGCCGCAAGGGAGAAAGCCGTAAGAATTTTGCTTATAGTTTTCATAATCATAGCCTCTTAAAAGTTGTAATGGTATGTAGCGCGGATGTCAACCTCCACAGCCTTGGCGTCGGAAGACATATTGGCGTTGAACACGACGTCCTCGGTAGGGAACGGAAGCGTGAAGCTTGAAACGGTCACGTTAGGATTGTCCCACTTGGTGTTGTAGGTGACTGCGGATGCGTCCCAGGAGCCGGAGTAGTCGAAGTCCTCGCCGATGTAGTTCTTGTAAACGTCCTCGAGACCCTCGTAGTAGGACCTTTTCTGAGCCTTGAGCTCGGCGATGCAGCCTTCGGCGTCGTAGTAGGAGCGGCGCACATAGTCATACCAGCGGTCGCCCTCGCCTGCAAGCTCGAGACGACGCTCTTTCCAGATGTCCTCCCAGGTGACGGAGGTAAGAGCCGCCGCTCCCGCCCTTTCGCGAACAAGGTTCACATACTTGAGAGCTTCGGCATTGTCGGTGCCGACCACGGCCTCTGCATAGATCAGATAGAGGTCTGAAAGGCGGAGGAGGTGGGTAGGAAGCTGGTTGGCCATATTCTCAGGGGTGATTCCGAGGGCGTCGATGTGGTCCTGGTTGTCACCGAAGAGGTGCTTGACGTTGTTCGCGCCGGTGTTGCTCTGGAGCTTTCCGCCGGGGCCGCCCTTGCCGTAGTCGTTGGAGTCGAAGATGAAGCGCAGGTAGTCGAAGCCTTTCTTTGAGCCGGAGATGGTCCTGTCGGTCCAGAAGTAGTCGTAGGTGTCGCCTGCGAGCATCATAGTGGCGTGACGGCGAATATCGGAGTTGTCCCTTGCGGCAGGATTCTGCGTTGCAGGAGTTCCGAATGCGTTCTGAAGGTCAACTGAAGGACCTACATAGCCGCCCCAGCAGTCGCCGTTCTCGTCGAAGCCCACCATAGCGAGGTCGCTCTGAAGGGTGTTCTGCTGAGTCCACGGGTTGCGTCCGCATTTCCAGAGCCAGGAAATGAGGCACTCGCCGGTCTGGTTGAAACCCTTGAGGCGGAACACATCCTCGTAGTTCGGGGTGAGCGAGCGGCCGGAGTGGTCGATCACGTCCTTCGCGTAAGAGGCAGCCTTCGCAAGGTCCTCAGAGTTGAGACTTCCGTCAAGGCCCGCCTTGGTCAGATATACCTTCGCGAGAAGAGCCTTCGCCGCATAGCGGTCGATTCTCTCATAGTCTGCGAATCCGCTCGTTTTCTCCGGAAGGAGTTCGATGGCCTTCTCGAGAGTCATAATTATGTACTCATAGACATTGGCCCTTTTCACCTTCTGCACGGTGTTCACTCCACCCTCTGTGAGAAGGTCGGTGTTGTTGTGGATGATAGGCACCTCACCGAATGTGCGGACCATAAAGAAGTAGGCGAACGCCTTCCAGACGAGAGCCTCGCCTATGCACTTGTTCTTGCCAGCCTGGGTAGGGCCCTCGGAGTTGAGGATGTTGTCAATCACGGTGTTGGCGTGACCGTTCACTGCCCAGAGCGAGTAGGACATATTGATGAGGTCGGAGTCGGTTCCGTTGGTGGTGAAGCTCAGATAAGGCGAGTCGCTCCAGTACATATTTCCGGACATAACCTCACCGATTTTGATGAAGCCCCTCTGGAAATCGTACCACGGAGAGTTGTAGAGATAATTCACGCCCTGTTCGCACTGCGCGTCGTTCTTGTAGAAATTATCCACATTGTAGTTGTCTTCAGTCGGACGTGTCAGGAATTTCTCGCAGGAAACGAGGGACAGCGCGACTGCTCCTATAGAGAGAACTTTCAGTATATTAGTCAGTTTCATAATTCCTTGTGCTTAGAAAGTTATATTGAGTCCGAATGAATACATCGTCGGAGAAGGGTAACGGCCGTTGTCGATGCCGTAGGAGAGTCCGGTTGAATCCTGGGTACTTGCACCGACCTCAGGGTCATAGCCCGAGTACTTGGTGAAGGTGTAGAGGTTCTGGATGTTGACATAGAGCCGGAGGTTGTCGATCTTTGCCTTAGACAGAAGGGCCTTAGGGAAGGTGTATCCGAAGGTTATGTTCTTGATTCGGAGGTAGGATCCGTCCTCGACATAGCGGTCGCTGATGCGGTCGTTGTCGTTAGGGTCCTGGATGGAAGTGTGAGGAGTCTTCGTGTCAGGATTCTTCACGCGTACGTTGTCGATGTGGTCGTACCACTTGCTGCCGTCGGTGTAGACGATGGACGCGTCGATAGGCTCAAGCCTTGCACGGTTGGAAACCACGCTCTGGAGCTGATTGGTCCAGGTGCTGTTCATGTGGGTGAGGGTCAGCGCGTTGTAGTTGAAGACCTTGTTGCCGTATGAGCCGTTGAGGAAGATGCTGAGGTCGAAGTTCTTGTAGCGGAAGGTGTTGGTCCATCCGAAGGTGAACTTAGGAAGCGGGGAACCGATGACGGTGCGGTCGTTCTCGTTGATGACGCCGTCGCCGTTGATGTCCTCGTACTTGATGTCACCGACCCAGACGGTGTTGCCTCTGCTGTAGACTCCGTCCTTAGGATATTTCTCAGGTTTCGCGGAGTTCTCGATGTCGTCGAGGTCCTTGTAGACGCCGGCAACCTTGTAGCCGTAGAAGTTGTAGAGGGACTTGCCGATTTCGGAAACGCAGACAACGTCGCTCCACTGGCCGTAACCCACGAGAGAAGCGTTCTCGGTGTCGGTGAGGCTGAGGAGCTTGTTGCGGTTGAAGGAAATCTGGAAGTTGCTGTCCCAGCTGAAGTCGCGGATCTCCACCGGAGTGGTGTTGAGGGCAATCTCAAGACCCTTGTTCTCGATGCTTCCGTAGTTTCCCTTAGGGGCTGCGAGTGCGGATGAACCGTTACCCTGGGTACCCATATATGAAGGGAGCTGCATGGACATGAGCATATCGTCGGATTTCTTGTAGTATGCGTCAACTACGAGGGCGATTCTGTTCTCGAGGAAGCTCAGATCGAGTCCCACGTTGAACTGGCTCTGGCTCTCCCAGCGGATGGAGGTGTTAGGGATGTTCGCAGGACGGTAGCCCATTCCCAGAGCCGAAGGCATACGGGAAATGGATGCTCCCCAGGCGTAGGAACCGATGTTGGAGTTACCGGTCTGACCCCAGCCGAAGCGGAGTTTTCCGTCGTTGACGATATGCTTTATTCCCTGGAAGAATTTCTCGTTGGAGAATCTCCAGGCCACAGCTACGGAGTGGAAACCTGCCCAGCGGTTGTTAGGGCCGAAGTTTGACGAACCGTCGTAACGGAAAGTGTAGGTTGCGAGGTAGCGGTCGTCGAAGTTGTAGGTTTCACGGGTGAAGAACGAAGCCATTGAAGAAGATCCGAAGCCTGAGCTGACGGAAGGAGTTCCGGTTGCAAGGGCTATGTTGTGAACTTCGTCAGATGGAAGGTTGGTGTTGCTTGCACCGAGATAGTTCCACCTACTCTCCCAGCACTCCTGTCCGAGCATCGCCGTAACTGAGTGGCGGCCCCATTTGTTGGAGTAGGTGAGGTAGTTCTTGAGCTGCCAGAACGTGTTGGTGTTCTTCTGGTTGCTGATGGAGTTGGAGCTGCGCACCCATCCGCCGAGGTCAACCATCGGCTTGTAGCGGTCTGCGTCGCTTCCGCTCACGTCGAGTCCGACCTCAGTCCTCCAGGTGAAATGCTTGATAGGAGTGAGTTCGGCATAGACATTCGCGGTGAGCTTTCTTCTCTTGAGGGTGATTTCATCCATCATTGCAAGGGCCACAGGGTTAGGAGAGGTGTAGCCTTCGCGGATGGTTGAAGAATAGTTGCCGTCCACGTCATAAACCGGGATGTCCGGGATGGTGGTGAGGGAGTAGTAGATGAGACCCTCCTGGGAGTCGGCAAGTTTAAGGTCGTCCTTTGTGACCGCGTAGGTTGCGCTCACTCCGAGTTTGAACCACTCTTTGAGCTGGGCGTCGATGTTGGTGCGGAAGGAGTAGCGGTTGAAGTTCGAGCCGATGATTGTTCCCTCCTGGTCCATATAGGAACCGGAAACATAGTACTGAACCTTTTCCGTACCGCCCTGTGCGCTGACCTGATGCTGGTGCTGGAGCGCCGTGCGGAAAATCTCGTCCTGCCAGTCGGTTCCCTTTCCGAGAAGCTCAGGGGAAGCGTAGTAGGCGTTGGATTCGTAGATGTCGCCTTCCTCCACCATTTCGTTGTAGTACTGGGCATATTCGCGCAGGTTCATCATATCCAGTCTCTTGGTCTGGCGTGAAACCGCGAACATTCCGTCGTAGGAGAATTTCGCTTCGCCGGCCTTACCGTGCTTGGTGGTGATGAGGACTACGCCGTTCGCGCCCTGGGCACCGTAGATTGCAGTTGCGGAAGCGTCCTTGAGGATTTCCATACTGACGATGTCGGCAGGGTTGATTGTGGAAAGAGGAGAGATGGTGGAAACCGTACCGTTGCCGAGCGCATCTCCGAGACCGAAGTCCGATCCCTTGTTTCCTCCGCCCTGAACTATCACTCCGTCAATGACATACAGAGGTTCTGCGTTGGCGTTGATGGTCGCCTGACCCCTGACCCTGATGGAAGATGATGAGCCCGGAGCACCTGAAGTCGTGACTGCGGTGACACCGGCTGCACGGCCCTGGAGGCTCTGGTCGAGGGATGAAATGATTGAGCCCTTGAGGTCCTCTTCCTTCATTGAGACGGAAGCTCCCGCGAGGTCGCTCTTTTTCATAGTACCGTAACCCACGACAACGACCTCGTCAAGAAGCTGTGAGTCTTCCTTGAGGAGGATTGTGAAGGTGGTCTGGTCTCCCACAGGGATGGCCTGAGTGACATAGCCGATTGACGAGATTTCGATCACCGCGCCCTTTGCCACTGAAAGGGTGAAATGACCGTCAATGTCAGTCGTAGTACCGTTGGAAGTGCCTTGTTCAATGACACCGGCGCCGATTACCGGACCGGCCTGGTCGCTCACCGTTCCCGAAACGGAAACTTTCTGAGCAAACGCGCCAACGCTTAGAAGAAGCATCAGCAGGCACGAAAGTAGTTTACTTTTCATACTGTTGAGTGTTGTTAAACATATATTGGTTATTAAGTATTTTCGGTAGTGTCGTGTGTGGTTTTCGGGGTACACTTCAACGGATGCAAAGATACGGGGTCTAGGCCGCGCAAACAAATACTATTTTGCTCAATTATACCGCATTTCCATATTTTTTCGCGCTGAGTGCGGTCTCAGGGGTATGGAGCGGGGGTGCCCTTGTGAGGGATTATGTCAAAACATTTGGGATATGATACTTTTTTGTCCAATACTTATATCTTAAACGCATACCTATGTATATTAAATAAAAACATCCTATTTTTGTCGTGTGCACGGCTCGCCGTGCCGTGGCGACCAGGCTTTAATAATACCACATAAGATATGAAAAGGACACTGAAACTTGCAGCTTTGGCGGCGCTTGCGCTTGCCTCCGTTTGCTCCTGCTCCGACCCCAACTCCCTCACCGTCGAATACCCAGGCGGAAAAACCCGGGTGGAGGTCTATTCCGACAACATTCTCCGCGTAACCTCCGTTCCTTCGGGCGAGAAGTTCACCGACGGGAAGTCCCTTATGGCGCTCCCGCGGGGGAAAAAGGTTAAGGCCGAGATTGTTCGTGGCGACTCCGTGGCGGTGATTTCCGCCCCGGGAATCAGGGCTGAAGTGCGGCTGAGCGACGGCGCCGTGAGATTTTTCCGTCCGGACGGCACACTTCTCACGGCGGAGGACAGCCGCAGTTTCACCCCGATTGAAGTGGACGGCGACCGGGCGTGGACCGTTTCCCAGAGCTTCTCCTCCCCTGCCGACGAGGCGTTTTTCGGGCTTGGACAGCATCAGGCGGACGAATGGAACTACAAGGGACGCAACGAGGAGCTCTATCAGTACAACACGAAAATCTCCCTTCCGTTTGTGGTCTCATCCCGCGAGTACGGACTCCTTTGGGACAGCAACAGTTTCTGCCGCTGGGGAGACCCGAGGCCGTACGAGCAGATCGGCGAAGTCTTCACTCTTTTCGACCGCGAAGGAAATGAGGGCGCGCTCTCGGGCATCTACACCGCAGCTGACGGCTCCCGCCTTGTGCGCCGCGAAACGGCCCTCGCGCAGGAATTTCTTGAGACTCCCAAGTGCGACCGCGTCCGCAACGCCCCGGATTTTCCTTTCAACGGCTCCTCGGTTCTCTTCGAAGGCGAGATTGAGCCGCACGAGAGCGGGCTTTTCCACTTTTACATCTACTACGCGGGCTACACGAAAGTCTTTATCGACGGAGTGCAGGTGACGCCCGAAATATGGCGCACGGCCTGGAACCCCAACGGAAGAAAGTTCGCAGCGGAACTTGAGAAGGGCCGCAGAGTGCCGCTTCGGATTGAATGGAAGCCGGACGGAGACGTTTCCTACTGCGGACTCAGAGTCCTGAGCCCTGTGGGCGAGAAAGAAAGCCAGCAGATGCGCTGGTGGGGAGAAATGCAGAGGCAGATTGACTACTATCTCATTGCAGGAGGGGACATAGACGGAGTCATCGGAGGCTACCGCACCATCACCGGCAAGGCCCCTCTGATGCCGCGCTGGGCGATGGGCTACTGGCAGAGCCGCGAAAGGTTCTCGACTCAGGAGGAAACCCTCTCGACCCTTAGGGAAATGCGTGCAAAGGGCATTCCTGTGGACAACATAGTGCAGGACTGGAGATACTGGAAGGACGGAGAATGGGGCAGCCACGAGTTCGACCCTGCCCGCTACCCTTCCCCTAAGGAGATGGTGGACACAATCCACGCCCTCGGAGCGCGATATATGGTTTCGGTCTGGCCGAAGTTCTACACTTCCACCGAGCATTTCAAGGAGCTGGACGCCCACGGATGGATGTACCGCCGGGCGGTGGTGGACAGCGTTGCGGACTGGCTGGGCTATCAGCAGTCCTTCTATGACGCCTACTCCCCGGGGGCCCGGAAACTGTTCTGGAAGCAGATGAAAGAGCATCTTTACGGGCTCGGAGTGGACTCGTGGTGGATGGACGCAAGCGAGCCGAACATCCACGACTGCACGGATATGGACTACCGCAAGGCCCTCTGCGGTCCGACGGCCCTCGGAAGCTCGACGGAGTATTTCAACGCCTACTCCCTTATGAACGCCCAGGCAATCTGGGAGGGGCAGATGGCGGAGGACCCGGACCGCAGGGTATACCTCCTGACCCGCAGCGGTTTCCCGGGCCTTCAGAGGTATGGAGCCTGCTCGTGGAGCGGAGACATCGGCACAAGGTGGGAGGATATGAAGGCGCAGATCAGCGCCGGGCTCAACTACTCCCTTTCAGGCATTCCTTTCTGGACTCAGGACATCGGAGGGTTCAGCGTGGAGAACCGCTATATGGCTGCCCAGTCGCTGTATGAGAGCACGGGGAAGGTGAACGCTGACCTCAAGGAGTGGCGCGAGCTTCAGACCCGCTGGCACGAGTGGGGCGCGTTCTGTCCTCTCTACAGGGTGCACGGGCAGTGGCCGCTCAGAGAGCCGCAGAATCTCGCACCGGAAGGCGACCCGACCTACGAGGCCATTCTCGCTGCGGACCGCCTGCGCTACAGCCTGCTTCCGTACATCTACACGATGGCCTCCCGAGCCCATTTCGAGGACTACACCCTTATGAGGGCCCTGGTGATGGATTTCACCTCCGACCCTAAGGCAGTGGAGACGAGCGACGAGTTTATGTTCGGCGACGCCATTCTTGTCTGCCCGGTCTATGAGTACGGAGCCCGCAGCCGAGAGGTCTATCTCCCTGAAGGTCTGTGGTATGACTGGCACACTCTCGCCCCTCTCGAAGGCGGCAGAACGGTTGAAGCTCCGGCGCCATACGAAAGAATCCCTCTCTACGCCCGCGCAGGGCAGATTGTTCCTCTCGGCCCGGACATCCAGTACACGGCCCAGGACAAGGGCGACTATCTCCGCCTCCGCATTTTCGCCGGCGCCCCGGCCCTCTACACTCTCTACGAGGACGACGGAGTGAGCAACGGCTACACCAGGGGCGAATTCTCCCGCATCTCTTTTGACTGGAACGACGCGGAGGGGCTTCTGGTAATCGGGAATCGCGAAGGGAAGTTCCCGGGAATGTCCGAAGCGAAGCGCATCGACATCGAGGTTGTGAGCCCCGAAGGAGTCCGCCGCTCTGTAGTCGAGCGCTACGACGGCACCCGCCTCGAAG
>CAVAMP010000028.1:0-31636 GCA_963589825.1 Flexilinea sp. | reverse complement strand
CAGATGCCCAGGTGTTGACCTCCCAGCCGTAGAAGCAGCCGCCGGAGGAGATGAAATTGGAGACGATTGAGCCCTGCCTCTGGATGTTGAGCTTTTCCTCGCCCTTGAACCAGAACGACACGGAGATGGTCCCGTAGGAGTCGAACGCACCGGGAGCGCCGAGCTTCACATAGCACGAAAGGTCGCTTGCGCCGGGGACATACATTTCTGCAGCACGGGAAACATACGCGTAGGAGGCCTTGAAGTCCCTGATGGCCTGTTCCGCCCCGTCTGCTGCGGAGTCAATCTCGCTCTGGGAAGTGACTTCGCCCGCTTTCACCGCGGCGTAGAGGCTCCGGAGAGACTCCAGTGTGGTTTTCAGCGAAGTGAAACTCTCCGCCGGGTAGCCGCTGTCTGGATTAGCCTCAAGAGCGAGGCAGTTCTCTATTTCTATAATATAGTATTCAAGCGCGTCGCCGTTCAGGCCGAGGGAGTAGGAGGCGTTCGAGTTCTTCGAAGAGGTGCAGGAGAAGAGCCCCGCGCACAGAAGGACTGCGAGAAGTCCGTAAATTAGCCTTTTCATAACCTTGACTATTTTCTGTTGGAGACGAACGAAGTTATGTGGCGGCGGGTTTCGGTGAGATAGAAATCGGAGCCGTTAGGAGAGTAGTCCAGGTAGGTGAAGCTGCCGTCGTCCGAAGTCATCGGGCAGGCAGGCTCAATCTGGGTGCCCTCGTGCCACTCGTTGAACGAGGTGATGGCGAGGTGCTCCACTCCGGAGGAGATTGCCGCGTTGAACATATCCTCGTAGTATTTTCCGTTGTTGCGCTCACGGGCATTTGCCGCATTCCACGGGCGGATTCGGGTGTCGATGTAGCCGGGGCCCACGCTCGGGACGAACATCATCCCCGCGTTTTTGAACCAGCTCTGGAGCTCAGCCCATTTTGACGGGGTGGAACCTTCCGTGAAGCCTGTGGAGGCGAAGTAGGTGTAGGCTCCGTCAAAGCCCGCGGCCTTGAGAGAGTAGCGGTCGTTCACGTTCAGAAGAAGGCCTATGACACAGGAGTCGAAGTCGGTGCCGCGAAGGGTGTTGCTTCCTGTGGAGGTGAGAACCTTAGCCCAGTCGTCCTGGCTGATGAGGTAGGAGTCATAGACGAAGAATACCGGGCGGCCGTCGATGCGGCAGAAGGACTCGTAGGAGCCGAACTGGTTGATGAGTCCCTTGATGTCCATCCTCACGCTCTCGGCGGTGCGTCCTTCGTAGGGTTCGATGTGGAAGCAGACTTTGATGCCCGCTTTGGCAGCCTCGTCAAAAAGAACGGGGATGCTGCTCTGTCCGATGTCGGAGTTCTTCCACCAGGTAAGAGCTATGACCCCGATGCCCGCAGAGGCCATTTCCTGCACGTGACGGCGCACCGTAGAGCGCTCCTTGCTGCTGTAGATGCCTGAAGAGGGGAAATAGTTGGAGGCGATGTTGTTTTTCGTGCCCGGGATAGTGCCCAGGTCGGCAGACGAGCCGTTGGAGAGGATGTTGTGGCGCCAGTGATAGATCTGTCCGTCAGTTTCCTGAAGCCCGTACCAGTTGTAGTAGAAGCAGAATGTGTTCGGATCGGTTTCAAAAACCGGAGTATTTTCCTCGGCGCCTTCGCTCTTGCTGCAGCCGCAGGAATAGAGGATGCAGAGAGCGAGAGAAGCCGCTATGATTGAGAAATTTTTCATATTTACTTATTTTTTACTGATTTATATCGTGAGTTTCACTGCCTGGGCGTAGTTGTATTTGGCTCCCGCCGTCTTTATCTTCGCGCCGACGCGGAAGTAGTAGCTGTGGCCTGCCTTGAGGGCGGAGGCGTTGGAGTCGAGGTCTATTTCGAGGGTATAACTCTGAATGCCCTCAACCACAGCGTTCACTCCGGCCTGCACCTTCACCGTGGAAAGCTCCGCGCCGACGGCATAGTCGCTGTGGGCGAAAAGGCCCACGGACTCGACCTGGTAGCCGCTCACTGTCGGCTGGATGTGGAATTTGGCGACAATTTTATTGCCCTCGCGGCGGATTACCGCGCCCTTGATGCGGATGTAGGGCTGCACCTTGAAGTCGAGGCGGTTCTCACCCTTCTTGATTTCGTGGCCGATGAGCCTTACCGGAGGGATGAAGTTGCACTCCTGGAAATAGAAGTCGTAGGTGCCTGAGAACATCTTTGAGTTGCGGTAGGTTCCGTCGTTCTTCACCACCATAGTCTGCTGCTCGGGGTTGTCCCAGCCGTTCTCTTCGTAACGGATTTTTGTGCCGCCAACGATGTCCTGCTGCACGAGTTCCCCGGTTTCGTCGTCGTAGAACGCGCCCTCGATGGCGGCGTCCGGGCCGTCGAAGTTGTCAAGCGAGCACCCTGCGGCAAGAAAAGCCGCCAGAGCAAGGGATGATGCTGTCCTTATTATGTGTAATGTTTTCATAATCTTGTAGTCTTAAATTCTAATATCCCGGATTCTGGATTACGCTGTTGTTGTCGATGCCTGGGATTATGCGGTAGTAGTGCTTGTCGCGGAAAATCTTCGCTCCGCCGGCCTCGTTGATTGTGGAACGGACGAAAATGTAGGACGGAGTGCTCTGCGTGAGGTCCAGAAGCGGCACGAGGGCGCATCTCTGATAGGCTCCGTCGAACTGCTTGTGGGACTGGCGGCGGCGCACATTGTCCCAGTTGCGGGTCTGTTCAAGTCCCATTTCCACCCTTCTTTCCTTCTGCACATTCTCCGGGGTAGCCTCTATCGTGTTGCGGAAACCGGCCCTGCGTCGTGTCATATTGAGAGCCGTCTTCGCATCGATTGCCCCGGACGGAGCTGCAAGGCCGCTCTCGGCGAGAGCCTCCGCATAGTTGAGAAGCACCTCCGCGTAGCGGAAGTCGATGAACGAGGTCGTGACCTGATTCTGCTCCTGGTCAGAGCCGTCGGAAAGGAACTTCTTGAGGAGGAAGCCGGTCACGGTGCCGTTGCTCAGGGCGGTCACCCAGCCTGAGAATGCGCTTTCGTTGGCAGCGCCCTTGCCGTAATAGTCCACTCCGTTCTTGGTGTATTTCTCGTTGGAAAGCCAGATGGCGCTCCCGTCTTCCTTCACCAGACCGCCCTGGATGAGGATTTTTTCGTTTTTCCAGGTAGAGAACGGAAGGATTACGCTTGCCTCCAGACGGGGGTCCTTGTCCTTGAATATGTCAAGAGGGTTGTCGTAGCGGATGTAGTCGTCGTGATCCGCAGGAGAGTAGCCGTTGTAGTCCTCGTTGCCGCTGGTGCGGGTCTTGAGTTTGGAGTCGTAGGTGCCGTTGCCGTCGTCGTCAAGAAGGCCGAAGGAGTCCACGAACTCGAGCGTAGGGTTGGCCCTGCCGCCATACTGCTTGCTGAGCTGGTTCGGTTCGTGCCAGGCACCCATACTGTGGGCGATGCCGGGATAGACATAGGCTTTCTTGAAGATTACCTCCTCGGAAGCGGACTCGGGCTCGGAGAAAATCTTGCGGTAGTTCTGAGCCGCTTCGTCGCGGTCAGAAGGCTCCGGGCGATAGAGAGCAAACTTCCCTGAAGAGATGATTTCGGCGGAGGCGTCGATGCAGGCCTGATAATAGCGCTTTGCATCATCAGCAGTCATTCCGCCCACCAGTTTCTGGGAAACCGCGTCTCCAGTGAGCGGGGCCTCGTCCCAGAATTTCGCCACCGATGCCGCGAAAAGCATCGCGCGGGATTTAAGCGCAAGGGCGGCCCAGCGGGTTGCGCGGTTGCCGATGGGTTCCGAAGAGAGTTTTGCGGCCGCAGAGTCGCACTCGCTTGCCACATAGTCCCAGGTCGCCTTCTCGCTGCTGCGAGGCACTTTCACCTCCTCGTAGTCGCCGTTGAACTCCTGAACCTCTTTCACGAGGGAGACTCCTCCGTAGCGCTTTGCCAGCTGGAAGTAGGCGTATGCGGTGAAAAAGTGCATCTCGCCTTCAATCTGGCTCTGGAGTTCCTCTGTGGATGCTTTGATGTCGGGAAGGGCGGAGCGGAGCTTATTCACCTTGTAGATGTAGCTGTAGCCGTTCTCCCAGTATTTGTGGGCGTTGGTGTCGTCTCCGTCGAAGTTTCCCCACTCCGAGTGCATACAGTCGCGGGTGAGGTCCGCATTGATGAGTCCTCCCGTGTTCCCGGTGTAGCGGAACGCGCCGGAGGAGAAATAATACATAAAGTCCTCAACGGGCAGGTTGTCGTAAAGGCTTGCGACATACGCGCTGATTTCCTCGTCCGTGTCAAGGAAGCCTTCGGAGGATATTATATTCCTGTTCTCCACGCTGAGCCAGCCTGTACAGGAGAGCGGAAGAAGGGATATAGCCGCGAGGGATAATATTTTAAGGATATTTTTCATATCTCTTCGGTTTATTAGAATGTTATGTTAAGTCCGAAATTGTAGGAACGGGTGAGCGGGTACTGGTAGCCGTAACCGTCGTTGTCGGAAATCTCCGGGTCGAAATACTTGAGATAGTCGTCGCAGAAGACAAGAAGGTTGAAGCCGTTGGCGTAGAAGCGCACGCTCTGGATTTTTGCTTTCTGAAGCCACTTCGCGCTGAGGGTGTAGCCTATTTCAAGGGTCTTCAGACGCAGATAGGACGAACTTCTGCGGGTGAATGTGTTCGCGTCGGTCTGGGAATATGTGTTCGTCGTGCCCTGACGGGTGGAAGGCCAGTAGCCGGAGATCCACTCGCTGTTCTCGTCATACGGGTCGGCCCTGTGCCAGCGGTCGTAGTAGAAGGACGGGGAGTTTCCGTTGAAGGTGAGAACCTGGCCGAGCACTTCGCCGTACTTGACGGAGCTCAGCGCCGAGCCCTGGAAAAGAACCGTCACGTCAAGTCCCTTCCACCAGAAATTGAGGTTGAGTCCGTAGTGGAGTTTCGGGCTGCCCTCCCAGCGGAGCGGCTGGCGGTCCTTGTCGTCGATGATTCCGTCCTCGTTCCAGTCCTCGTAGATGTAGTCGCCCGGAAGCAGGAAGGAGTTGCCGGCCTGGGTGGAGTTGATCGGAGAGGAAGCAATCTGCTCCTCGCTTTCGTAGCGTCCGATTACATTGTAGAGCCAGTTTATGCCCTGCCATCTTCCCACGCTGCCGTTGCGGTAGCGGTCCCAGCTGCTCTGGTATGGGGCTGTCTCCTCGTAGGTGGTCATTGTGCGGGCGAGGTTTGCGTTCGCGCTTACCTTCCACGAAAAGTCCCCGATGCTGTGGCGGTGGCTGAGCGTGAGTTCAACTCCGTCGGTGCGGTCTCGGTTGAGGTTTTCCTGCGGGAGGCTTGCTCCGAACGTGTTCGGAAGGGCCTGCAGGCGGGTGCCGATAAGGCCGCTGCGGTTGCGCCTGTAGAGGTCGAACTCCACTGCGGCAAGGCCGTTGAAAACTGAGAAATCGACTCCCACGTCAACCGTACGGGAAGTGTACCAGCTGAGGTTCGCGTTCACAAGCCCCGTGGAGGTCCAGCCGTTGGTGTAGACCCCGTCCGAGAGGACATATCCGCCGGACTGGACATAGCCGCTCATATACTGGAATGCGTCTCCGCCGTCCTGGCCGGTCTTTCCGTAGGAAGCCCTGATTTTGAGATTGTCAATCCAGTCCACATTGTCCTTGACGAAGTTCTCCTCCGAGATTCTCCATCCTCCGGAAACTACCGGGAAAAAGTCCCAGCGGTGCTCGGGGTTGTAGCGGTAGGAGCCGTCGTAGCGGCAGGCAAGCTCGATAAGATAGCGGGAGCGGAAATCGTAGTTGATTTTGCCCACCCAGGAAAGGTAGCGCCGCTCTCCGGAGTTTCCGCCCGTGGACTGCCCTGTGGAGGGAGCCATATCAATGTCTGAGGTGGTGTAAAAATCATATATCCTCTTGCCGTACAGATAGTTCCAGGTCTCTCTCTTGGCCTCGAAAGCTGCCGTGGCGGAGAGATTGTGCCCGCCGCTGAACTCTCTCTGATAGAGAATCTGAGCCTGTAGGTCGAGACGGTCGGAGTCGGTCTTGCCCTCGGAGACGAAAGGCTGCCAGAGGGTGCTGGCGGTGTAGCCGTCGGAGTCGGAGTAATTGTAGAGCTTTATGCTTTTCTGGAGCATATCGGTAGTCGCCTGGCTGCGGTCGTAGGCGATGAGGCCCTTGAGCGAAAGACCCTTCACCCACGGGATGTCCCACTGAAGGTCCACGGTGGACTGGAAGTTGATGTTTTTCCAGTCGGTGTGCCCGAAATTGTCGCTGTAGGACGCTGCGACAGGGTTTTCGTTGGAAGGGGTAGGCTTGTTGTAGTAGTCGGTATTGCCGTTGGCATAGACCGTTTCGTACGGGCGGATGTTGTAGACGTGCTTCATCAGGTACATAAAGGCGTTCCCGTCTGTGCCCGGCTGGGTGCGGCGGTCTGTCCACGCGCTGAGGTTCACGTTCACGGTGAAGTTGTCCGTTATGGAAGCACGGGTGTTGGAGCGGAGGGTGTACTTGTTGTAGTTGATGTCACCGCTGCGAAGCATTCCGTCCTCGAAGCTGTAGCCCGCGCCGATGTAGGTGGAGATGCGGTCCGTTCCGCCGGAAAGGGTAAGGAAGTGGCTGTGCTGAAGGGCGTTGCGTTTGAACACGGCGTCGTACCAGTCCACGCTCGGCACTGCCTGCCTTCTCGCGAGTTCATCCTTGGAGTAGGCCGGGCCGTTGCCCACATTGATGCTGGCCTCGTTTACAAGTTCCTCATACTGATAGACATTCATCGCCTTGAGTGAGGTGGAAGGCTGGTTTATGCCCACCATTCCGTCGTAGGTGATTTTGAGTTTTGAGGCGCTGCCCCTGCGGGTTTTCACGATTATCACTCCGTTTCCCGAGTTCATTCCGAAGATGGCGGCCGAAGCGTCCTTGAGGATGGATATGCTTTCGATGTCCTCAGGAGAGAGCATTTGGAACTCCCTCACTCCGTCGCGGATGACTCCGTCGATTACATAGAGCGGAGAACCGAGTCCACGCACATTCACGTCCGTGCTGTAGGTTCCCGGCATACCGTTCTGCTGCTTGATCTGGAGTCCTGCGACTTTTCCCGCCATCGAAACGGCGAGCGAGGAGCTCTTGGTGGTGGAAATGTCGTCCGGGCGGATGCTTGAAATGGCGCCGGTGAGAGTGGCCTTTTTCTGCTGGCCGAATCCCACGACGACAACTTCGTCAAGCGCGGTGGTGTCTTCGCGGAGCACCACATTGATGGTAGTCGCGCCTTCGCACAGCCTCTCCTCCCTGACGAAGCCGAGACAGTCAAAAATGAGCTTTGCGCCCTCGGAGGCGCTGATGGAATAGTTTCCGTCAACATCGGTCAGAGTGCCGACGGTTGTGCCCTCAATGGTCACCGCAACTCCGGGGACAGGCTCGCCCGAAGCGTCTGTTACCCTTCCGCCGTAAGCGGACGGAGACTGACCCGAGACAGGCAAAGAGACTCCCGACAGCGCGATGCACGCGAGGGCCTCAAGGGCAAAAATTTGCAGTTTCTTTGTCAATCGTTTCATAGTAATTATGCAGTTGGTTGTAATTTATTCTTGATTGGAGGAAGTTTGATCGTATGGCGTTTGTACAGTTAAAGTTTGCTCAGTGGCCGGGAAACATTCCCTGCAGGGGTGCGGGCCCATCCGGAGAAGGAGCTCCCCTCCCCCGAGAATGTCCGAGTGGGAAATGAAGGGCCTGCGGAGCGATTTTCCGTCAAGGCTTGCGCTCTGGATGTAGATATTCTCCTGTGAATTGCCCGGGGCCTTCACAGTAAAAGTCCGTCCGTTTTCAAGATGCACTCTAATCTCACTGAACACGGGGCTTCCGAGGGCATATTCCGGCACCCCGGGGGTGAGAGGATAGAAACCCATCATCGAGAACACGACAAAGGCGCTCATTCCGCCGCCGTCCTCGTCGCCGGGCACTCCCATCAGGTCGTCCCTGAACCACTCCCGAAGCAGTGTGCGCACTCTTTTCTGGGTCATCCACGCCCGGGAGCAGCAGTCGTAGAGATAAGGGATGTGCAGCGAAGGCTCATTTGCCATCGTGAACTGCCCCACATTGCCGGTCTGGTCCGGAAGGCAGGAATAGAACTCGAACTTCGGCATTCCGAGAGGTTCGCGGAAAGTGGAGTCCAGCGCCTCGGCGAACGCATCCTCTCCGCCCATAAGGGAGATGAGGTCGGGGATGTTGTGCTGGAGGTCCCAGCGGTAGGTCCAGGCATTGTTCTCATCGTAGTAGTCCCTCGCACCCTGTCCGCCCGAGAAGCGGTAGTCAAAAGGGGTGATGAACTCCCCGTCGGAAGCCTTCGGGTGGAAAAAGCGGGTCCGGGGGTTAAACAGATTTCTATAGTTAAGCGAGTATTTCTCAAAAAGTTCGGCGTCAGAGCCGTGCCCGGTTTCAAGGGCAAGCTGCCCCGCACACCAGCAGTCGTAGGCGTGTGCAAGGGTCACCGCGACGGCCTGTCTCCTCTCCGACGGATTTACAGCCGCGCAGGTCTCGGCCTCGCCCTCACGGAGAGCGGGGAAATAACCGTTGCGGAAATAAAATTCGTCAAGTTCAGTCGGGGCAGTCTTTGTCCACGGGAGAAGGCTCTTTGAAAGAAGAGCATTGCGGCAGAAAACATACGCGGAGTCGGCGTCAAAGCCCTCCACGCCCTTGCGGAGAGCATCCAGAAAGGCCGCCACTGCGTGGTTCCCGTTCATCCTGTGGCTGTCGCCGTCGATCTCGGGGAAAGTCGGCATCCAGCCGTCACCGCTTTGGGAAGCCATCTCCACAAGCGAGGAGAGCATATCCGCCTCCTTCCCCCTCTCAAGGAGGACTCGGAGAGGATGGGCTGCGCGGTAGGAATCCCAGATCCAGTCGTCTGTGTAAAACGGCCTCACGGAAGAATGGACCCGTCTGTCGTAGGGACTCCAGTAACGCCCGGCCTCATTGATGTTTATCATCCTCTCGTACGTCCTGTAAAGGGCAGTGTAGAATACTGTCTTTTCTTCGTCGCTTCCCCCCTCCACTTCAATCTTCGAAAGGGCACGGTTCCACTCCCGCCTGCCTTCGCGGCAAAGTTCGCGGTAGGTTTTCCCGGAGACCTCCTTTTCCATATTTTCCCGTGCCTGGGACTCGTCTATAAAGGATATTCCATATTTTACCGTGACATTCTCCGACAAACCGAACCCGACACGGATGTCTCCCTCTTCAAGGAAATCGAATTGAAGCGGAGAAGGAGAAAACTCGGCGTGAATGAATATGCGGGTGTCGTTCTGAAGGCGTTGGAAGCCCTCGACGCAGTTCCCCTCTTTCCTAAGGCTCCCGTCTTTCACGCTGAAAACAAGGGAATTGCCCTCGCTTTCGGGAGAAAATTCCACCTCATACAGCCCGGCTCTCTCCGAAGGGGAATACTTCACCCTGCAGGAGGCATCCTCGAGGTCCACTTCCCACGAATACGGGGTTATTTTCTCGGCGCCGTAGGCATACTTTCTCAGAGTTTCCGGGCACAGTCCCTCAGAATGGGGATAAATCGAGAAAGCGGATTTTCCCCTGTGGCTTGTCACCGCAAGAGGAAGGCCGTCCATAGTGTCGGAGGTGTAGTCCTCGCGCGCAGGATAAAGACGGAGCATTCCGTTCGGACGGTGGACGGTGGGATAGGTCGGGACAAGAAGATGGCTGATGTTCCCGATGTAGGGATTCACCATATCCACGGGCTCGCTCACCGCTTTGCAGCCGGCAAGGCACAGAATCAACGGAAGAAAAATATGAAAGCGTTTCAGCATCTGTATGCGGTTTTGGGTAAAGCCCGCAAAGGGGGCTCACCGAATTTTCCGCAAAGATAGAAACGCGTCCTTACATCCTCCTTACTTTTTCCTTACTTTGAAATAATTTTTTGAAAATCGTCTGCAGGAGGCTCTCCAAGCAGGTTTTTATATTCGCTGCAGAATGCTTCCCAAGCCTGCAGAGCCGCTCCTTTCCGCCCGAGCGAGTAGAGAGAACGGCACTTGAGGGCTATCGCGCTCTCGTCAATCGGGTCGTTGACGAGCATAACATCGGCAATCCTTAGACACAGTTCAAAGTCCTCACGGATATCCTCCCGACGGCAAAGCCTTCCGAGGACTTCGTCCACTGCGGAAAGGTAGCGAGACTTGAAGGCGTCGCACCACTCGTCGTCAATGCCCGAAAGAAGGGACCCGCGGCGGCAAAGCCTGAGAATGGAGAGAACGGTTTCCTTAGGAAGGGAGGAAATCTCACCCTTTTGCGGCAGCATTTCCCAAAGGGAGACGACATCGCACCCGACCCCTTCCCCGAGACGGAACTCCCAGATGCCGCTGCGGCATACAAGCTCGCCGACGCCCTCTGAAGAAAGAAGCTTGCGAAGACGGCTCATCGCGACGTTCCTGCGGTTTGCGGCCTCGGAAGGGTCGCTGTTCCAGAACACCTCGTCGAGACGGGCGGAGTTCACGCCGGAGCCGGTCATTGTCCTGTGCAGGAGGATAAAAAGGAATATGTTGCGAAGCGAAACCGAGAATTTTGCCGTGCGGTCCTCCCCTCCCGGGGCGCTCCAGCGGAACGGGCCGATTAGGTTGAGAAGGGCGGCAGAGGCAGCAGGCTGGGGCTCCTGGAGGGCTGTCGGGGCAGCGTCAGGAGAGACTTCAGAGGCCAGAACAGGATGCACGGCCTCAGAGGAGTCAAGGGAAACCTGCTCCGAGAGTGATGCGTCGACGCTCTCCGCGACAGGAGCGCCCTTGCCGCGATGCCGTCTTAGAGCAAAAACGGCTGCAAGAAGAGCGCAGAGAGCGAAAACGCCGCCGGCGATGCAGCCTGCAAGGGCTCCCGGGGTACGGTTCTTTTCGCTCTGAATGACATCCTCCGCAAGATATGGCTGCGAGTCGATGGAATAGACCCTTATATCCGATCCTCCGGTCCTTGAAGTGTTGGAAAGCACCGCAAGAAGCCTCCCGTGGGCGTTGTCTTTCAGAAGAGTGGCCCAGGAGTCGGTGTCGTGGAAGCCGAAAGGAATCATTCCCGGATAAACCGTGCGCTCCCCGGTTTTAAGGTCAAAAGAGTTGAGTCTCAGCATTGTGGAATTCCGGTCGTTCCGGAAAGAAAGGGCATAGAACCGGGAGGAATCAGCGCTGAAAACCATAGAGTTCGCAAAAACTTCGTTCTCGGGATTGTCAAAAGTCCAGAGCGGGGTCACTTCTCCGCACCCCGGGTCCACGGCATAGCAGTCGCTGAAATACTGAGGGGAATCGAACTGGCTTCCGCTGCGGCTTCCGTACCCGCCGAGAATGTAGATTTTCCCATCGTCCCCAAGAGCTGCAGCGCTAAGGTAGCGCGGAGAAATCTCCGCGGAAAGGTCGGTCTCCCTCCAGGAGGCGTCCCCCGAAGCGCGGACAAAGAGGGAGGCGTGGTAGGTGTACTCGTCATAGCCTCCGAAAACCGCGAGCGTCCCGTCAGGGGAAAGGAGCTCGTTGTGGTGGAGATAGGAAAATTTGAGCTGCGGGTCATTCTCGCTCCATCCGGAGGAAGAAAAATCATAGCGGTCGAGCCGCGGCTCCGTGATGGAATAGGAGTACAGTTCCCCGTTCAACGGATTGAACACCAAGCTGTTGGAGGTGGAACGGTAGGGATGCCCGCTGCGAAAACCGAGGCTTGACCCGGCAACGCCGTCTTCAAACGGAAGAAAATAGAGGGAGTCGGCTGTCGCGACATATAATCCGAACGCCCCCGCAGGCCTTCCGGAAACGGCAATCTGCGGAGAAGAGCCCGTTATTGAAAGGTGCGAAATCTCTTTCCACTCAAGGTGGCGGTCAGCCTCCCAGAGCGGGTTGAGGACAGTCGCCTTTCTGGAGCGGAGAGAATCTAGAGTAAAACCCTCGCCGTGACGCGAAAGCGGCCAGACGCCCACTTCCCTTCCCTTCAAAGAACAGAGGGAAACATTGCGCAGAGACATCGGAGGGCAGTCGGTTGAAGGCGCGGGGGCGTCTTCCTGGATGCCGAAAACGATTCTGACGCTGTTGCATTTGGGAAGAGGGACCGGGGCCGAAGCCGAGAATGAGCCCAACGAAAGACTTATGCTGTCCTTTGCGGGGTCCAGTCTCAGACCGACATTCATCCACTTTCCGAACTCGAAAGAGCCCACCTCGGAGAGTTCCCCGACGGTTATAAGCCTTCCTCCGTCAACCGAAAGAGAGAATTTTTCACCCGTCCAGCCGACATTCGAGACAAGGTCCACCCTGAGGGTGTCGTTCAGAATGACCCTGCACACGTAGCCGAAATTATGTTCCTCGCTCCTAAGTTTCATTTCAAACTCAAGGTCGAAGCCCTCCGGAAGACAGAAAGGCCGTCCTCCGTCAAGACGGAGCGAAGTGCGCTGCTCCGGGGGGACGGTGTGCGAGCGAAATTCAAGACCGTCTGAAGCCAGTGCACAGAACTGGCTTCCCGCGAAAAGAGTCGCGGAAAGCAGTGTCACTACTATGCGGAGATGAATTTTCATCGCTAAACAAGTCTTGCGACCCGATGGATTAAGGATGCGCCCCCGTCGGCCTTATTCTCCGGCGAAGAGGCTGATAATGTTGAGGATAACCTTGGAGGCCTTTTCCATTGACTCGAGCGGGACGTATTCCATTTTGCCGTGGAAATTGTGGCCGCCGGCGAAGATGTTCGGGCACGGGAGTCCCATAAAGGAGAGGTTCGCTCCGTCGGTGCCTCCGCGGATAGGCTGGATTTTCGGTTTTACGCCTTCGAGTTCCATCGCCTTGACCGCCTTTTCGATGATTTCGTAGTGCGGCTCGACCTGCTTGCGCATATTGTAGTACTGGTGGCGAACCTCCACGGAGGCGGTGCCTTCGCCGTATTTCGCGTTGATGAAATTCACGCAGTCCTGCACGATCGCCTTCCTCTTTTCGTAGAGGTCGAGGTCGTGGTCGCGGATTATGTAGGAGAATGTCGCCTCCTCTACGGTGCCATTGAAACTGATCAGGTGGAAAAATCCTTCGTAACCTTCGGTGTATTCAGGCCTCTGCTCCACAGGCAGAAGGGCGTTGAGCTCCATTCCGATGAGGATTGCATTCTTCATTTTGCCCTTGGCGTAGCCCGGGTGGATGTTGCGGCCCTGGATGTGGACCGTTGCGGAAGCGGCGTTGAAGTTTTCGTACTCGAGTTCGCCCACTGCGCCGCCGTCCATAGTGTAGGCGTAGTCCGCGCCGAATTTCCCTGTGTCGAATTTCACCACTCCCCTGCCGATTTCCTCGTCTGGAGTGAAGCCTACGCAGACCTTGCCGTGCTTAAACTCGGGGTGCTCAACGATGTACTGCACCGCCTGCATAATCTCCGCGACGCCGGCCTTGTCGTCGGCTCCGAGAAGGGTCGTGCCGTCGGTGGTGATGAGCGTCTGTCCCTTATAGTCGGCGAGTTCCGGGAAATCGGAAACCTTGAGCGAGAGGCCTTCCACACCCTTCAGAGGGATGTCAGAGCCGTCATAGTCCGGGATTATCTGCGGCTTTATGTCCGCTCCGGACGCGTCTGGAGAGGTGTCCACGTGGGCTATGAAGCCGATTGCGGGGGCTTTGGCGCCAGAAGGGAGGTTTGACGGGATTTCCGCCGTAACATATCCCCACTCGTCGAGCGTCGCTTTCACTCCGAGGGCAGTAAGCTCACCCTGGAGCATTCTCAGAAGGTCCAGTTCCTTAGCCGCGCTCGGCTGGGTCTCGCTGTTTTCGTCGGACTGGGTGTCCACGGCGATGTATCTTAAAAATCTGTCTAAAATCTTTTCCATATTATTATAAAGCTAACTTTTACTCTTTTAAGCAGGCAGCCCGCCATTATTTTGTCCCGGTTTTTTCCGCTTTCATTGAGGATATTATCATATATCCGATGATGGCGATATAAGGGAGGATGGCAACCGGCTCGGCCCAATACTGTGCCCAGACGCTGTCTGAAGGGATGTACCAGTCCACTTTCGCGAACTTGAGGATTGCGCTCACAACGCCCATAAGAGCGCCGCCGGCGATGAATCCGGAAGCGATGAGCGTGCCTTTTTCCTGCCTTGCGGCGTTGACTTCAGCCTTCTTGCTGCGGGTTGAGACGAACCACGAGATTGCGCCGCCCACAAGAAGCGGGAGGTTCAAGTCAATCGGGATGAACATTCCCAGGGCGAATGCGAGAGCCGGCACCTTGCACAGGGTGAGGACGATCGCAATCACGGCACCGATGCCGTAGAGCAGCCACGGAGCGTTTCCTCCGTTCATCATCGGTTCGATGACGGCAGCCATTGCGTTGGCCTGAGGGGCTACGAGGGCGTTTTCGCCGGTGAATCCGTAAGTCTGGTTGAGCACCATCATCACGCCTCCCACGGTGGCGGCGGCAACAAGCACTCCGAGGAATTTCCAGGTCTCCTGGTTTTTAGGAGTGGTTCCGATCCAATATCCCACCTTGAGGTCGGTGATGAACGCTCCCGCGACAGAAAGCGCCGTGCAGACCACTCCGCCGATTACCATTGCGGCCACCATTCCGGCAGTGCCCTTGAGTCCGCAGGCAACCAGGATGAGGCTGGCGAGGATGAGGGTCATAATGGTCATTCCGCTCACAGGGTTGGAGCCCACGATGGCGATGGCGTTCGCGGCGACTGTGGTGAAGAGGAAGGCGATGACCGCGACGATGAGAAGTCCCACGAGAGCGAGCCAAAGGTTGTCAACCACGCCGAAAGCGAAGAAAATGAAGACTGCGACAAGGGCGATGACGATGCCGAGAACGACGATTTTCATCGAAATGTCCCTCTGGGTCCTGAGAACTTCCTGCTCGGCTGCGTCACCTTTTTTGCGTTTGAACTCGCGTGTGGCAAGTCCCACGGCGGATTTTATGACTCCGAAGGATTTGATTATGCCGATGATTCCTGCGGTCGCTATGCCTCCGATGCCGATGTGGCGGGCGTAGTTGCTGAAAATCTGGTCCGCAGTCATCTCGGAGACGGTCTGGGTGATGCCGGTGCCCATAAAGTCAAGCACGCTGCCGCCCCAGATTAGGTTCATTAGCGGGATTATGACGAGCCACACGAGGAAGCTTCCGCAGCAGATTATGAAGGAGTATTTCAGGCCCACGATGTACCCGAGTCCCAGCACGGCCGCCCCGGTGTTGACCTTGAGGAGCAGTTTCGCCTTGTCGGCAATCGTCTGTCCGAGGGCGAGGGTCGTGGTGGAGATGGTTTCGCTCCAGGCTCCGAAGGTGGCGACGACAAAGTCGTAGAGTCCGCCGATAAGACCGCTCGCAAGAAGGGTCTTGGCGCCTTTCCCGCCGCTTTCACCGCTCACAAGCACCTGGGTTGTGGCCGTGGCCTCAGGGAAAGGATATTTTCCGTGCATCTCCTTAACGAAGTATTTTCTGAACGGGATGAGGAAAAGGATGCCGAGCACGCCGCCCAAAAGGCTGGAGAAGAACACTTTGGAAAAGTTCACCGTGAGCTCCGGATATTTGTCCTGAAGGATGTAGAGGGCAGGAAGGGTGAAGATTGCACCGGCCACGATGGCTCCGGAGCAGGATCCGATGGACTGGATCATCACGTTTTCGCCCAGGCTGTTTTTCCTTCCGAGGGCCGAGGAGAGGCCCACCGCGATGATGGCGATAGGGATGGCGGCCTCGAAGACCTGACCGACTTTGAGGCCGAGGTAGGCTGCCGCAGCCGAAAAGATTATGGTCATCACTAGACCCACGGAGACCGACCACGGGGTGACCTCAGGATAGTTTTTGTGCGGCGAGAGGAGCGGCTGGTACTCCTCCCCCGGACGGAGCTCGCGCGTCGCGTTCTCCGGGAGCTTTGTCTGCACTTTTTCTTCTTCCATATACTATTATTTAAGTTTTCGCAAGTATCTAACTTATTTATATATAACCCTTCCCCCTCTATTTGAGAAGGATTTTGGAGGATAGACCCAAAAGACTCTCAAATGTGTTCCACTTCGGGGTGGAGGTCTATCCCAAAGCGCTCACGCACCGAGGCGATAATTGCGGTTTCCAGGGCTATGACTTCCTCCGGGGTGGCGCTGCCGCTCTGATTCACGATGACAAGCGGTTGACGGGAGTAGCAGGCGGCTCCGCCCATCTCCCTGCCCTTCCATCCGCACTGCTCGATGAGCCACGCGGCGGGAACTTTCACGGCCGGCTCCCCGGTCTGAAGCACATCGTAGTGCGGGACCGCGGCCTCGGGGCCGTTTGCAGCGCGGTGCGCTGAAAGGATCTTCTCAAAGTGCTCAGGAGAGATGACGGGGTTTTTGAAAAAGCTGCCGGCTGAGCCGAGAGTCTCCGGCTCAGGGAGTTTCTCGCGGCGGATTGCGGTCACGACTCGGCGGATGAGCGCGGGGGTAAGGCCCTCGGGGAGCTGCCCCTTCGAGCCCGCCTGTGGAGCCCCCGCAGGGGAACCATTCTGAGGAGCCAACGCAGGGGAGCCATTCTGAGGAGCCCCCGCCTGGGAGCCATTCTGAGGAACCCACGCCTGGGAGCCATTCTGAGGTGCCTCCGCTGAAGAGTCCTCCCGGAGAGCGGCCTCGACTGCCGAGCGGAGATGGCCGTAGTCAAGATGCGGACGAGGAGTGCGGCTAAGGGCAAAAAAGACCGAAGTGACGGCATAGCGGCCCTTCCACTCGCCCTTGAAATTGGAGGCGCGGTAGCCGTAGCCACATTCGCTGTTCTTAAAGGAAACTGCCTTCCCGGAAGAAATCTCGATGCAGTTCACTCTCACGATAACATCCTTTGCCTCAACGCCGTACGCGCCCACATTCTGCACCGCTCCGGCGCCAACTTCGCCCGGGATGTGGGAGAGGTTTTCCACTCCCCAAAGCCCTTCGGCTGCGGCCCAGGCGGCAAAATCGTCGAAAACGACTCCTGATCCCACCTCAACGAGAACTTCGTCCTGCAAAGACGCGCCGCCCAGCGGGAAGCCGTCGCCCCCAAAGGCCCCGGTCTCCTCAGCGGAAAGAACGCGGATGTCCTTCATCGCGCTGTGGGCCACCGTGCCCGGGAAATCGCGGGTGAAAAGAAGGTTGCTGCAGCCCCCGACAAAAAGAAGGGGACGCGGAAGGGACGCTTCGCTCAAAATGGCGCGAAGCTCCTCCACGTTCCCGTACTCGACGAAAGCCGCGGCGGTGACCTTCATCCTGAAGGTGTTCGGTATTACCTTATTATATAATATAGTCATATCTTTTCTCAATCGGTCAATTCCTTATTGCGGGCGGGACATAGCCATCCGTCATTTTGCAAGCTGGTTTGAAAGGGCGGACTTTATTCGGCTCTGCTCGGCGAAAGCGGCGAGGGCCTTTTCCTGCTCGGCGGGGTCGACGGAGGTGAGCATAACCTTCTGGAGGTTCTTCAGCACCAGTTCCGTGTTCATCAGCTGGATTCTTATCATCAGTTTCGGGATGTATGTCACAAGCACCGTGTCGGAAGATGTCAGCGTGTTCTCGAAGTTCTTGACCGTTATGCTGTATTTGTCAAAAAGCAGGTCGCGGGCGGCTGAACTTGTCGCGGGGTCCTGACTGTCGCGAAGACGGGTGAGGATCTGGGACTGCTGCAGGCCGCTGTCGTAGAGCGAGGTGTACTGCTGAAGGAGCGCCGCATACATCGAGTTGTGGAAGACTATCCCGTTGCCTTCCAAAGTGTTGAGTATGAAATCCGCCACCGTAGGCTCCGGACTTTCGCTGTCGTAGAGCGGGGAATCGCTGTCGAATTTGAGGAGATTGTCCCCATATTCAAGAAGAAAACAGAGGATTTCCCTTTCCACAGGGGCCGTGAGCGGCTCTTCCTCGCGAGGCCCCGATGCCTTTTGAGGAGCGGCGCCATCCGGCAGAACCCCAATCCGCTCTGAAGCAGAAGTCTCTGCGGCAACGGGATTTCCCTCAGCATCGCCCTCCCCCCGGGAGGCTCCGTCCTGAGAACTGCCCTCGGCGCCGCCTTCCCTGCGCGCCCTTTCGGCATCGCGCTCATTCTGCCGCTTTTCTGCAAGAAGCATCGCGTCGCGGGTGTGGCGCACACGGTCGTAGAGAAGCTGCTCGTCCGTGCGGAACTTGGCGGCACAGGACTGGATGTACATCGCGCGGGTAATTTGGTCCGGGATGAGGGCAATCGTGTCCGCCACCTCGTTTATGAGCGCGGACCTTTTCAGCGGGTCCGATCCGGCCTCGCCGAGAAGAATGTCGGTCATAAAACCGATGAAGTCCTGCTCGTTCTGCTTTATGTAGTCCTGAACCTCGGCGAGAGTGTGGGACTTTGCGAAATCGTCAGGGTCCTGCCCGTCTGGAAGAAGCACCACGCGAACATTCAGCCCGCCCTTCAGGACAAGGCCGATGCCGCGGATTGCAGCGTGAATGCCCGCGCTGTCCCCGTCGTAGATGATCGTCACGTCGTCCGCGAACCTCTTTATAAGGGCGACCTGCCCCACTGTGAGCGAAGTTCCGCTGGAGGCCACGACGTTCATAACCCCCACCTGGTGCATCGAAAGGACATCGAGATACCCTTCCACGAGTATGCACTTTCTCTGCCGCGAGATCTCCTGCTTGGCGAAATAGATTCCGTAGAGCGAGCGGTTCTTTACATATATCTCCGTTTCCGGAGAGTTGACATATTTGGCGATTTCCTTGTCCGTGCGCAGCGTACGGCCTCCGAAGGCTATGACCTGCCCGGTCACTGAATGGATCGGGAACATCACCCTGTCGTAGAAGCGGTCCACGAGGGAGCCGTCGTCCTTTCGGATGCTGAGGCCCGTCTCCACAAGGTACTCTTCCTTGTAGCCGGCCTCGCGGGCAGCCCTGCTCAGGGCGTCCCTGCTTTTAGGAGCCCAGCCGAGCCCGTATTTTTCGATTGTCGAGTCCTCAAGGCGGCGCTTGCCGCGGAAGTAGTTGTAGGCTATTGCCTTGCCGTCAGGGGTCTGGAGCTGGGAACGGAAAAAGTCGTAGGCGAATTTGGAGACCACAAGAAGGCTGTCGCGGTGCTGCTTGCGGGCGATGTCCTCGGCGCTTTCCTCCTTTTCCTGCACCTCGATGTGGTATTTTCGGGCAAGCAGGCGGAGAGCCTCGGGATAGGTGAGGCTTTCCTGCTCCATAACGAAGTTCACCGCAGAGCCCGCCTTGCCGCAGCCGAAGCACTTGTAGATGCCTTTGGACGGCGAGACGTGGAACGACGGTGTCTTCTCGTTGTGGAACGGGCAGCAGGCGACATAGCCTGAGCCGCGGCGCTTGAGAGTGACGTAGTCACTGACTACATCCACAATCTGCGCCGCGTCCAAAATCTTGTCGACAGTCTCCTGAGGAATCATTTATTCAAATTTTAACTTCTCCAATCTGCTCCTGCTATGTGTATGTGTAGGGGGGGGGCAGAGGTTAAAGAAAAAGATGGGATACACGGCTCTCGACGACGCCCAATACCGGAGCAACCTTTGGGTTGTGAGGATTTGGGAGAGGAGAACAACGCGGTAGACCGCTTTTTATTTAACCTCTGCGTTCTGCTCTTCGGCGTCAGCGACATTCGCTTTCTGGTCCTCAGGTTGCAGAGCCTTCTTGACCTTCCGCTGAATCATCATAATCTTCACGGACGAAATCAGCTCGGAAAGTCCTGAAACCACGAGAGCCACTCCCACGATGATTGCGACAGTCTCCGTGAAAAGCTGGGAGGCGAACATCAGCACCAAGCCGAGCCCGACCTCAACCACCGGAAGAAGGAAGAACCAGAATCCGAAACGGATGACCCTGCACGCGCTGAAGAGCACGATAACCTGATAGATGCCGGCAAGAACGAGAAGGAAGCCGATGAGTTTCACCGCGATGTTGGCGATGTAGCCCGAGAACATAAACACGAGCACAGCCACTGCGATTTCAATCAGGGCGTTGCTCAGGTACATCCCGAAGTGCCTTTCCTTGCGGTTGACAAAGGAATAGATGAGCATTCCGACGCCGTAGAGTCCGAGGACGATGGCAAAAATTTCAACGAGAAGAGGAAGCACATCACCGGGATATGCGACGGCGAGAATGCCGAGTCCGAGGGAAGCGAAAGCCCTCACGAGGCCGCTCCAGGGGTTTCTGTAACCGAATGTAATCATAATTATTTGTTATTTACTTATTTTCAATCATTTACGGGGGGGGGTGACTTTTATCCCCGAGAGTTTAGTTTGCCACCTCGCAGAGGAATTTTAGGCGGACAAGACGGATCTCGTTCTCCTCGTAGTCGCTCCCGAGCTCCGCAATCGCGTCCTCAAGCGAGTCTGACTGGGCTTCGTCACGGAAATACTCGAAAATCTCCTCAACGACGTCGTCGTCAATCGTCTGGCGGATGTAGTAGTTGAGATTGAGCTTGAGGCCCGACTGGACCAGAGACTCGATTTTCGTCAGAAGTTCGTCAAATTCCATTCCGAGAGCGTCAGCAATGTCGTCAAGGGAAACCTGACGGTCGATGTTGCTGATGATCATTCCGGCCGTGCTCGGCTTAGGGGTGCTGCGGATTACGACAAAATCCGACGGCCTCTCGATTTCGTTCTCCTCAACATAGCGGGAAATGAGCTTGAGGAACTCTCCGCCGTACTTTTTCGCCTTTCCGTCGCCGACTCCCTGACAGTGATGGAGCTCTTCCGTGCTGAGAGGGTACATAATGGACATATCCTCGAGGGCGGCGTCACTGAAAATGACCCACGGCTGGAGCTTGAGCCGGTGCGCGAGGTCCTTGCGGAGGCCCTTCAGCATCGAAAGCAGCACCTCGTCTCCGCCTCCGCCGCTGCCGGCCTTGACTGAAGCGGGAACAGCATCCTCGTCGTCCTCCTCCCCTGCCGCGAATTCCCTGTCCTCGGTGAGCATTATAGGGGTAGGATTCTTCGCATACTCCCTTCCCTTAGGGGTCACGCTTATAAGTCCGTATGCCTCAATATCCTTGTCCAGAAGATGGAGGATGAGGCCCTGGTGAATCACGGCGGCCCAGAAGTGGGAGGTGTGGTCCCGTCCTGCGCCGAATGCCTCCAGACGGTCGTGGCGGTAGGATTCTATCAGCGAATTGGTCTCTCCCGCGAGGATGTTCGCAAGATGCTCGGTCTTGAACCTCTCAGGAAGCGAGTCCACGAGGTCGATGACCATACACATCTGCGCGGAGCCCTCGAACTGGCGCTTAGGGTGAAGGCAGTTGTCGCACGCCCCGCAGTTGTCCTGGGTGTAGTCCTCACCGAAATAGTTCAGAAGCAGTTTCCTGCGGCACTGGTTGGACTCGGCGTAGGCCATAGTCTCCATAAGGAGCTGACGTCCGATTTCCTGCTCGGCGATGGGTTTTCCCTGCATAAATTTCTCCAGCTTCTGGATGTCCTTGCTGCTGTAGAAGGTTATGCACTGGCCCTCTCCGCCGTCTCGGCCGGCTCGCCCCGTCTCCTGATAGTAGCCTTCGAGGCTCTTGGGGATGTCGTAGTGGATTACAAACCGCACGTCAGGCTTGTCGATGCCCATTCCGAAGGCGATGGTGGCCACGATGACGCTCACCTCCTCCATCAGGAACGCGTCCTGGTTCTCGGCGCGGGTCTTAGCGTCCAGCCCGGCGTGGTATGGACGGGCGGCTATCCCGTTGACACACAGGAACTCCGCGATTTCCTCAACCTTCTTGCGGCTGAGGCAGTATATGATGCCGGATTTGCCCGGATTCTGGCGTATGTATTTGATTATGTCGCGCTTGGGGTCGGTTTTGTCGCGCACCTCATAATAGAGATTCGGCCGGTTGAAGGAGGACTTGAAGACTCGGGCGTCCTGGATGCCGAGGTTCTTCAGGATGTCGCTCTGGACCTTGGGGGTTGCCGTCGCCGTGAGGGCGATTATAGGGGCGCGCCCGATTTCATCCACGATTTCGCGTATGCGTCGGTACTCCGGACGGAAGTCGTGCCCCCATTCGGAGATGCAGTGGGCCTCGTCGATGGCATAGAAGGAGATGTGGATTTCCCTGAGCAGGGCCACGTTCTCGGGTTTCGTGAGGGACTCCGGAGCCACATACAGAAGCTTCGTCACTCCCTTGAGCAGGTCTTCGCGGACCTCCGCGAGCTGGGTGCGGCTGAGCGAGGAGTTGAGGAAATGGGCCACTCCCTCGCTGCCTTCCACAAAGCCGCGGATGACATCGACCTGGTTTTTCATAAGCGCGATGAGCGGGGATATGACTATCGCCGTCCCCTCCATCAGAAGGGCCGGAAGCTGGTAGCACATACTTTTCCCTCCGCCCGTAGGCATAAGGACAAATGCGTCATTCCCTTCGACAAGGTGGCGGATAATCTCCTCCTGCCCGGGTTTGAACGAGCTGAAGCCGAAGAACTGACGAAGTTTTTCAAGGAGTTTTTCTGAACTTATCATAGCGCGAAACTCAATTATGTTCCAAGTTACGCATAATTTTTTCTTTTGCAAAATAAATGTGCAGTTTTTGTTGTATCTTTGCCCGCTGCTGGGAAATTTTTGCCCCTGGGGGAGAAGATTTTTCGCGCGCGGGGGTATGGGTATATATGGGTATATATGGATATATATATGGATATGTGAATTCCCCCGGGGATATATGGATTTAGGAATAAAACCAAATACATTTATATTTTATGAAAGCACTCAGAATTTTTGCGGCTGTACTCGTAGCCACTCTTGCTCTTTCCTGCAAGACAAATACGGTAAAGGTTGATGTCGAGCTTCCGACATCTGCGGATGTTGACTCAGTAAGCTACCTCATCGGAGTTAACTTCGGCTCATTCCTCAAGGGCAACGGTTTCTGCGAAAAGCTCTCCGAGATCAATATGTCCGAGGTTAAGAAGGGTATGAACGATTTCCTCAAGGCTGAGGGCTCAGTTTATGAAGAGAACTTCGGCGACCAGTTCAAGGTTGACCCTAACGAAATGGGACGCATCCTCAACGGCTTCCTCTCAAAGAAGAGCGAGTACAAGGCTGCCGTGAACCTTGCAAAGGGAAAGAAATTCCTCGAGGAGAACCTCAAGAACGGCGTTGACACCACCGCTTCAGGTCTTCAGTACGCAATCGCAGAGGAAGGCGCAGAGTACAAGATTCAGCCTAAGGACACCGTTTGGGTATTCTACGAGGGCAAGACAATCGACGGCAAGAAGTTCGACGGCAATATGGACAAGGAAGAGCCTACCCAGTTCGTCGCAAACCGCGTGATCAAGGGCTGGACTGAGGGTCTCGGACTCCTCGGCGAAGGCGGAAAGGCAACTTTCTACATCCCTGCAAACCTTGCATACGGCGAGAGGGGAACCCGCGGAATCGAGCCTAACTCAGTGCTCATTTTCGAGGTTGAGGTCACCAAGGTCGGCAAATTCGTCGAGAATACCGAAGAGGAGGAATAATTCCGCTAAAGGAAACTAAGATGTCGCACCTTCAAGGAGCACAGTCTGCCCCGGGAAGGTGCGATTTTAATCGAGAAAAATTATGGCACTTGAATTAACAGGAAAAATCATCTCGAAGCTCCCTGTCCAGAGCGGCACTTCCCAAAGGGGCGCGTGGTCAAAGCAGGAGTTCGTGATTGAATATCAGGAAGGAAACTACCCTACCCAGGTTTGTATGAACGTCTGGGGACAGGACAAGGTGAAGGAGCTCGAAGGCTTCCAGGCCGGCGAGACCGTGAAGGTGTCCTTCAATCTCTCCTCCCGCGAGTGGAACGGAAGGTGGTACTCCGACATCAGGGCGTGGAGGATTGAGCGCGCAGGCGACGGCGCCGCTCCGGCAGGCACGCCGGGCTACACCGCTCCGACAGGCGCAGGCGCCCCTCAGGCCGCCCCTGCTCCCGCTGCCTCCGATTTTACTGCGGAAGGGGAGGGCGCTGACGACCTTCCATTCTAGGCGAAATTGTCTAAAGGAACGGTCTCTTTCCATACACCCCTCCCGTCCCCTCTGTAGGGGAAGTCGTGCTACATCTTCCCTATCAACACAACCTCTCCCTTCAAAGACTCCGCACGGCGCTGTAGCGCCTGGGGCGTTATTAAGAGCCTTGCATCCCATCCCTTTATACAATTTCGCCCTCCTCGTATGGCGTTATAGAAATAGCGACCGGGTTTTGAGACCTGGCCGCTATTTTTTTGTCGGGCGGGGGTATTTGGTGCACAAAAAACCTCATTTTTGCACCGTTCTCATCTCAAGAAGCAGTTGGTGCGTAAAAACGCCGTTTTACGCACCGTTTTGCTTTACTTGGGCTCGTCGAGGCTGTGGATGAAGAGGCCGGAGCGGAGTTTGGGCTCGAACCAGGTGGTCTTCGGGGGCATTATGTTGCCGCTGTCGGCTATGTCCACGAGCTGCTTCATTGAAACCGGGTAGAGGGCGAAGGCTATTTTCATTTCTCCGCTGTCCACCCTGCGGGCGAGTTCGCCTATGCCGCGGATGCCGCCGACAAAGTCGATCCTCTTGTCGGTGCGGAGGTCCTTGATGCCGAGGATGCGGTCAAGAACGAGGTCTGAGAGCACCGTGACGTCCAGCACCCCGATCGGGTCGGCGTCGTTGCAGCGGCCGGGGAGTGCGGTGAGACTGTACCACTTTCCGCCGAGATACATCGAGAAATTGTGGAGTCCGCGCGGAGCGAAGCCGGCTTTGACGCCTCCCGGGGCTGCCTGACGGTCCTTTTCATTTCCGAGAAGCTCAACGGCGAAATCCTTCCGAAGAAGCTCCAGGATTTCCTCCGGGGTGTGGCCGTTAAGGTCGCGGACCACACGGTTGTAGTCTATGATTTTGAGCTGGCTCTCGGGGAAGGCGACGGCCATAAACCAGTTGTATTCCTCTTCGCCGGTGTGGCGGGGGTTAGCGGCCCTCTTTTCCGCGCCCACCCTTGCCGCAGCCGCCGTACGGTGGTGTCCGTCAGCGACATAGAAGGCGGGGATTGCGGCGAATGTGCGGCTGATGGCGGCGATGTCCTCGTCGGAATCGATGATCCAGAGGCGGTGGCCGAAGCCGTCGTCAGGTGCCGTGAAGTCGTACTCAGGGGTCTTCGCGGTGTATTTGCGGACTATGGAGTCAATCGCGGCGTTGTCGGGATAGGCGAAAAAGACGGGCTCGATGTTGGCGTTCTGGATGCGGATGTGAATCATCCTGTCGTCCTCCTTCTCCTTGCGGGTGAGCTCGTGCTTTTTGATGGCCCCCGAAGCGTAGTCGTCGGCGTGGGCGCAGAGCACGATGCCGTACTGGGTGCGGCCGTCCATAGTCTGGGCATAGACATAGTAGCACTCCTTCTCGTCGGGACGGAGCCAGCCGCGGCTTTTCCACTTGGAGAAATTCTCCACGGCCTTGTCGTAGGCCTCGGGGGAATGTTCATCCGCAATCGGGTTGAAGTCAATCTCGGGGCGGGTTATGTGCAGGAGGGATTTCTCCCCTGCCTCAGCCTTCGCCTCCTCGGAGTTCAGAACGTCGTAGGGCCTTGCGGCAACCTCTTCGACTATTTCGCGCGGCGGGCGGAGCGCCGCAAAGGGTTTTACTCTAACCATATTGTAGCGGCAGACCGAATTAAAAAGCGCATTGCTTCGTTGTGCGGGTCTGCATTAATTTACACTATTATTTATTCAATATTACTTATTCAACCGAAACTTCTCACAGCCTGTTGCGAAGAAACCGCAAATCTGGCGGGCTGCGGCAAGGCCGGCGTTGATGTTGGCTTCGGCGGTCTCCGCGCCCATTTTCTTCGGGGTGGCGAAGTAGCGCTTGCCGAGCGCGGCGGCATACTCGGCGGCGGCCTCAGGAGCGACATCGGCGACATACTTGAGGTCTTCCCTCCCCTTGAGAGCCTCCAGCAGCGAAGCCTCGTCGATGACTTCCTTGCGGGCTGTGTTCACGAGGCAGCCTCCCTTAGGAAGACGGGACACAAGGGCGGAGCCGATTGAGCCGCGGGTCTCGGGAGTTGCGGGGATGTGGAGCGAAACGAAATTGCAGCCGGAATAGAGCTCCTCCAGAGAAGAAGCCACCTCAACTCCGTCCGCCTCAATCTTTTCCGCTGGGACGAACGGGTCGAACGCCATAACGCTCATTCCGAGCGCCCGGGCCTTTGCGGCGACAAGCCTGCCCACGTTTCCGTAGGCCTGAAGACCGATCCGTTTTCCTGAAATCTCGCTGCCCGTTCCAGGAGTGAACTGGTTGCGGGAAATGTAGATTATAAGGGCGATGACAAGCTCCGCAACGGCGTTAGCGTTCTGCCCCGGGGTGTTCATTGCGACGACCCCGTGCGCAGAGCAGGCGGCAAGGTCCAGGTTGTCATACCCGGCCCCGGCGCGGACGACGATTTTAAGCTTCGGCGCAGCGTCAAGAACAGCTGCGGTGACTTTGTCGGAGCGCACGATGAGCGCGTCAGCATCGCCGACGGCCCGAATGAGCTCGGCCTCGTCGGCGTATTTTTCCAGGAGCGCGAGAGTATGTCCCTCACCCTCAACTATTTCCCTGATTCCCTTCACAGCCGCAGGCGCAAAGGGTTTCTGAGTAGCGATAAGTATCTTCATATAAATGTAGTCTAAATGTTGGGTAAAAATCTTTGCGACGGATTTTGGAGGATAGGACTTTTCTCGAAGAAGGAGTGTACTGGAGTACTCGACTGATGAGAGAAAAGTTATAGCCCCAAAAGAAAGCTACTTGTGAAGTTTTTCAAATTCCTGCATTGTTGCAATCAGAGCCTTCACGGATTCCACAGGGCAGGCGTTGTAGAGCGAAGCCCTGAAGCCGCCCACTGAGCGGTGGCCCTTGATGCCGACCATTCCGCGCTCCTTGGCGAAAGCGAGGAACTCGTCCTGGAGAGCCTCATAGCCCGGCGCCATAACAAAGCATACGTTCATAATGGAGCGGTCTTCCTTTGCGGCGGTGCCAGTGAAGAGCGGGTTGCGGTCGATTTCGTCGTAGAGAAGCCCCGCCTTTTCCACATTGATTTTGTGGATGGCCTCCACTCCGCCCTGAGCCTTGAGCCACTTGAGAGTCTCCTTCATCACGAAAATCGGGAACACAGGAGGGGTGTTGAACATTGACGCGCCGTCGATATGTGTCTGATAATTAAGCATTGTCGGGATGTAGTGCGAAACTTTTCCGAGAGCGTCCCTGCGCACGATTGCGAACATAACCCCGGCAGGACCCACGTTTTTCTGCGCGCCTCCGTAGATGACCGCATACTTGGAAACATCCACCGGACGGGACATTATGTCCGAAGACATATCCGCCACAAGGGGAACAGGGCTGTCGATGTCGGTGCGGATTTCGGTGCCGTAGATGGTGTTGTTGGTGGTGATATGGAAATAGTCCAGATCAGATGGAATTTCGTACCCCTTCGGGATATAGGAATAGGTCTTGTCGGCTGAAGATGCCACTGCAAATGCCTCAGCACCCTTTGACGCGGCGAAACCCTTGGCTTCCTTGAGCGCTTTCTTCGCCCATACGCCCGTCTCCAGATAGCCCGCCTTCTTTTCGAGAAGGTTCATAACCACATAGAGGAAACCCATACTTGCGCCGCCGCCGAGAAAGAGAATCTCATAGTCCTCGGGGATGTGGAGGAGCTCCCTCCAGAGAGAGCGGCATTCGTCCATCACAGCGTCCCACTCCTTTGTGCGGTGGGAAATCTCGATGACCGACATTCCGGTGCCGGAAAAATCCTTCAGTGCCTCTATTGCAGCCTCGATGGCCGGTTTTGGCAGGACGCAAGGCCCCGCATTGAAATTGTGAACTGTCTTTGCCATATCGTTGATGTTTATAAAATACAAAATTATATAAAAAAAACTGATTCCGCTGCCCTAATCGGGAATGCGGACAAAATAAATTATGCTACTGCGCGCCGCCTATTTTCTCTGCCGTGCAGCCACCGATGTCGGCGACCCGCCGGAGGAAATCCTCCACCGAACGAAGGCGGACGCGGGCGCGGAGGGAGCATTCGAGAGCGAACTGCTGGTCCGAAGTGGGGATGTCCATATCCTTGAGGAGTTTCATCACCGGATTCATCTTGTCGTAGGAAAACCTCAGCGAGTAGTCCTCGGAGGCCGTTTTTTCGACAATCTGCGCCTTTGAGAGGGCGTCGGCGGTGGAGGTTTTGTAGGCCCGGATAAGCCCCGGGATGCCGAGTTTAATGCCGCCGAAATATCTCACCACCACAACCAGCACATCGCTCAGGCCCAGCGAGTCAATCTGCCCCAGAATGGGCCTTGCAGCCGACCCGGAGGGCTCCCCGTCGTCACTAGCGCGGAAGGTGTCCCCGCGGTAGCCGATGCGGTAGGCGTAGCAGTGGTGGCGGGCGTCGTGGTATTCCTTTTTAAGCGAAGAGACAATCTCCTTCACGCTTTCCACGCTCTCCACGGGGTACGCGAGGGCAATGAAGCGCGAGCCGTTGTCACGGAAGAGGCCTTCGGCCGTCCCCGCTATGCTCAGATATGTGTCCTTAATCGCTTCTGAAGTTTCCATAATCCCCGTCGTATCAATGTTTTATGAGCCCGGATTTTTCCGCTGGCCCCCGCCCTTCCATATATATCCATTCAAAATTATACATATTTTTTCACTTTTCAAATATCATTTGTAACTTTGCCGACCCCTTTGAAGAACATACCCCGGTTTCAGGCAGAAATGCGCGATCCAAGGCACTTCAGAGGGGCGGTTGTTTTAGTTTTAGGTCACAACGATTATGATTCTCAAGTACAGAGTTTCACTGCCCGGACTGAAGGGCTTTGCAAGGGTTTATGAACTCAAGGCAACGAGTTCGCTCTATTCTTTCCACAAGAAAATGCACGCGGATATGGATTTTCCTATGGATCAGATAGTTCTGTTCAAGGCTGTCGCTCCTGACGGAAGCGCCGTTGCGCGTTACAGCGTGCAGAATATGGGCAAGGGCACAATCGACGAGGTGACTCTCGGGGACTGCCACAAGAGGGGCGAGGACAGTTTCGTCTATTTCTACGACACGACGAACAAGAAGAGCGTTCTCGTGGATTTCGAAGGCGAAGTGCCTGAGAGAAAGGGAATTGTCTATCCGGTCCTCGTGGAGACGAAGGGTCCGAATCCGATTGAGTTCGAGAACGGCTATGTGGCCTACGAAGACCTGCCTGAGGACAAGAAGCGCAACATCATCCGCAAGGAAGAGGGGAACTGGGACGATGAGGACGACGATGATGATTTTGAGGACGAGGATGAGGACGACGAGGATGAGGACAAGGAGGAAGAGGAGCAGGTCTATGACGAGAACGAAGGCAAGGACGATGTTGATTAAAAAGCGGCAAGCCTTGCACTCCATCTTTTTAATCAGCATCATCAAGTAATACATTTAAGATTTCTAACAATTGAAATTGGACTGTCCCGCTTGAAACGGCTTGAGATTATATTGGGACCGACCGGGGTCGGGAAAACCGATTTCGCCGTTCAGCGTGCCCTCGAGTGCGGCTCACCCGTAATCTCCTGCGATTCAAGACAGATTTTCAAGGAAATGACAATCGGGACTGCTGTCCCTGATGCTTCACAGCTTAGCGCCGTGAAGCATTATTTTATTCACTCCAATTCAGTTCTGGAAAACTACACCGCCGGCCGGTACGAGCTGGAGGCCAACGCCCTTGTGGACCGCCTTTTTGAGGAAGGCGGCGACAGGACTTTGGTAATGTGCGGAGGCTCAGGGTTTTACGTCGACGCCTTCTGCAACGGTCTGGACGACTTCCCCCCGGCCGACGAGGCTCTTCGAAGGGAACTCAGCACCCGGTGCGACGCCGAAGGGGTCTCCCCTCTTGCAGAGCAGTTAAGGATGCTCGACCCGGAGACCTGCGCCCAGATAGACCTATCCAACCGCCAGAGGGTCATCCGCGCCCTTGAAGTCTGCCTTATGACAGGGCGTAAATTCTCCTCGTTCAAGACTTCCCCATCCCGCAAACGCGACTACGAAATCGTTAAAATCGGGCTCACCCGCCCGAAGGAAGAACTTTACAGAAGAATCGACGCGAGGGTCCTCGGGATGGTGGACAGTGGTCTCGTGGAAGAAGTCCGCTCCCTCAGAGAGTTCCGAGACCGCCCCGCCCTTCAGACAGTAGGCTACAAGGAGATTTTCGCCTGGTTCGACTTCCTGGAAGGCCGCGTAGGAGGCGAAGGCTGGGGTCCGACCTCCAAAGGCGACGGTCCGGTAACCTCCCTGGAGAGGGCCGTGGAGCTGATTCAGCGAAACTCCCGGCGCTACGCCAAACGCCAGATGTCCTACTGGCGCCGCGACCCGTCCATCCGCTGGCGGGAGCTCTAAAAGGGCAAACATTTCGGTATTTTGGTATATTTTCTAGGAAAACATTTCGGTATTTTGGTATATTTTCCAAGAAAACATTTTGGTATTTTGGTATATTTTCTAGAAAAAGATTTTGGTAACTCGGATTGAAGTGCTACCTTTGCGATTGAAACACAACCATATATCGGAAAAATGGCACGGATATTCAAAAGGAAACTGTATGACCGTCTTCTCGAGTGGAAGCGGGCACGGAATGGGAAAACGGCGATTTTAATCGAAGGAGCACGGCGAGTCGGCAAATCGACCCTTGTCGAACAGTTCGCCGCGAATGAATATGAATCGTATATTCTTATAGACTTCAATGAAGCCTCGGAAGAGGTTAAATCCCTGTTCAGCAACCTTATGAACAAGGATTATATCTTTCTTCAGCTGCAATCTTTTTACAATGTCGTTTTGAAAGAGCGGAAATCTGTAATCATTTTCGACGAAGTACAGAAATGCCCCCAGGCCAGACAGGCGATAAAGTATCTTGTCAAGGACGGACGCTACGATTATATCGAAACAGGGTCTCTGATTAGCATCAGGAAGAACACAAAGGACATAACCATCCCGAGCGAAGAAGAGCGCCTCACTCTCCACCCGATGGACTATGAAGAATTCAGGTGGGCTATGGGAGATGAGGCCACCGTGCCCCTGCTCCGCACATTTTTCGACAAGCGGCTCCCTCTCTCCGGGGTACATCGCGACAAAATGCGCGACTTCAGGCTGTATATGCTGGTGGGCGGTATGCCTCAGGCCGTGGAAGCCTTCATTGAATCCAACAATTTCAGCATAGTGGATCAGGCCAAACGGGGCATCATCTCGATTTATAGAGAAGATTTTCAGAAACTTGACGAGACCGGCCGTTTGGAAACTCTATTTATGGAGATTCCGTCCCAACTGAGCCAGACGAGCAACCGCTACAAGCCATCCGCAGTGTTGGGACAGGTCGAAGAAACCAAGCTGAGGGAACTCCTGAAAGATCTGGAGGACAGCAAGACGGTTCTTTTCTCATATCATTCCAATGACCCGAATGTGGGGATGTCACTCACAAAGGACATTTCCAAGTATAAGATTTTCTGCGCAGACACCGGACTTTTCGTCACCCTTGCATTCTGGGACAAGGATTATACTGAAAATGTAATCTATCAGAAGCTGTTGAATGACAAGCTCAACACCAATCTGGGATATGTTTACGAGAATGTGGTCGCGCAGATGTTGACCGCCTCGGGCAACAGACTCTTCTATTACACATGGCCGAAGGATGACAACCATAATTACGAGATAGACTTTCTGCTCTCGCGCGGAGCCAAGCTTCACCCGATTGAAGTCAAATCATCGGGCTACAAATCCCACAAGTCGCTCGATATTTTCTGCAACAAGTTCTCCGGTGTTGTCGGGAAGAGATATTTGATTTACACAAAGGATTTGCAGAAAGACGGAGAAACCCTGCTTGTCCCCGCCTATATGACA